>JBQTHT010000244.1:0-25086 GCA_052389595.1 Nitrospiraceae bacterium
TCGCTCCTGGAGTAAACTGAATAACGGCATTTTTCTCAACGGATCGGCAGTTTTCATTGGCCGCTATTGGAGGATGCGCTGAGCCGTCGCGACGATGGAGCGTGACCCGATACCGAAGCGCTCGATCAGTTCTTCCGGCTTGCCGCTGTGCGGGATTTCGCGGACGGCCAGCTTATGAACCAGGACGCCATCCGAGCTCAGCGCGCTCAGCACGGCGTCACCGAAGCCGCCGTGCGCATAGTGATCCTCGACGGTCAACACACGATTCTTTGTGGCTTTGGCGCTCTCGAGTAAGGTGACCCGATCGATGGGCGCGACGCTGTACAGATCGATCACCCGCACGGCGACGCCTGCCTTTTTGAGTTCATCGTGGGCCTTCAAAGCTTCAAAGAGCGTGACGCCGCCGGCCACGATGGTGAGTGCGTCGGAGGCGCTTTGTCGAACGACCTTGGAGCCGCCGATCTTAAATGACTCATCCTTGCCGTACAAGACCGGTGACTTGGGACGTCCGGCTCGCAAGTAGACCATCCCTCGATGCATCGCGGCCGCTTCAACGAGACGATACATCGAGACCCCATCCGCCGGATAGAGCACGACGACGCCCGGCTGCGCGGCCATCATGGCAATGTCTTCCAATCCCATTTGTGACGGCCCGTCCTCTCCGATGCTGACGCCGACATGCGTGCCGACAAGCTTGATGTTGGCCCCGCTGATCGCTGCCATCCGGATGAAATCATAAGCGCGTGTCAGGAAACAGGCGAACGTGGCTGCGAACGGAATCTTGCCGCACGCGGCTAATCCGACCGACGCGCCGACCATATTCTGTTCGGCGATGAAATTTTCAAAAAACCTGTCCGGAAAGCGTTTCCCGAACTTGTCGGTGTAGGTCGAATTCTTGACGTCGGCATCCTATGCTACCACTGACGGGTTGGCTTCTCCCAAGGCAACCAGGGCCGTGCCGAAGGCTTCCCGGGTCGCGACTGAATCGCCGACGGCATATGTCGGCGGAGCCATCGTCTTGCCCGGTGCGGCGCCATTTGCTGAAGCAGAAGGTCTCTTGATCTGTGGAGCGGACGTCCCTGGTTTGAGTTGTCGTGTCAGTTCCTCGATGGCGTGCTGAGTTTCCTCTCCCTTCTTCAGCGGTTTCCCATGCCACTCCGGTTGGTTTTCAATAAGGGAGATACCTCGCCCTTTGTATGTTTTGGCGAGCAGCACCGTCGGCTTGCCTTTCGTGCGCGCCGCCTCTACGAACGCGCCGAGTAATGCCGTCACATCATGTCCATCCACCACAATGGCATGCCAATCGAATCCCACCCAGCGTGAACGATACTTCTCCATATCATGCTGCAGCATCGTCGGGTCGCTCTGTCCCAAGCGGTTGACGTCCACGATGGCGCACAGATTATCAAGCGCATACTGACGGGCCACCTCCACAGCTTCCCACACGGACCCTTCAACGGATTCGCCGTCTCCCATCAGCACATAGGTGCGATAATCCGTCCGATCGACGGATTTCGCGTTCAAGGCCATCCCGACAGCCGCCGGCAGTCCCTGGCCCAGCGAACCGGTGGCCACATCGACAAACGGTAATCGCGGAGTGGGGTGGCCTTCGAGGTCGGAGGTAAAAGTGCGCAACTTGAGTAAGTCGTCCTTCTTGATCAAGCCCGCCTCAGCCCATGCGGCATACAGCAGGGGAGCCGCATGGCCCTTGGAGAGGACGAACCGGTCATGATTCGGCGCCTTCGGATTCGCCGGATCGTACCGCATGACGGAAAAGAAGAGGGCGGCCACAATGTCCGCTGCCGAGCAGCAACTCGAGGGATGGCCGCTGCCGGCTTCCGACGTCGCGCGCACGCTCTCAATGCGTAACTGAGTGGCTTTATTCTGAAGAGTGGCTACCAGATCGGGCGTCAACGTCGCAACAGAACCCATGTCGGCTCCTTTCGGACTAAGCTGTGCTTGAATATCGATCGGTCCAAGCGGTCAGAAAATGAGGCTAACAAAACGAGCAAGGGGGAGTCAACGGACAGCCGACCGCTCCTATCCATTCCTGAGGATTTGCACAGTTGCGGGAGCCTGGACGCTCTGCTACAGTGCGTGGTTAGGAGATACCGGCTGATGAGATCGACGGGTCGCGCATCATTGATTGCCTTGGTGATTTTATTCACCGCCCAGCTTGCGTGCGTGGCGTGGATTGGCGACGGCGCATGGGCCGCTCTCCTTGACTCTTCGCAACTTCCGGAAGACTCGTCGCCTGTCACGGATCAGATCGTTGAAACAGAGGACTTAACCGAGGATCTCCAATCGGAATGTGTGCTTGTCCAGCGGTTCATTCTTCGAACCCACGAGGCCTTTACCTTGATGCTAAGCCATAGAAGGGGGCCTCACTACTCATCCGCTTTTTCCTCAAGACCCTTACGTCCGCCGATTTTCCGGTTTTTACCCTGACTTCACGCGCATTCATCGCCTGACCATATTCATTGCAGTGCACGCGAAACGGAGGCGCCAATGTTGTCTGACGCGCACCTGAAACGGCTTTTTCTGACAGTTGCTGTGTTGTCTTTCTGGACACCGATCGACGTTGTATCGGCGGGTGAGCCTGCCTCAGTGACCTATGAGATTGAGGACATTATCAAGCTGGCGGTGGATCGTAATCCGGTCGTGGCAGGCGCACAAGCCGGTGTCGACCAAAATGTCGGCAACCGGATCACCGCCGGGGCTTATCCGAATCCGACGATCACCGGATACGGTGGTCACGGCGTTCTCAAAGACGCAAGCCGTGTTCTCGCCGAAGTGGAGTTGGAACGCTCGAGAGAGAAATTGACGGAATACAACGGCACCATCGGCCAGCCCTTAGAATGGCCTGCGAAACGCGCCGCGCGCCAGAGCGCGGCGGAGGCGGGGCTGGCCGGCGCGTCGATCGGATTGGTCGAAACCAGGCTGAACCTCACGGCAGAGGTCAAAATCGCATTCTATGAGCTGTTGTTGGCGCAACGCGATCTGGAGTTGGCGAAACTGAATTCCCAGATCGTGGAAGATGTGCGGCGCATTGTCGGTGTGCGTGTCAGATTGGGGGAGGCGCCTCAATTCGAGTTGATCAAGGCCGAAGTCGAAGTGTTGAAGGCCAACCAGGTCGTGACGCGGATAGAGAATACCGTCCGCGTCAATCGGGTGATATTGGACACCCTGACCGCCGGATCGTTGGGCCCTGCCTATCTCGTGAAAGGGGATTTTCGTGTCTACCCGAAGGATCTTTCTCTCGGCGCGCTCACCGTGCGAGCGATGGAGCAGCATCCGGCGCTGCTTCGCCTCACGAGGCTCGTGGAACAGGCGGACCGGACCATGGAATTTGAGCGACAAGCCCGAGTGCCGAATGTGACGGTGAATGGGAGCTATGTGCGGGAAATCGGGCGCGAAGCCGTGCTGGCCGGTGTGAGCCTGCCGACCCCGATTTGGTATCAGCGGCAAGGAGAGATCGCCGCTGCGCTCGGGGCGAAGCGACGAGAAGAAGCGGAATTGTTTCGCACGCGCAACGAATTGTTAAAGCAAGTCAATCAACATTTTCAAGATGCGCAGACCATCGCGAATCTGATCGAGGTGTTTGAAAAAGGGTTGCTCAAACAAGCGGAGGAGGCGCTCCGAATCGCCAAGTTCAGCTTTCAACAAGGAGCGGCCAGCCTTCTGGAAGTGCTGGACGCACAGCGGGTGCAGCGGCAGGTCTTGTTGGACTACGCGCAGGCTCGATTCGATCTCTCCGTCTCGTTGTCGAGGCTGGAACGCGCCGTGGGTGGGGTGTTCTAATGGAGATGAGCGAGGAATGGTGACATGATGCATACTGAACCCCATCGACGACGCCTAATCAAGCACGGTCGCTTGATGGCGGGCTGCGTGAGCGCTGTTGCGCTCGTTTTGAATCTCGGCTGTAACAGTGCGGCCGAAGAAGCCACCCACGTCAAGTCTAAAGGCGAGACGGATGTGGTGCGACTGTCCCCGGACGAAGCGCAGAGGGGTGACATTGTCGCTCGTCCGGTGACGCGCGGGGAATTCACGACCCATCGTGATTTTCCGGCGACGGTGGTTCCCAATCATCATGCCATGGCGGAAATTACGGCGCTTGTCAGAGGACGTGTCGTGGATGTCTACGCCGATCTCGGACAGCAAGTGAAGGCGGGGGATCTCTTGGCCATCTTGTACAGCGGCGAGCTTGGCATGGCTCAGTCCGTCTACCTTAAAGCCGGGGCTAAATTGTATGTGGCCGAAAAGTCCTACGAGCGCGCCAAGATGCTGCTGCAGGAGAAAGTCATCGGATTGGCGGAATCGCAGCGCCGGCAAGGGGAGATGCTCAGCGTCCGGGCGGAAAAGCGAGAGGCGCAGGATCGCTTGCGTTTGCTCGGCATGAATGAGGACCAAATCCGCCGGTTGGATCGGGATCAGAAAATCCATTCCTATGTCCCGATCACCGCACCCTTCGATAGTCGTGTCATCGCGCGTAATCTCACCAAAGGCGAGGTGGTGGAAACGACTGAGAAACTCTTTACGGTCGCCGATCTGTCGGAAGTCTGGGTGTCGGCCAATATTCCTGAAAAAGATATTCCGTTTATCCATTCGGGTGCGTCCGGAGTCGAACAGATGGTGGACGTGTTGCTCACTGCCTATCCGGGCGAGGTGTTTCACGGAAAAGTGACCTATATCGGCGATGTGCTGGACCCCGCCACCCGCACGATGAAACTTCGTCTGGAGCTGCCTAACCCCGACCGCAAGTTGAAGCCGGAAATGTACGCCACCATTCGGGTCTATTCCTTGCCGCAGCCGAACGTGCTGGTCGTGCCGGAGCGGGCTGTGCAGCGTGAACGCGACCGGCGGTTTGTGTTTGTGCAGCGCGACGCCCAATCGTTTGAAGCTCGCGACGTCAAGCTCGGCGAATCCAACGGCGAGGTCGTCAAAATCCTCGAAGGTCTCGGAGAAGGGGAGGCCGTCGTGATGGAGGGCTCATTCATTCTCAAATCGGAACTCCTCAGCGACCAGATTTGAAATGCACCTCAACCGTGAAGCGTGATGCATGATGCGTCAGGATGACCAACGCGGCGCCCGTCCTTCACGAATAGCGATTCGCGCCCGACGTCCTCATGCTCACCTCATTGCTTGAACTATCTCTTCGTCAACGTGTCCTGGTTGTGACCTTCGCCTGTATTCTGGCGGCGGGCGGGTTGTATGCGTTCCGAACGATCGCCATCGACGCCTTCCCCGACGTCACCACCGTGTTGGTTCAGGTCGTCACGAAGGTCCCGGGGCTCTCCCCAGCCGAAATCGAACGCTTTGTCACATTCCCGATCGAACTGCAATTGACGGGCGCGCCGGGCTTGACCGACATCCGTTCGTTATCCAAGGTCGGGCTCTCCATGATCACCGTCGTCTTTCGAGATGACATCGACATTTATCTGGCTCGCCAAGTAGTGCTGGAACGAGTGCTCGAAGTGCAGGAGCTTCTTCCGCCGGGAGCTGTCTCGCAGTTGGTGCCGAACACCACGGGGCTGGGCGAGGTCTACCAATATTACCTCGAAGGACCACGAGACGATGCAGACGCATCTCCCACCTCCGAGGCGGAACTGATGGAGCGGCGCACGCTCCAGGATTGGGTGATCCGTCCGCTATTGAAAGGCCTTCCCGATGTGGTCGATGTCAACTCGATAGGAGGGTTCGTCCGACAGTACCAGGTCATGGTAGAGCCTGGATTGCTTCGTAAGTACAACTTGGCTTTGCACGACGTGTTCGCCGCGGTGGCCAAGAACAACGCGAATGCCGGCGGGAATATCTTAGAGAAGGGGGCTGAGAAGTATATTGTGCGTGGTGTCGGTCTGATCAAAACCTTGCACGATATCGAGAGTATCGTCGTCAAGGAAGTGCGCGGTACGCCTGTCTATGTGCGTGACGTGGCGGAAGTCCGCATCGGCCATGCGGTGCGCCATGGCGCAGCGCTGTTGAACGGTGACCGAGAAGTCGTGGCAGCATTGGTCCTGATGCTGCGGGGAGGCAATGCCCGGGCGGTGGTCCAGGCAGTCAAAGACAAGGTGGAGGAAATTCGAGACAAGAAGATTCTGCCGGGCGGCCTCCGCATCGTGCCTTTCTACGACCGGATCGAATTGATCACCGCCGCGCTGAGCACGGTTTATAAAGCCCTGCTGGAAGGCATCGTGTTGGTGGTCGTCGTTCTGTTTCTCTTTCTCGGCAATGTGCGAAGCGCCCTCATCGTTACGGCCACCCTGATCGTGGCGCCGCTGGCCACGTTTATTGTGATGGATCAAGTAGGGCTCACGGCCAATCTGATGTCGCTGGGAGGGTTGGTCATCGGCATCGGCATGATGGTGGACGGCTCGGTCGTGGTCGTTGAGAACGTCTACCGGCATCTCTCGGAACATCATGGAAAAAATGTCGATCGGAAAGCCATTGTGATGCGGGCCTCCCAAGAAGTGGCGCAACCGGTCATCTTTGGAATTCTCATCATCATTATCGTGTTTCTTCCCATCCTCTCGCTGCAGGGCATGGAAGGCAAAATGTTCAAACCGCTGGCCTTCACCATCATGATCGCTCTGTTAGTGTCGTTGTGTTTGTCCCTTACGTTATCACCGGTGCTCTGCTCCCTGGCGCTTACGAGCGCAGCCGAGCAGGATCCGTTTCTTCTTCGGTGGGCAAAACGAGTCTACACGCCGGTCCTGCACTGGGCATTGGCGCATCGCCGGCTTGTGCTGCTTATCGCGCTGGCCCTCCTGGGGGGCAGCTTGCTGCTCTTTCCGTTCCTGGGCGGCGAGTTCATCCCGATTCTCAACGAAGCGGCAATCACCCCGCAAACCATCAGGCTGCCGAGCATCTCATTGGAGAAATCCATCGAGATCGAGAAAGAGATGCAGCGCGCCGTGATGGAATTTCCGGAAGTGCGGATGGTGGTCTCCAAGATCGGCCGTTCGGAATTGGGCAACGATCCTCAGGAACCGAATGCAAGCGATCCGGTGGTGTCGCTGAAGCCGATGGATACTTGGACTACGGCCCAGACCAAGCCTGAGCTGGATGACGCCATCCGACAGCGCATCGAGAAGATACCGGGCGCCAACTTCTTACTGAGCCAACCGATTCAGCAGCGGGTGGACGAACTCTTGTCCGGGGTCCGGTCCGAGGCGACGGTGAAGGTGATCGGAGAGGATTTAGAGGTGTTGCGAAAAACGGCCGATTCGATTCAGGCCATTATGGCGGGCGTGAAAGGCGTGAAGGACGTCCGGGTGGAACAGCTCTTCGGCCAAGCGTATCTGACGATCGATATCGATCGGGGAAGGATCGCGCGGCACGGCATTAACGTGGCGCACATCCGGGAAATCATCACGACGGCGATCGGCGCGGAGGCGGCGACGCGGGTCTACGAAGGGCAAAAGCGCTTCGACCTGGTCCTGCGGTATCCCGAAAAATACCGCAATAGTGTCGACACGATCAGCAATATTTTATTAACCACGGCCTCCGGGGCGTTGATTCCGCTGGGGGATTTGGCAAAGATCGAACTGCGCGAGGGGCCGGCGCTGATCAGCCGGGAGGGACTGCAACGCAGAATCTATATCGGGTTCAATACCCTGGGACGCGATATCGAGAGCATCGTGGCGGAAGCGCAGAAAAAGATCGAGACCCAGGTCCAGCTTCCTAGCGGCTATCACATTATTTGGGGAGGTTCCTTTGAGAACATGCAGCGGGCGATGGCCCGCCTGAAAATCATCGTGCCGATTACGATCGGGCTTATTTTTATGCTCTTGTTCGCCTCGTTCAATTCGGTGGGCTACGCAGCGCTCATCATTCTGAACTTGCCGTTCGCCCTGATCGGCGGCATCGTCGCACTCTGGGTGACAGGAGAGTATCTCAGCGTCCCGGCCTCGGTCGGATTTATCAACTTATTCGGGGTCGCGGTGCTGAACGGGATCGTCTTAGTCTCTTACATTACCAAGCTGCGGGAAGACGGCCGGCGCGGAGACGAAGCGATCATAACAGGCTGTCTCCTCCGACTGCGCCCTGTTTTGATGACTGCGCTGGTGGCCCTGCTGGGTCTCATCCCGCTGGCCCTTTCTCATGGGATCGGATCGGAGGTTCAGCGACCGCTGGCCGTCGTGGTGATCGGCGGGCTGCTCACCTCCACGCTGTTGACCCTCGTGGTGCTGCCGGCGCTGTTTCCGTGGTTTGAAAAGCGGAAGGACGAACGACGTCAGATCGCTCCGGTTAAAGAGGCGGACGCCAAGCCTGAGTTGGCCTTACCGAGGAAGTAGTTCATTCCGTTCCGACCGTCCGTCCATAGCAGAGGTCCTGCCATCCATTTGGGGACCTTGATCGTGGCCGTGAGCAGGGCGTTGTTTCTAGCAACTCGTCTCAGCACGTCTGTCTGCTACGACTCCGGCCGATGTTGATGACCGCCCACGTCGCTCTTCTCGGTCTCATTCCGCTTGCTCCGCTGATGGAATCCGCTCCGAGGCGCAGCGGCCGGTGGTGGCGGTGATCGGAGGACTCGTGAGTTCGACCTCGCCGACTGATCGTCTTGCCGGCGTTCTATCAGTGGTTCAGGCGGAAGGAAATGAGCGCCTTCCGCCCGGATCGCTGAACGGCCTCGTATGCTCAGCGCGCGTCGGCTTTCACCTGTTTCATGATGTCCGATAAATCTTTCGGGTACAGGACGATTTCGATACGGCGATTCGCCGTCCGCCCTTCTTCCACATCATTGCCGGCCATCGGCCGCGTATCAGCGTACCCGGCTGCCGAGATGATCGAACGATCAACTCCTCCTTCATCGATCAAATAGCGCACCACGCTGGTCGCGCGAGCCGTGGAGAGCTCCCAGTTCGTCGCGAACTTTTCCCGGAGCTTGGCGCCGATCGGCACGTTATCGGTATGCCCTTCGATCCTGATTTGCTTGTCGTTGATCTTCTTGAGCACATCGCTGACCTGCTTGAGGACTTTGAGACCCGCGGGTTTCACCTGGGCCTGTCCGGAATCGAAGAGCACTCGGTCCACCATGTTGATCGTGAGCCGGTCACGCACTTGTTGAATCGTGATATCCCCCTTGGCGATTTCAGCTTGCAGGGATTTCGTCAGATCCTCATGGGTCTGTGTCAGGCGGCGAATTTCCTCCTCCTTCGCCAAGCGCTCTTGTTCAAGTCTGTTTTTTTCCGCTTCTTGAGCCTTGAGTCGGTCCTGTTCCTGTTGGAGGCTGGCCAACAGTTGCTGACGTTCTTGATCTAACTTTCCCTTTTGAGCCGCTTCATCCTTGAGTCGCTCCTGCTCCTGTTGCAAGCTGGCTTGGAGTGTCTCTTGCGTCTGCTTGAGCTTCTCAAGTTCGTCCGAAACCGCTGCCAGCTTCGATGCCAACGTCTCGCGGTCGGAGGCGGCTTGGCGCAGTGTACCGATCTCTTGGTCACGCTCTTCCAGACGTTTGGTCAGATCAGCCACTCGTGCGGCATGGGTTTCCAATTCGCCGGCGCGTTTTTGCAATCGCGCGATTTCCTCCTGCGCCGTCGTGGTCCCGCTCAACAGCCGCTGCTTATCTTCCCGCAACGCCGCAAGTTGAGCCGCTTCCGATGCGAGCTTGGTTTCCAGATCACGAGCTTTGTCTCGAGCTTCCGAATGCGACGCGATGAGCTGGTTCTTTTCCTTTTCCAGCCCTTCCAGTCGTTGCTGCAGGTCATCCGCTCGAGCCTGCAGCAGGTCTCGCTCCCGCTTCAACTCACCGTTTTGCCGCTGTGCTTCCTGATGGTCTCCAGTGAGCTTGCTGACCTCGGCTTGGGCGGCTTGCCGGCCCTCTCGCTCACTATCGAATTTCTTTTGAACGGCATCCAGGTTCTGGCGTGTCTTGTCCAAATCGCTCTGCGCGGCCAACAGCTTGTTCGAGAGTTTCGCTTTGACGCCTTCACGAGCTTCGATGTCGGCAGCCGATTGTTTCTTGAGATCGTCCAAGGCCGCCACGGTTTGCGCCGAGGTCCTCCGGGCTTGGTCCAATTCCGCCAACGTTTGCGTGTGAGTGCTCCTGCTGACACAACCCGTCGCCGTCAGACCTGCCACGGCGAGAACCAGCATGATTCTGTATTTCATATCCGTCCCTCCTGTTAACGGCATGATGCGCGGGTGGACTCCCTGTGATCATCAGACGATGAACCCGATGGACACACAGACGAACAGCCTTTGCACCGGCTGAGCAGAGCATATCGCTCCTCGGTGAAGATTACTCACCCCGCAATTCTTGTGCAACAACAGAATAGACGGGGATCTTAATGGCTGTGGCTTGTCGATCCAATTGAGGTCGGGGTGGGAAGGACATCCTGAAGTGATGTGTTCGTACCGCCTTATGCTGTCCGATGCATGGGCAGAAGTCGCCAGAATACGAGAGGCGCGGAGGCATCTTTCATTGCCACACTTCGACGCCCTCCGGTTGCACACGGGACCCGAGGATTGGCGTCACACGGATCCCCATATCAGAGGAACATATGTATGGATCGGTTGGGACAGGTCCACGCCACGACGCGCTTGGTTTGAGCGGGAAGGGGATTGTGATGCTCGAGAAAAAGGCCGGGTTCTCTCACACGAGAGATATGATCTTCGACTCGTTGGTCGTTGGCGGTACTGTGCCGAATCGCGAGGGCAGCATGTTCTTCCAAATTGGGGTCTTTCGACGATCAGATTTCATCGACATATCTCGAACCGCGGGATGGAACACCTTCTTACCAATCTCGCGGACGACGCTGAGCGGTCTTGTTTTATGACCTTCTCTATCACCCCATCAAATCCCACCAGGCATGGCATTAGGGAGCCGGAGCGCTCTTGACGATCATGATTGTTTTCGCATGACCATCCGATTGAACCCACGCTTCGATCCGGTCGCCTGGTTTGACCGGAGCGAGGATGTCGGTATCCTTACTGACATGCAGGCGCTTTTCCTGACCCGAGGCATCCTTGACCACATAATAGTCGCCCTCGATTCGCACCAGGTCGAAAGTGGCGGCTGATGCGGAAGTGGCCAAAGGCGCGACGGGAAGGTCTGGAGTAGCCAGGGCTGCCGTGGCGATCAGGCCGGTCATCAGTAGAGTGATGATACCCGCCCGAGCTGAGAAGCGTCTCATAGCTCTCCTCCTTTGAATAACGGGGGCACAGCGGGAGCCATGCCCCCACTGTCAATTACTTGCCACCCATATCTTTCTTCTCGTCCTTCTTCTCGTCGCCATAGAGTTTTCCACTGGACGTGTCTTTCTTGTCTTTCTGTTCGGTCGGGGCGGGGGCGGGATCTCCCGCATAGACTAAGGCGTTCCCCAGGCCAAAGGTGAGAAGCGCTGCAAACGCCAACATGCTTGCTACCTGTCTCATGTCGATCCTCCTTGCAAATGGTTTAGGCTGCCCGCATACGCGATGTATGTGGGTGAGTTAGTCTTTAACAAGAGTCATGGAAGGACTCCAATAGACAAAACGGGGGTTCAGACGGAAAAAATGTCCAATTGCATTTGCCGAGGCAAAGAGCCAGTATATGGGTAGACCATAGGGAAGCTTGGCGGGGATCGATGAGCGAGAGCCAGGATCAGTCGGAGCGCTTCAGCAACGTCGTGGCGACGGCGAAAGAATTCGACCAATTCGCGGCCGCTGCATTGCCTCAATTGCTCGACCGCGCGACGACCCAAACGAAGCGATTTCTCAAAGAGACCGGACAATGGGAACCGGACATTACTCACGAAAAACTCGCGCTGCGCTGGGGGTATGAATTGGTGGAACGATTTCTGGTCTGCGGCCGGACCGAGGTTCCATGCCGTCCATTGTTCTTACTGGACAGTCTCATCGCCAAATACTATAGCCAGCCGGAGCCACTCTGTTATCACAAGGACCTCCTGTCTCCCCTGGGCCGGTTTTTGGATGGGCTGACCTCGCGGGCCGTCGTCAGCCGAGATGGATTGATGGCGTTGTTTTATCATCTGTATGGATTCGGGCAGGGACATGTGGTCAAGACGTTGGGCCTCGGGATGGCGGAAAGCCAGCGCGTGTATAAGAATTTTGAACGATGGCGGCAATCCGGATGGCAGCGGACGATGGAAGAAATGGGAATGACGGACACCGAGCTGAACGGCATCGAGGAACAGAAACGCCATCATCCTGAGCGGCTGAATGCGGAGGCGGATCGCCTGACTCGTCTTCTTCTCGCGCATTATCGAAAGAGCGAGCCGGAGCATTATCCCTGCTTGTCACGGCAAAAGTGGGATGACTTATTCGGACAGGATTATGGCTATGATTATCGCGTCTGGCATCTGGCTTTTTGTCATGATTGTTTTACCCACGCCTGTGATCTCCGTGGCACCGACACTCAAGGCGCCGTCAAGCCGAGAATCGACCTCCAGGTGCGCCCATTGCAAAAGGGTGGACTGATGGCCTTCTTCATGCCGGAACGAGGAGGTGGAAAAGGACATGGAACCGGACGTGCAACTCAGCGATTATCGCACACGCCTGCTTGAGACGTTGGAGGATCATTCCTCTCACAGGCATCGAGAGAGGTCTGACTTCCTGCAGGTATTCGTCAACCATGCTCGGGTCGGCACATTGGATTGTCGGCGGGGGTCGCCGGCTTTCACCTATGCCGACGGGGAACGCGTGATTGAGACTATTGAAATTCGCACCGAAGCGGGCACGTTAGTCGGAGGATTGTGCGCGCCGGAAATTGGCATGCGGACGGCATGCAGCTCTTTGTCGGGCCATGCGCTGGAAATCAGCGTTCATAATCAGCAGGAGCGGGGATCGGCCAGGGTGGCGTATCAACCAGCATCTGCCCGGTGGGGTCGGCTGCAACAGGCCGCGGAAAATTTGGCGGCGGGCTTGTCTGGGCTCAGACCGGTCGGTCTAGCATGGCCGCGGACTCTAGCGGCTGCGCAGATCTGTGTGACGGCTGTCGCCCTCTTTTTGATCACCGATCGCTGGATGGACCGAACCGCTCAATCTCATCTTGAAAAATCTTCCTCAGTCGAAGCCGCTATCCGAGACGACATGCGAAGTCTCGAGCAAAAGCTGGCGCAATTCACGGAAACGCAGACGGCTGTCGCCCAGACCCAACAGCAGCATATCGCCAAACTTCAGCACACCCTCAACACGGTGACGCAGACTCAGCAACAACTGGCCGCCGGAGTCATGACGGTTCAGCGAGAAGTCAATGACAAGAAGGGCGTCGGGCGCGAGGTCGACCATCTCACACGCCTGTTGATGAGCAAGGTAGACGCCGAGCGCGATCAGGTCCACAAAGAGCTGAAGACGTTGACGGCGGCCAATGAAGGATTGACGAAACAACTGTCTGCGCTTGAGGGGAGCAATCAGGAGTTGAAGAATCGGTTGAAGTCAGCGGGCCTGGACGTTTCGAAGGTGAGCGTTCCGCCTGAGAAGGACATCGTCATAGCTGAAAAGGCGACGCCGCCTCCCCAAGTGGCGGAGGCACGGCGTGACAATCCGGCTCAACCGTTCACCTTCTGGGTATCCTTTCAAGACGGCACGTCGGAGGAAAGTATCGATCACCTCATGCAAGAAATTCATGGCCGGAAGGGGGCGAACAATGCCGGATGGTACGATGTCGTGGTGTCGTTGCCTCAGCCACAGCCGGCGGATGGAGTATTAGAATCTCTCAAGCACGCAAAAATCGTCAAAGCGGTGACGACTCATCGGACCCTACCGCCTGGTCAATAGGATGTGAGACCTCTACCTCCTCATCCTCTTTCAGTCGTTCGTGTTATCCACAGCCCATTTCTTCTCTTTCCAACGACCCCGGTCCCGCTATACACTGCCTAAATAAGGAATTGGGGCGTCGGGCACGTCGGCCGCGCTCGTAGGAGGATGATGCATGTCCGATTTCCATCAAAACGGCCTCGTTACGGTTCTGCATCGGTTGGGGCAGTTCAATGCCGACGAATTGGAGAAAGAACTCGAGCGGCACGCGACTGTCAACCCCATTGCGCTGGTCTTGCCGTCTCTCTACGCCGAACTGGAACGTCCGGCGCTCAAGGGAATCGTCGAGGCCCTGCAGCATGTGCGGTATCTCAACGAGATTGTCATCTCGCTCGATCGCGCTTCTGCCCTTGAATTCAGGTTGGCGAAACAGTATTTTTCCGTCTTGCCTCAACGGGTCCGGCTCATCTGGAACGACGGTGCGCGCATACAAAATATGCTCAAGTTGTTGGTCTCGCAAGAAATCGACATTGGTCTGCAAGGTAAGGGACGAGGGTGCTGGACGGCGTTCGGCTATGTATTGGCCCGACGGCAGAGTAAGGTCATTGCGCTGCACGATTGCGACATTGTGAGCTATAACCGTGACTACTTGGCCCGCCTCTGTTACCCGATCGCCAATCCCAACCTGGGGTACGAATTCTGTAAAGGATATTACAGCCGGGTGACCGATCGCCTGCATGGCCGCGTGACGCGGCTATTCATGACTCCGTTGATCCGGAGTCTACAGCAATTGGTGGGACCTCAACCGATGCTGGCATTTTTAGACAGCTTTCGGTACCCGCTGGCGGGAGAATTCGCGATGGTGACCGACCTCGCGTGGATCAACCGTATTCCCGGCGATTGGGGTTTGGAGGTCGGGGTGTTGGCGGAGGTGTATCGCAATTGCGCCTTACGACGCATCTGTCAGGCTGATATTGCCGATGCCTATGAGCACAAGCACCAAGGATTGTCGCCGGACAATCCGGACGGGGGCCTCCTGAAAATGTGCGTCGATATTACCAAGTCGTTACTCCGCAATCTTGCGAGCGACGGCGTGGTGTTGTCGGAAAGTCTGCTCAAGACTCTGCGGGCGACTTACTTACAGGCAGCGCAGGAAGCCATCAGCCGGTACGAGCATGACGCCGCCATCAACAGCTTGAAGTTCGATCGCCATCAGGAACGGACCGCGGTCGAAGTGTTTCTCAAAGGCATGAGGATGGCTACCGACGGCTTTCTCGACGATCCCCTAGGTGTACCGATGATCTCCAATTGGAGTCGTGTGGCGGCGGCCGTGCCGGATATTTTCGATCGCTTAGTCCAAGCCGTTGAGGAAGACCACGCCTGGGACCCAACCACCACGGAACGAGAGGGAGGACAACCATGATCGTCGACCAACATCGCACGTTCGTTCCGGAGGACGCTTCAAGTCGCAAGAACCCGCGGGACTGGCTTGGCGCGGAAGGTCGCGTGGGACTTCCGGGGCGT
The DNA here is from genome assembly GCA_052389595.1 of Nitrospiraceae bacterium. Lineage (GTDB taxonomy): Bacteria > Nitrospirota > Nitrospiria > Nitrospirales > Nitrospiraceae > JBQTHT01. Next base: position 15,220 of record JBQTHT010000244.1, read on the forward strand.
GAGCTTCAGAAAGCCGAGAATTCCAGAAGGGGAGGGAGGAGTTACGATTCCACTTTTCTTCTGCTCGTGACTTTTTGGGGCGGGCTCGTGATCGGAACCGGGTTGGCCGTCTGGTATCAGCGGAAAACCGGCCGACCGCAACGTTAACCTCGATCATTTAGCAAAGGTATTCTTCGAGACTATGAATGGCTGAGAAGACCACCCCCCTGGCTTCAGAGACGGATGCGAAAGTTCGCGAGATCGGAGAAACTGATCTTCTCGTCGGCATTCCCAGCTACAACAACGCCGCTACCATCGGGCACGTAGTGCGAGCCGTCAGCGCCGGTCTCGTCAAATACTTTTCCGGGCGGCGCGCAGTCTTGGTCAATTCCGATGGAGGGTCTGCCGACCAGACGGCTGAAGTCGTGGCTCGCACAGGGGTCGACTTCGGGGCGATGTTGATCAGCGATCGGCAAAGCCCGCTGCATAAGATCATCACGCCTTACCACGGTATTCCCGGGAAGGGAAGCGCCTTTCGCACGATTTTTGAAATTGCGCGTCGGCTGAACGTGAAGGCCTGCGCGGTCGTGGATTCGGACTTACGGAGTATCACCCCCGAGTGGATCGAACTGTTGCTCCGGCCGGTATTGGAAGAAGGCTATGATTATGTCGCGCCCTATTACCTTCGACATAAATACGACGGGACCATCACCAACAGCATCGTCTATCCCCTGACCAGGGCCTTGTATGGCCAACGAATTCGTCAACCCATCGGCGGTGACTTCGGGTTCTCGGGAAAGTTGGCGGAGCATTATCTGGATCAGCATGTCTGGGAATCGGATGTGGCGCGGTTCGGGATCGATATCTGGATGACCACCGAGGCCATTGCGAGCGGGGCACGCGTGTGTCAAAGTTTTTTAGGCGCGAAGATTCATAATCCAAAGGATCCCGCCGCCGATCTGGCCGCGATGTTGACGCAGGTGGTCGGCGCGCTCTTTGCCTTGATGGAAGAGCACGAGGCTGTCTGGAGGAAGACCGAGCTGTCTTCCCCCGTCAAGCTGTTTGGATTCCAATACGAAGTCGGTGTAGAGCCGGTAAATGTCAACGTGCAGCGCATGATCACGAATTTTCAACAGGGTCTGAGCGATTTGGAACCCATTTGGCGGCAAATTCTCTCGGAACAAACGATGGCCGGACTCATCGCCATGAAGGCTGTGCCGGAAGCGCATTTTCGCATCGCCGACGACCTTTGGGCTCGCCTCGTCTATGATGCGGCGGTGTCCTATCACACCCGGACCATGCCGCGCGAACATCTCCTCAAGGCGCTGACCCCGCTGTATTTAGGTCGCACGGCCAGTTTTGTTTTGGAAACTCAGGGACTCACGTCGGCGGAAGCGGAAGGCAGAATCGAAAGTCTGTGCCAAGCCTTCGAAAAGCACAAGCCGTACTTGCTGGAGCGCTGGGGGCCCGTACCGGTCGAGAAGGAGAGCGCATGATCGGCAGGTCCGCACGTTCGTATGGAGGCGACCATGCATGATTTCTGGGACAAGGCCTTACTGCAGCCGTTGGAACTGTTGAGCCGCGAGATACTGGTGGTCTTGCCCAGTCTCCTGGCGATGTCCATCATTCTTTTGGTCGGTCTGGCAGCGGCGTGGGTGATCGGCCATCTCATTGAACGGATCTTGCGCGTGATCGGAATGGACCACTTGAGCCATCGACTGGGAGTGAGCGCCGCGCTCTTGCGAGGAGGAGTCAAGACCGATCCCTCCAAGCTGGTGGGGAGAGCGGCCTATTGGATGGTGGTGATTTTCGCGGCCATGGCCGCGCTCGGCGCCTTGAATTTACAACCGGTCAACCAGTTTGCGCGTTCATTCTTGGCATATGTCCCGCACCTGTTTACGGCAACCCTGATTCTTGTCGCCGGCTATTTGCTCTCCAATTTTGTGTCACAAACAGTCTTGATCGCGGCAGTCAACGCCGGCCTGCCTCCGGCGCGATTGATCGCTGCCTGTTCCCGGTGGGGCGTTCAGTTGCTCTCCGTGGCCATGGCTCTGGAGCAACTGGGGATCGCGCAGAATATAGTCGTGGTCGGCTTCGGCATCACGCTCGGCGGGATCGTGATGGCGGTCGCCATTGCGTTCGGTCTCGGCGCGAAAGATCTGGCAAGAGATTTTCTGGAACAGCGTTTGACCACCCGGGGGAAAAATACGGGCCCGGACGATTTACGGCATTTGTAATCCTGCGCTAAGACGATGATCCCATGGCTTCGGCGAAGCTTGTTGCGATATGCCTGCTTATCGGCGCCGGCCTGTCATGCGTCTCATGCACGCCGGACGATCCTCGATCGCCCGGCGCCGCGCTCGTGTTCAAACACGGCAAGATGTCGGCGGGTCCTGGTGAATTAGCGCTGCTTCTCAAAGACTTCGAGCATCGCCACCCCGGCATAACCATCCGGGAAGAAATCCTTCCCAGTTCCTCTGATCAGCAACATCAGTTCTATGCCATCAATTTGGAAGGACGCAGCGCCGCGTTCGATGTGCTGGCGCTTGACATGATCTGGGTGCAAGAATTTGCGAGAGCCGGCTGGATCCGGGAGGTGGATGAACTGCTTCGGGCCTTCGAACGAAGCGACTATTTTTCTTCCGCCATCGATGCGGCCATGTTCAACGGACACTTGTACGCCATTCCCTGGTATGTGGACGCCGGCGTCCTCTTCTACCGGCGGGATCTGTTGGAGCGATATGGGTTAGCCGTGCCGAAAACCTGGTCGGACTTGGTTCAAACGACCCGGACCATCGTAAAGGAAGAGCGTGACCCTCATTTGAAAGGATTTGTGTGGCAAGGCAAACAATACGAAGGGTTCGTCTGTTCGGCGCTGGAGTTTGTATGGGGGAATAACGGCCACTTGCTGAACGGGCCTGCGGCCGAGACCGAGGAAGCCCTGGCCTTCATGCGCGATCTCATCGTGGACGACATTTCTCCTGGGTTGGTGATGACTGCGGATGAAGAAGTGACTCGACATGTGTTCGGATCAGGCCGCGCTATCTTTATGCGAAACTGGCCCTATGCCTGGTCGCTTCTTCAGACCGAAGGATCGCCGGTGCGCGGCAAAATTGGGCTGGGGCCGCTGCCGTCCTTCTCCGGTCAGTCGTCCTCCTCGGTGCTGGGCGGATGGATGTTGGCGATTCCCCGCAGCGCCGAACACTCACATAATGCAGAGCAATTGATCCGTTTCCTGACCGACTCGGATACGCAGAAGAAGATCGCGCAACAGATCGGCTACAAACCGTCGCGTCGTTCGTTGTATCACGATGACGCGTTGCTTCGGCAAGAACCTTGGCTCGCCGATCTGTATCCCATCGTCGACGCAGCCAGGTCCCGTCCGGTGACTCCCTACTATCTCATGCTCTCCCAGGTTTGGCAGTCGGAGCTGAGCGCGGTGATGGTCGGCAGGCGATCCCCTCGGGAGGCCCTTCGTTCGGCACAACGCCAAACCTCACGGATCGTCGGGATTGACGCTCCTCCCCAGAGTGGTGTTTCACCATGAAGACGAAGGGTGGGTCGGCCATACGAACAAACCGTTTGCGCGATCGCTGGTCGGATGCGACTTGGGGATATCTCTGCGCCACGCCGGCTTTACTGGCGCTCGCGCTCTTAGCTCTAGGGCCGATTTTGGCGGCCCTCTGGGTCAGTCTCGAAAGGCGTTTGCCGATATTCGGGATTGCAGAGTTTGTGGGGCTGCAGAATTATCGCCTATTGTTGCAGGACCATCGCTTCTGGATGGCATGCGGGACCACGTTGTATTTCACGGTGATGTCTGTCGCCGCAGAACTGGTGTTGGGGTTGGCGATCGCGCTGCTCATCGATGGAACATGGCGTCAAAGCCGGCAGACTTCAATCCCTGAGACCCGCACGATGGGTCACGGATGGCTGCAAGCCGTGATTCTCCTGCCTTGGGTCATTCCCACCGTCGTCTCTGCAAGGTTATGGGAGTGGATCTATCACTCGGAGTATGGACTCTTGAACTATCTTCTTCTTCGAGCCGGGATGATTCGAGAACCCGTGAACTGGCTGGGCGATGCTTTCTGGGCGATCCACGCCGCCATTCTGATGGACATCTGGAAAGCCACGCCGTTTGCTGCTCTTCTCCTGTTGGCCGGGTTAAAGACCATCCCAGCGGAACTGTATCAAGCAGCCCGGGTCGATGGAGCCGGAAACTGGGCGATCTTTCGCCGTCTCACGGTACCATTACTTCTTCCTATCATGACGGTGGTGTTGATGTTTCGCACGATGGACGCGTTTCGTGTGTTCGACGCCGTGTATGTCCTGACGGGCGGGGGACCGGGCAACAGCACCGAAACGCTTTCTATCTATGCGTACAAGACGCTCTTTCAAAGTCTCCAGTTCGGCTATGGGTCGGCGCTCGCATCGGCGATGTTTGTCCTCACCGCCATGACGGCGCTGGGATATCTGATCCTGCTCCGCCGTTCTCTTCGCGAGTCAACACGATGATGAGGTCATTGGTCCACATGCCGGCGTGGACTCGACTGCCGCTCGGGCGGCTCTTCGCTCTGACGTTGCTCATCTTGTTCTTCCTAGGCCCTGTCGCCTGGCAACTCCTAACCTCCTTCAAGTTAGATCCGGATCTTGTCCGCCTGCCGCCGCTGTTTCCGGAATCGACGACAGGCGACCATTATCGGGCCGTCATCGCGCATCCGTCATTCATGCGCGAATTGCTGAACAGCGCCGTCGTCGCCACCGCGGCCACCATATTGGCCATCGGTCTTGGCGGACTCTGCGCCTTTGCCCTCACCACACTCCCGATTAAGGGACAGCACGTGATGTTGGGCCTGGTCCTTGCCATCTCAATGTTTCCCCCCATTGCCGTCATCAATCCTTTATACCTCCTCGTGAGAGCCGTCCACCTTCGCGATACGCTCGCTGCACTGATTCTGACCCACACGACCTACGCCTTGCCGCTTGCTATTTGGGTACTGACCAGCTTTCTTGGGCAGCTTCCCAAGGAACTCTATTGGGCGGCCCGTGTGGACGGCAGCAGTCCATTGAGAGCTTTCTTCTCAGTAGTGCTCCCTCCCGCGCTACCAGGGGTGGCTGTCGCGGCCTTGCTGGTGTTCATTTATTCGTGGAATGAGTTCATGTTCGCGTTGACGCTGACGACGACGGAGGCGTCGCGAACCGGTCCGGTGGCCATTGCGCTCTTTCCCGGCCTGCATGAAGTCCCCTGGGGAGACATGGCAGCGGCATCGCTTATCGTATCCGCACCCGTCGTCCTACTGACATTCATATTTCAGCGACATATTGTGGCCGGCCTGACCGCGGGGAGCGTTAAAGGCTAGGACTCGACTAGGACTGAGGTACGAGGAGTGAGGACTGAGGACTGAGGGTTTACAAGAGCGGTTTCTGATTGGACTCAGTCCTCAGTCCTCGTTACTGAGAAAATGGCTGAAGTAAAAATAGAGAAACTGAGCAAGCGGTTCCGTCAGACGGAGGTCATTATAGATCTGACGCTGACCGTGCATGAGGGAGAGCTGTTTACCATCGTAGGGCCGTCAGGTTGCGGAAAGTCTACGCTATTGCATGTACTCGCCGGACTTGAGACGCCGACGGAAGGACGCATCCTCTTCGACGGCGAGGATGTCACGATGTTGTCTCCACGTTCTCGAGATGTGGCATTGGTCTTTCAAAACTATGCGCTCTATCCGCACATGACGGTCGAGGAAAACTTAGCGTTCCCCCTGCTGGTCGGAAAACGGCTGCAAGGTAAGCCGAGCCGGGATGACATTGTTCGGCAAGTGCGTGGAGTCGCCGAGATGATGGGACTCAGCTCCGTTCTGGAACGGCGACCTCGGGAACTGTCCGGAGGCCAGCGCCAACGAGTGGCCCTCGGGCGGGCGCTGATCCGACAGCCTCGGGTGTTTCTTTTGGATGAACCGCTGTCCAATCTGGACGCGCAGCTCCGCGCGGGCATGCGAGCGGAGTTGCGGCGGCTTCATGATGAGCTCAGGGCGACGATGATCTGCGTCACTCACGATCAGACCGACGCGATGACCTTGTCCGATCGAGTGGCCGTACTGGACCGAGGCCGACTCCAGCAACTGGGCCACCCTCGGGAGCTGTATGACAGGCCGGCGAATGTCTTCGTCGCCGGATTCATCGGTTCCCCCGCCATGAATCTCATGGAGGCCGAGTTGCAAAACGGCTCGATTCGGACGGGACCTCTACGAGTGCCCATACCTCACCTGGTTCAGCCGCGAGATGACGGAACTGCGGTGACGCTGGGCATCCGTCCCGAACACGTGCATGTCACCAGTAAGGATGGATCTCCAACACAGCCTGGGCAGACCCCTGAAATACCCGGCTTTATCCGGCTCATCGAGCCGACCGGAGGACAGACCTGGGTGACAGTCGAAATCGGCACAGCGCCAAACATCCGTACTGTGACGGGTTTAGCGGCATCTGAAATCCAGGCTAAAACCGGAGATCGGGTCGGCCTATCCGTCATGCCGACTCATCTTCATCTATTCGATCCCATTACCGGATTAAGGCGGGGCTAAGGTGCGTATAGGAGTGCGTATAGGAGAATGGTTGTGGACAGATGCGCATCCTGCTCTCTGTCGGACAAGTTGTCCGACAGCACAGCACAGCAGTAAGAAACGGAATTCCTTCTGCGTGTTCCAGACGATCGAACAATGAGGCCAACTCTTCCTACGATTTTAAGTAGTTCCATTTCAAAATCGCATCGATTGCCCGCTGATTTCTCTTCTCCCGTAGAAGATCCGTTTGGACGTTGATCGTCTGGTCCGTGCTTTGCTCCTCTTCACATCTGTTTGTTCATAACCCAATAAAAAACGAGTGAAGGGCTCGTGCTTCAGAACGCAGTTGACATATTTCCTTCTCAGTATGTTGTTTTGTCTAGTGAGCATCGTCAGAAACCTTGATAGCGTGAGTTGAACGCTGATGAAGCGACAGATCGAATGTATGACGACGGATTCTAATCGGTAGCCTGGCGCTGTCCACATGGGACGGCTCTAGACTCCTCAGGACACAAAGAACACCTTAAGAAAGGGGAAGGAAACATGAAGATCGCGCAAGTCTCTCCGCTCTGGGAAAGTGTCCCGCCGCGGCTGTACGGCGGAACGGAAAGAATCGTGTCTTATCTCACCGAAGAGCTGGTTCGCTTGGGACACGATGTGACACTGTTTGCCAGCGGAGACTCCTTGACCAGGGCGCGCCTTGAGTCAGTGTGTCCCCAGGCGCTTCGCCTGAACGCCGGCATTTTTAACCGCGATGCGCCGCTGGTCAGCTTGATCGAGCGCGTGTTCGGATCGCCGGAGGAGTTCGATATTATTCATTCTCATTTGGACTTTTTTGGGTTTTCGCTCTCTCGACGTTGCCTGGTGCCCACGGTGACCACGCTGCATGGCCGGCTCGACTTGCCCGAGTTGGTACCGGTGTTCCGTGAATTCGCGGAACTGCCCTTGGTGTCGATCTCGGATGCCCAACGCCGACCGCTTCCGTGGTCCAACTGGGTAGGCACGGTCCATCACGGCCTGCCGCGTGATCTCTACACCTTCCAACCGAAGCCAGGAAAGTACTTGGCGTTCTTGGGACGTATCTCTCCGGAGAAACGACCGGACCATGCGATTGAAATCGCGAAGCGCGTCGGACTGCCCTTGCGGATCGCGGCGAAGGTTGATCCTGCCGACCGCGACTATTTTCAAAACCAGATCGAGCCACTCATGTCTCATCCACTGATAGAGTATGTGGGCGAAATCACGGATGCCGAAAAGGACGATTTCCTCGGAGAAGCCTCTGCGCTGGTCTGTCCGTACGATTGGCCGGAACCGTTCGGCTTGGTCTTGATCGAAGCCCTGGCATGCGGCACACCGGTACTGGCCTACCACCGCGGATCCATTCCAGAAATTATCGACGACGGAGTGACCGGCTTCGTGTGCGAAGGGCTGGAGGAGATGGTCGCCGCCGTGGAACGCCTCCCATCGCTTGATCGCCGCCGTTGCCGGCAGGCGTTCGATGACCGATTCTGTGTTGAGCGGATGGCGGAACACTATGTGAGAATCTATGACGGGATACTCGCCGGCGAACCTCTGCTGGCGACCTCGGCCGTCGACGTGGAAAACAGCGGTGTGGCGACAGCAATCTCATGACACACCAATCTAAAGGTCGGATGATGGGCGTGCAGGACACAGACCCCAACACGCAGCAGGAACGGAACGGAGTGTGCTGGTCACTGCTCGGCACGCGCGATTTCGGTCTCTTGTTCTCAGGCCAAACCATTTCGCAGATCGGTGACAGCCTGAACAAAGTCGCGCTGCTGTGGTTTGTCTACGAGATGACCGGATCGGCGCTCAAGATGACGATGATCGGGCTCTTGCAGACGATTCCTCCGCTCGTGCTAGGCCCGCTCATTGGTGTCTACTTGGATCGGCTTCGTAAGAAACCGGTTATGATTTGGGTCGATTTGATTCGCACCGTGCTGATCCTGCTGGTCCCCTTATTCTATGCCGCGGGAGCGCTGACCCTTGATTGGCTGTATGTTTTGGTCTTTGTCATCTCGGCAGTTTCGACGGTGTTCGGACCGGCATTGGCATCCGCGGTCCCTCTCATCGTAGAACGGTCTCAGTTGACGGCGGCTAACGCACTGATCCAGAGCACCACCAATATCGGTCTCCTTGTGGGCCCGGCGGTGAGCGGCTTGGGGATCGCATTGATCGGCGCCCAGAATGTGTTCTATGTGAATGCAGCCACCTTCTTGCTTTCCGCCCTCTGTATCATGCCGATCCGTTTCCAGGAAACCTCGACCGATTCGGCGTCCCACGGCGAAGCAGAATCGTTGTCGCAACAACTCCTGGCTGGATTCCGCTTCATCTTCGTTCAGCACCATACCGTGTTTATGCTGATGGTGACTGCAACGCTCTACAGCTTGGGCGCCAGCGCTTTTGTGTTCCTGCTCCCGGTCGTAGCCAAAGAATTGTTGGGCGTCGGATCAGTCGAATTAGGATGGCTGTGGTCGGCGCTCGGGATCGGCATGCTGGCGGCCTCCATTTGGCTGGCATGGGCATCACAGGGTACGCTCCGTCATCGGCTACAAACCATCGCCGGCGCGATGGCGATCGGAGGAGTGGCCGTCTGCGGGCTCAGCCTCTTGGAGACGCCGCTGCTCGCAGCTGGTCTGGTCGTCGTTATCGGCGGGAGCACTGCGTTGTTCACTCCCGTCGTGTGGGCGCTGCTTCAGGAGTTGACGCCAGGTCACATGCTCGGCCGGGTATTCACGACGTTCAGCACCGGCAGCATGTCGTCCGCGATGGCGGGCATGGCCGGATTCGGATGGGCCGCTGATGCCATGGGGCCCGGCGCGAGTCTCGTCGGCATCGGCCTCGTGCTGCTCGTGACGGCGGTGGTCGCCGCTCGTTTCAGCCTGAGCATGAGCTGTGGCCCGACTCTCGTGCAGGCAGAGCCGGCCGTCGTCAGGGTTTAAGATAGTAGGATAGGCCCCGCTATGTGGTGCGAGTCTCCTGTCCGAAGTCCCGCCTTTGTTTCGGTGTAAATATCAGGCACAGGAGGTGAGCGTTGATGAAACCGATCTGGTTGATCGGCGTGGCCCTCGCAACCATAATGGTCGGCCCGGGGCCGGAACTTGTGGGGGTCTGGGCTGAAGACTCCGACGGTACGGTATTGATCGCGCGCAGTCCGGAGGCCGAAAAATCGCAAGCGAAAGACGCCGAGAGTCCGGCAGCGAAATCCGACGAGGGCGCCAAACCTCCACCGAAACCGGTGGAAGCCGAACCAAAGAAACCGGTCACATCACTGATTCTCACCGTGAAGCTCGCGTTGATGGCAGACCCACGA
>JBQTHT010000245.1:0-5175 GCA_052389595.1 Nitrospiraceae bacterium
AATGGGCGAAGACCGATCTCTCCATCCAATACCACGATGAGGAGTGGGGCGTGCCGGTGCATGACGATCGTTTACTCTTCGAGTTCCTGATCCTTGAGGGAGCGCAGGCGGGATTAAGCTGGGAGACCATCCTGAAGAAACGAGAGGCATACCGAGAAGCGTTCGACCGGTTTGATGCTGAAACCATTGCCGGATATGGCCGCCGGAAAGTCATGCAGCTACTCTCCAATTCCGGTATTGTCCGAAATCGCCTCAAGATCGATTCGGCCATTAAAAACGCCAAGGCGATGCCGGCCATCCGACAGGGATTTGGAAGCTTCGACCGCTACATCTGGCAGTTCATCGATGGACAACCAAAAATCAATCGATGGCGCTCCCTGAAAGACGTACCGACCAGCACTCCGGAATCGGACGCCATGAGCAAGGATCTCAAGCGCCGGGGATTTACCTTCGTCGGCTCCACCATTTGCTATGCGTTCATGCAGGCTACCGGCATGGTCAACGACCACCTCACCGGGTGCTTCCGATATGGAAAACAATAGATGAGACAAAAGTCGTTGTAATGCTATAGTCCACCGCTCGTTTTTCCACCTTCGGCATTTCACTAGGCCTGGGCTATGACAAGTCATCTCGCTGCTGCCTTGCCGGATAGTTCCCTCCGTATCCCTTTCTCCCTCTTTGAAGGCGATCTGGTCAATCGCCTCTTCGCCGTCATGGGCTTGCGTGGCCGACGCATCCGAGACCTCGGCGGGCGGATCATCGTGCTTATTTTCCTCACGTGGGTTCCGTTGGCCCTGCTGGCGTGGTACGGCAATGTCGGCATGGAACAGCCGTCCGGCCAGAATTTCTTTTTCGACATTGCCGCCTACGCGCAATTTTTCATTGGCTTGCCCCTTTTCGTTATCGCGGAACATGTGGTTGCCGCACGAACTCGCGAGGCGGCAAAACATTTCGTGGCGTGCGGATTGGTGCAGACTGAAGATACTGAAAAGATCGAGGGGTTCAACCGCACAGTCGAACGTCTGAGAAAAGCGATCCTTCCCGATGTGATTTGTATCCTTCTGGCCTATGTCCTCGTTTTCGTGTGGATTTGGCCCGAGATGCACAACTGGACCGAAACGTGGCACGCCCAAGGCCCGATCAACGAGCAATCCTTGACTGCGGCTGGGAAATGGGAAGTTTTCGTGGCCGTGCCGTTGTTGAACTATTGGTGGTTGCGATGGATTTGGAAAATCGGACTGTGGTGCTGGTACCTCTCGAAGCTGTCGAAATTCAAATTGACTCTTGCCGCCTCTCATCCGGATGGAACGGGTGGCCTTGGATTCCTCAGCGACGTGCAGACCAAATTCGGTTTGGTCATCCTCGCCTATGGCGTGAGCAATATTGCCGCCACGGTGGCTTACAAATTAGCCATCGAACAAACGCCGGTGACAGTGATGGCGGTCTGGGGCCCTATGGTGGGATTCGTGATTCTCGCCCCGCTGATCTTCACCGCGCCGCTCTTCATGTTTACCAAGCAACTCTCTCGCGCCAAAAGGCGGGCGTTGGAGTTGTTCAATGAAAAGGCAATGGACCGGGCCTTAGCCTTCCAAAGGAAATGGCTGGATGCCTGCACGTCGGGCGAGTACCGCGATCTTGGAGGCGCCGACCTCTCCGGGCTGGATGCACTCAATGCTATTTACGACCGCATCCACAAAATGCGTGTGGTGCCGCTCGATGCCCGGTCCCTCGCGGAATTGGTGGGTTATGCGATGGGGCCGTTTGTGCCGGTCATCACGGTCATGGAAAAATTACAGGCGCCTTGGCTGAAAGGATTTATCGACAAAGTATTCGGCTAGGGGTCGTTCTTTCCGCCATATTAGCCATACAGCGAAACCTCGGGCGGTACTTCGTCGACCGCTCCTTTCAGCTTGGCAAAGGCCTCCGGCAGGACTTCTTGGATCGTGGCCACCGGGATAAATTTGAGCTCCTGCCGCACCTCTTCCGGCACTTCCTTCAAATCCCTTTCGTTGGCTTTCGGGAGAATGATCCGCTTGATACCGGCCCGATGCGCGGCGAGCACCTTCTCTTTGATCCCGCCGACCGGCAGAACCAAACCGCTCAGGCTGATTTCTCCGGTCATGGCCGTGTCGCTTCTTACCGGGGTCCCGACGTAGGCCGATGCCAGAGCGGTGGCCATCGTAATACCAGCCGATGGGCCATCCTTGGGAATCGCGCCGGATGGAACATGGATGTGAACACCATTCCGTTTGAACCGCGAGATGTCGAGTCCCATCGCTTCGGCGTGCGCCCACAGGTAACTACGGGCCGCTCGCGCAGATTCCTGCATGACTTCCCCGAGCTGCCCCGTCAGCGTCAAGTCATGGCTGCCGGGCAGTAAGCTGGTTTCGATGTACAAGACGTCGCCTCCGGTCGGTGTCCAGGCCAACCCTGTGGCCACGCCGGGCGGAAGCTGTTTCCTCGCCTCCTCCGGCATGAACCGTTCGGAACCGAGCCATTCGTCGAGGTCTTTGCTCTGAATGGTCACGGTCTCGCGGCTCTGCCCCTCCGGTTGATCGGCAAACTTGAGCGCCACTTTTCTGGTGACCCGCCCGAGCATCTGTTCCAATTGCCGCACTCCGGCCTCCCTGGTGTACCGGCTGATGATGTGCTCGATGACCTCGTGAGGGAGCGTCACCTGCTCAGCTTGAAGCCCGGCTTCGCCCAACCGTCTTGGCCAGAGATACCGTACCGCGATTTCCTTTTTTTCCTGTTCGCTGTAGCCTTGTAGGCGAATGATCTCCATCCGATCGAGCAACGGCTGGCTGATCGTCTCCAGAGTATTGGCCGTCGTGATGAAAAAGACCTTCGAGAGGTCGAACGGCAGATCCAGATAGTGATCCCGAAATGTGTGGTTCTGCGCGGGATCGAGAACCTCCAAAAGAGCCGCCGCCGGATCGCCTCTGAAATCCCGCCCCATCTTGTCCACTTCGTCCAGCATCAGCACCGGGTTGTTCACACCCGCGCGTCTGATGGCTTGGATAATGCGACCAGGCAAGGCGCCCACATAGGTGCGTCGATGGCCGCGCAGCTCCGCCTCATCATGGACCCCACCCAAGCTGAACCGTTCAAACGTCCGTCCCATGGCGCGCGCTATGGACTGTCCCAGGCTAGTCTTGCCCACGCCGGGAGGACCCACGAGACAGAGAATCGGCGCTTTCGCCCCGGGGTTCAACTTTAGAACGGCCAGATGCTCGACAATCCGTTCTTTGACTTCTTTAATGCCATAGTGGTCTTCGTCCAAGACCTGCCGCACTTTTGCAAGATCGAGGCTGTCGTCAGAGGCTTTCTTCCAAGGCAGTTCCAGCACCAGATCGAGATAGCTGCGGATGACTTGGTGATCAGGCGACATGGCCGGAATTTTGGCCAAGCGGGCGACTTCACGTTCCGCTTCCTTCCGGGCGTGATCGGGCAGATCCGCTTCTTGAATCTGCTTCTTGAGATGACCGACTTCGCCCTCCTCTCCGTCGGACTCACCCAACTCCTGCTGAATAGCTTTCAGTTGCTCGCGCAAGATGTATTCACGTTGGCTCTTGCCGATTTTGGCTTGCGTCTCGCTCGTGATCTTGTCCCTCAGTTGGAGAATTTGAATTTCTCGGGAGAGGGCCGTGTACAGCCCGCGAAGCAAGTCCACCCGTGAGGAGGCTTCCAAGAGATTCTGTTCCCCTTCCACGGTGAGATTGATGAGCGACGCCATCCGATAAGCCAAGGCGATGGGATCGCGTTCGGCGCTCAAGGCCGCAGCCGCTTCCTGGATGCCGGGTGATTGAATAAGTTTGGGGAGTTCTCCCACCATATCGACGATCGCCCGATGCAGCGCTTCGACTTCGGCGCCGCTATCGATCGGTATGGGAAGTTGCCGAGCCCGAACCATCAGGAATGGCTTGTTGAGTTCGGCCTTCAGGAGGACCACACGCTCAATACCCTGCACAAGCGCATGCAGTTGTCCTTCGGCCATCCGCCCGACTTGTTTGATGACAGCTTTCGTGCCGATCGTATAGAGATCCTCAAGAGAAGGCTCTTCCGTCTGCGGGTTTCGCTGCGCGACGACGATCACCGTTTTCTCTTCCGTTTTTGCGGCAGCTTCCACCGCGGCGACCGATCGATCACGGCCGATCGTCAACGGCATCATAACGCCTGGGAAGAGGACTGTTCTCTTGATCGGCAGTACCGGTAACTTCATCAACACTGCGTCTTCATTCATGTTTTCCTCCCACGACGCCTCCGGCCGTAATCTATGGCCGGTCCATTGGGTTGACCAAGCTAGGTTTCAGATAGCCATCGGTATGGATGAGTCAAGCGGCGGAGTGAAGAGATGCGTGAAGCGCAAGATAACGAGATACGAACGATGGGATACGTTACCGATCGAAGAACATTCCACCGGATTTGTTCAACAGGACGCGGCCGTTGCTTTGCTTATTGGACTTGGCCGCGTTAGCCGTCGCCGCCACTTCGTACGTGTCCAGTCCGCCTAGATCAAAGAAGATGCTCACACTGTTGTCGGAGGTCGTCCCCATTCCTCCCCCGATGAGATAGCGGTCTGCGCCGCCTTCTTCGATAAACACTCCCCAGGCGTGATGGTCGGCTTCACCCAGTCCTGTCGAGCGCTGCAATTCGTACAAGTCGTTGTCTTGATCTGCGTCGATGGCGAGCATCACGCTGAAATCCCATGCGGCTGCTCCGTTATAGACAGGGCCGGTCGAGGCATAGTGGTCTTCCCCATGCGCATCGATAAATAGTCCGATGCCGTGATGCGCGCCGGAGGCATGGCTATAGCGGGCTGCAACATGGTCGTCGTTTCCGGCCAGATCGAGTTTGAGCCCGATTCCAAAGAAGTAGCCGCAGCCCTGTGAAAAATTGGAACTGCGATACCGGTCGGTCCCTGCAAGATCCAACACCATCCCCCAGCCGCCGGCCAGATTGTAAGAGTCTTGCGGTTTCTTTGTCGCCGCCGTCAGCACACGTTTGCCAGAGCCGGTTCCGATGCCGAAGCAGTCGTATTGGAATTGCTCGTCTCCCGGTTTGCTGGTCGGAGCCTCCGTGGGGTTATACACGCTGGGAAACCGTTCGCCACATTGATACAAATCGTCACCTTTCACATCGATCACGGCCCCGAGGCCCAGTGGACCGCCGAAC
>JBQTHT010000246.1:0-8894 GCA_052389595.1 Nitrospiraceae bacterium
CCACTGTCAACTGCTACAGTTCCTTGTGAAGTGGCTACTGGTGCGGTCTTCCGGTAGTCCTGTCTGAGTCTCCCGTTGGGGACACCACGCAGGGGGACACACCACTGTGTTGGGTCCAGCATAGCCCCTCTCCCTTGACTCCCCTTGTCGCTCACCATCCAGGGTTGTCGCCATGTCTTCTTGCCTTTCATTCTATTTTGAATGGATCTATGAGTTTGCTTGCGACAGGAGTTGAGTTTAGTGATGCTCGGCGATAGACTAAGGAGTCAGCGCTGAGCGCAAGGAGGGTGCGATGACACGCATGAAATATCTTCTATGGGTGGGGTTCGTGTTCATGGTGGGTTCGCCGTTATTGAGTGCAGGTGAGCCGCAGAATAGCAAACAGGATCCTAAACGGGATACGGACGAGTTGGTCTTTCCTCCGGCCAGTCCCATGGGCAAGGACAACGCTCCGATGGTCCTCATTCCTGCAGGGTGCTTCACGATGGGGACGGACAATATTGGGGCGGAACAGAATCAAGGTTTTCCGAATGAATCTCCCGAGCATCAGGTGTGTCTCAAGGATTACTCCATTGATCAGTTCGAAGTGACCATCGAGCGCTATGCGAAGTTTCTAGAGGCTGCCAAACACGGTCCACCTTCGCTGTGGGATGACGAGGCGGTCACGACCGCACCCGATCGTCCTGTGATCGACGTAGCGTGGGAGGATGCTGACGCCTATTGTAAGTGGGCGGGCAAGCGTCTGCCCACTGAAGCTGAATGGGAGAAGGCGGCTCGCGGAACGGACAGCCGGCGGTATCCATGGGGATATGTGTCGCCGTTTCCCGACCTGGCTAACTATAACCGGGGAGATTGGGTGAGTTATCCCATCACGCTTGCGCCGGTGACGTACGGCACTCAAGGATTCAACATTCGAATCGGCGCGTCGAAGGGCGGAGGGCGGAGCGCCTACGGAATTTTTAACATGGCCGGGAATGTTTCAGAATGGGTTGCTGATTGGTATGACCGCGAGTACTACCACAAGAGTTCCAAGGATGACCCGACCGGGCCGCCGAACGGCAGTAGAAAAGTGTATCGCGGAGGTAACTGGGCTGATCCGCCACGTCATCTGCGTGCGACCCAACGAGTGGCGGCAGAGCCTGACTTTCATGATCGCACCCTGGGGTTCCGTTGCGCGATGCATGCCGCGAAGTAACAAGAGTTGATCGTCGATCATTAACGGAATCGATCTTGAAAAAAGATGTGAAGGTCAGCGAGAACCTGAACGTGGGGGACGTCGCTCCTCCGTTTTCTCTTCCCGGCGTGGACGGTCGGACTTACGACCTGGAGAGTTTCAAGTCCGAAACGCTATTGGTCATCGTGTTCTCTTGCAATCATTGCCCTTATGTCCAGGCGTATGAAGAACGGTTAGTAGGGGTCCAACGAGACTACGCCGATCGTAGGATTCAACTGATCGCGATCAATTCCAACGATGCGGTGAACTATCCGGAAGATCGTTTCGATCAGATGAAGGTTCGTGCCAAAGCCAAAGGCTTCAACTTTCCTTACCTTCGGGATGAATCCCAACAGGTCGCCCGTGCCTACGGAGCCACCCATACACCTCAACTGTTTGTGTTCGATGTCGATCGTCGTCTGAGGTATTCGGGAAAAATTGACGATAATTGGCAGCAGCCCCAGGCGGTAAACCGCCGCTACCTCCGCGATGCGCTCGATGCGCTGCTTCAAGGGCGCGAGCCCTCGGAACCATTCACGCACGCGATTGGCTGCACCATCAAGTGGTTGGCGCAATAGAAACAGGCGTCTGGCGAGTTGATGGAACCCGATAAGTCCGACCCCCGCCAAGAGCCGCCTTCTGGTGAACAATCCGACACGAATTTCCTCTCCAATGAACAGGCTTGGACGGCCATTATTATAGGGCTGGTATTGTTAGTCGCACTGTATGCGATCAGCACACCCAGCCCCGCGCCCTCTAAACCTGAGGAAAAATCTTCAGCAGGATCCGTAACGCGATTGTTGCCCGAGATGGTGCCTTTGGTTTCCGGCGAAGAGCCGATACCAGAACTGTTCAGCAAGGCCGGCTGTCCGGTGTGTCATACAATCCCAGGGATTCCTGGTGCAGAAGGACGAGTCGGACCAGCCTTGTTGCTGGGGACAACCGGTCCGCAACGGTTGGCTGATCCGGGGTATCAGGGGAAGGCAAAGACGGTCCGTGAGTACGTGGTAGAGTCGATTCTCACGCCCGGCGCCTATGTCGCGCCGGGGTTTTCTGACGGCGTGATGCCACGTTGGTATGGGAAGAAACTCAGTGCCACCGCGCTGGAGACTATCGCGGCTTACTTGGAACAGCTACGAGCGACGACTCCAACATCCGGCGGGTAGATGGCGCTGAGGACACTGGCCGAAGGGATTAGACTTTTCTCAGCGGGGAGCCGGGAGATCCGCCTTGGATCTGAAATCCTTTGTCTTTCCCTTTCCCCTTGTCTTCTGTTGCCAGTAACGCTGCCACCGCGTCATCACCTTTTAAGCCTTCCAGTTTGATTTTCAGGCGGAGGTTGTTCGCGCTGTCCGCGTTGATTAGGGCTTGCTCGAAACTGATTTTCTCCGCTTTAAAGAGTTGGAACAGAACATGGTCGAAGGTCTGACAGCCTTCGTCGATGCCTTGCTCCATCGCTTCCTTCAATGTATCGACTTCCGCCTTCTTGATGAGATCCTTGACGCGCGGAGTGTCCAGCATGATTTCCAGGGCGGGGACCCGCTTGCCGTCTACCGAGGGGATCAAGCGTTGCGAGACGATGGCGCGCAGGTTGAGGGAGAGCTGCAAATAAATCTGAGCGTGACGTTCGACAGGGAAGAAATTCATGATCCGTTCGATCGCCTGGTTCGCGTTGTTCGAGTGCAAGGTGCCCAAGCAGAGGTGACCGGTTTCCGCGAAGGTGATGGCGGCTTCCATCGTTTCAATATCGCGGATTTCTCCGATAAGGATGACGTCCGGCGCTTGACGCAGCGTGTTCTTCAGCGCATTGCCGAATGAATGGGTATCAAAGCCGACCTCGCGTTGCGTGATGATCGATTTTTTATGGTGATGGACAAACTCGATGGGGTCTTCCACGCTGACGATATGGCCTGCGTGGGTACTGTTCCGATGATCCATCATGGCGGCGAGCGTGGTGGATTTTCCTGAGCCGGTGGCTCCCACGACGAGCACCAATCCTCGCTTGCTCATGGCGATGTCTTTGATGATCGGGGGTAGTTCCAACGCTTCGACCGTCATAATCTCGGCCTTAATGTGCCTGAAGACCAGACCCACGTTGCCCTTTTGCCGGAAGATGTTGACTCGGAAGCGGCCCAACTCTTTGTAGTAGAGGGCCAGGTTCATCTCCATTTTTTCTTCGAATTCTCCACGCTGTTGTCCTCGCATCAGCGCTAAGGCCAATGCTTCGAGTTGTTCATTCGTGAAGGGCGGAGCTTCAGTCTGTTGCGTGGACCCGTGGATTCGATAGACCGGCGGGGCATCAACTGTGAGGTACAGGTCGGACGCTTCTCGGTCGACCATGACTTTCAGCAAGCTCCGAATATCCATCAGCTATCTCCCGCAAGCGGTGTTTATATAGTGTTGAGCCAGTATCTCGGGAGAGAAAGCCACCATGATCACGCTGCGCCGCTCACGCCTCCGAAGAGGTTCGGATTCATACTTCGCGATTGCGCTTCGCCGCGCGTAATGACCCCCCGGTTTGCCAGCTCGATCAATGCCATGTCCATGGTTTGCATGCCGTCCTTTTGGCTCGCCTGCATGATGCCTGGAATTTGGTGCAATTTGGCTTCTCGGATGAGGTTGCGCACCGCGGTTGTGCCGACCAGGATCTCCACGGCGGCGACTCGCCCTCCTGCCCGCTTCTTAAGGAGTGTTTGGGTGAGCACTGCTTCTAATGTTTCCGCAAGCTGAGCTCGAACCTGGGCCTGTTGGTTTGGCGGGAAGGCATCAATGATTCGATCCACGGTTTTCGGCGCGCTGGAGGTGTGGAGAGTGGCAAACACGAGGTGCCCCGTTTCAGCCGCTGTCAACGCTAACTGAATCGTTTCCAGGTCGCGCATTTCGCCGACCAGAACGATATCCGGATCCTCGCGCAGCGCCGATCGCAAAGCGTTTGAGAAGGACAGGGTATGCACCCCCAGTTCGCGTTGGTTGACTAAGCATTTCTTTGTCTTGTGGACGAACTCGATGGGGTCTTCAATCGTGATGATGTGTCCTTCAAAGGTATTGTTGAGATAATCGATCATGGCCGCCAGCGTGGTGGATTTTCCCGAGCCGGTGGGCCCGGTGACGAGGATGAGCCCTTTTTCTCGGTCGCAGAGCTGTCGAATGATCGGTGGCATCCCCAACTTTTCGAGCGGGAGAATCTCGGTGGGGATTGTTCGGAAGACGGATCCGATTCCTCGATTTTGCACGAAGACATTGACTCGGAATCGAGCAATATCTCCAAGATCAAACGAGAAATCGCATTCGCGATGTTCCTCGAAGTTTTTCCGCTGCACGTCATTCATCATGTCGTAAATCAGCGCGTGCGTCTCATCCGACGTCAAAGCCGGATGGTCTAACTTCTTAAGATCACCGTTGATGCGAATCATGGGCGGTTCGCCGGCGCTGATATGACAGTCCGATGCGCCGGATTTGACGGCGAACGTCAGTAACTGCGAAATGTCCATGCAGAACTCCTTCCAGGCAATGTCTCGGTCTGATTATTCCATCTGTGGATGGATCCTAAGGATGATTCCGCGAGAAAGAAACTTTTCAGCAATCATGCCACATCATTGATAGAAAGCAAGAAAATCGGCAGAAGATGATGGCACGAGCTTCGAGCGTTTGGGGGATAAACACGAATCCGTTTGTGCGGTTGATCAGAGAAGTCCCAGCGCTTTCCCTGCGCTGTTAAAAGCGCTCAAGGCGTGATCCAACTGTTCTTCAGTGTGTTCCGACGTCACGGTGGTTCTGATCCGGCTCGTCGACTTCGGGACGGTCGGTGGCCGAATCGCAGGCGCGTAGATTCCCTGCTCGAATAGACGGTGGGAGAAGGCGAGAGTTGTTTCGGGATCGCCAATCAATACCGGTATGATCGGGCTGACAGTATCTGTGGTCGTGAAGCCTAGTGTGTGAAGCCCAAGAAGGAGGCGGCGTCGGTTTTCCCACAACCGAGCGCGTCGTTCAGGCTCGGCTTCGATAATCTGAATAGCGGCACGAGCTGCAGCGGCCGACGAAGGAGGAGGCGCTGTCGTATACATAAATGATCTGGCTGTATTGACCAAGTACTCAATAAAAGATTGTGATCCCGTCACGTAGGCTCCGCTACTGCCTAACGCCTTCCCCAAAGTTCCCATCTGAAAAGAGAACTGACCTTCCACGCTGAAATGTTCGAGCGACCCTCGCCCATATCGCCCCATGACCCCTGTCCCATGTGCATCATCGATGAGGACCTTCGCGTCATAGCGACTTGCCAAGGCGGCCAATTCAGGGAGCGGAGCGGCATCTCCATCCATGCTGAAGACCCCGTCTGTCACGATCAGTGTTTGCCTGGATCGAGAACGACGACGCAACAACGCCTCCAAGTGTTCGAGGTCTCGATGACGAAAGATGCGGAAATCGGCTCCGCTCAATCGACAACCGTCGATCAGACTTGCATGACACAATCGGTCCGCAAGGATGAGACCGCCCGTCCCAATGAGAGCAGGGATAATCCCCAGGTTTGCGAGGTAGCCCGAACCAAAGAGGAGAGCCGCTTCGGTTTCTTTGAATCGTGCGAGGGCTGATTCCAATTCAACATGTGGAAGAAGAGTTCCGCAGACCAAACGTGATGCTCCAGATCCAGCGCCGAATCGTTCGATGGCCTGCGTTGCAGCGCGGATGAGCGCGGGATGGTGGGCAAGACCCAGGTAATCATTTGACGCCAGTAGGATGACTTGACGACCGTCGACGGTTACGACCGGTCCGGTCGGGGAGTCGATGGGCTTGAGTCGTCTCAAGAGATGTTGAGACTCCAACTGCTGCAGTTGTTCCTCGAACATGCCTTTCCTCAATTGTGTTACCAGCCATCCGCCGATCTGGGATTACCGTCGGTCGTACGCTATACCCTGTCTTGACGGGCTGTCAACGAACCTTCAACGAGATTATCGTAGATTGACATCGCGAGTGGAAGCTTAGTATAACGCGCTGGGTTTTGCAGCACGAGCCGATTCGCAAGAGTTCGTATCTGGATCTATGTCCTATCGTATTCGGGTCCCATCCAAAACTACCCCGCTTGACGAAGCGCATTTGCTCAGCGGCGCTGAACGGATAATTCTCAATCTCCAAGAACACCGGCGCACGGTTGTCACGGGAGCAGTGGTGTTGTTTGTGGCGGCGGCAGCGGTCGGGGGCGTGATATGGTTCGATCGTCAAACAGCGCAATCGGCTTTAGAGCTGGATCATGAAGCCACCAGGCATTACCTGACCAGACCCAGCGATCAACCGGAAAAGGCCGATTCCAACCTCAAACAAGCGCTGGCGTTGTATCGACAAATCGTCGATCAATATCCTCGAACGTCTATCGCTCCACTGGCGTTGTATCATTTGGGCAACGGGTTAGTGCAGGCCAATGATATCGCCGGAGCGATTGAGGCATATAAGCGGTTTGTCCTGTTATACAGCTCGAACCCGACTCTTCTCGGCCTAGTTCATCAACGCCTCGGCTATGCGTACTTGCTGAGAGGAGAGCCGGATCAAGCCGCGAAGGCTTTTACGGCTGCGCTCCAACTGCCCGGCTCACTCAACAAGGATCATGCGCTTTTTGAATTGGGAAAACTTGAAGAAGGTCAGTCAAGGCCGGAAGGGGCCTTGGCTCACTATCAGGAGCTGATCAGAACACATCCGAATTCACCCTTTGCAAGTGAAGCCGCGGTTCGGGTGAAGGTGTTGGAAGTAAAAAAAGACTCGGAAGGTGCGATACCAAGTTCGGAACCCACTTCCCAATTGCAGCCTAACAAGACCACTGCTACGCAAAGCTCTCCAGAGCCGAAATCAAAAAAGCCCTAACAGAGTTGCCCTCGTTCGAGAGGAAGTCATTCGCGAGGGAAAGATGTGCTTATCGACTAATCGCGAGGAGGTCCCCTGGCTTGATCACGGGACTGGTAAGATTGTTTCTGGCTTTGAGGGACTTGACTGATACGCGAAATCGCTTGGCCACCTTTTCCAAGGTATCACCCACTCGAACGCGATACCATCGAGAAGCGTCTGTCCGAACCAGCTCAGACTTGGCAGGCATCGTCGTATGCTTGTAGGTGGGGATCCGGTCCAACATCTGCTCGACCTTCCCTTTGGTTCCCACGGGTACTTTTAGATGATACGCAACACTGTCTGGCGGTGTCGCATCTCGTCGGAGTTCCGGATTTAGAAGACGAAGTTCTTCGTACGGGATGCCGGTCACATTGGAAATCGCACGAAAGTGCACCGGCCGACTAATCGCAACTTCCTCGAACTGATGCGGAGTCGCATCTTCTGAAGGGAACCCGTAGCGGTCAGGGTTCTTCGCAATAATCGTAGCTGCCATAAACCGAGGCACATATTCTTTGGTTTCCCGTCGGATCAGCTTGGTCTTCGAGATCTCCGAAAAACTTTCAGCTTGGGCCTTCTGCAGTGCCCGCATCACCTTCCCCTCGCCGGCATTATATGCGGCCATGGCAAGGGGCCATGCACCGAAAAGATCGTACAAGTCCCGCAAATAGCGTGCCGCCGCGACGGTCGATTTGATCGGGTCTCGACGCTCGTCGACATACTGATCGACACGAAGTCCGTAGACCTTCGCCGTCCCCTTCATGAATTGCCAAGGGCCGGTCGCTTTTGCACGAGAATAGGCGTGGGGATTGAACCCGCTTTCAACCAGCGAGAGGTAGACCAGATCGCTCGGTAAGTTGAATTCAGAAAAAATGCTCAGCACTAATGGTCGATAGCGGCTGAGCCGAAATAGCCACTGCTCGAATCGAGTGCGGATGGAAGTATTAAAATAACGAATATGGCCTTGAACTGCGGGGTCAAGAACGACCGGGACATTATAATACGTCGGCTGCGGCTCTCCCACATGTCCATCTTGCTGAGTGGCTTCGGCTGGAGGATTGAGTAGGTCCGAAAAACGCGCCGTTCCTGTTCCCGTCGAGGGTGTTGTCCGAATCAACTCTTCAGCTCGAGGTACTTCCGAATCGTCCGGCCTTGCTGCAGCTGGTTCCTCAGCTCTTAGCTCTTCGGAAACGCCGGAAGACGAGGAGCGATCGACTCCAGTACCCATTGCCGGTTCGACAGCGGCTTGAACGTCGAGCGCATATTCTGGGCTGATCGGCTCCCAGGCCAAGCATAACAGGGGCGAGAGAACCAGAAAAGGTAAGGCGAGAAATGCTCTCGCTATTGAAGTACACGCATCCATCATAATTTTCCTAGAGTAGCGGGGAGGCGAGAGGTTGTCAAGAAATTCGCGGGCTGCATAGCACCCTCCGTTCGTAGGTTGCCATTGTATGATCGACGCAATCAGTTCCATTAGCGGAGGAGTACCTGGTCTCAAGCTGCTGAAAAGAGAACGATCTTCGGTCCTTGTTACCTTGACTCGTCGATAAGCGCTGTGATAGCGTGCGACCTTCCTCAAACCTGTTTGAAACCTGAACCGGCATACTCCCTCACGATGAGGAGGATGGGTCAATGCTGAAACGGTATTTGCTCGCTCCGGGGCCGACTCCCGTGCCTCCGGAAGTGCTGCTGGCCATGGCCCGCCCGATCATTCATCACCGCGCTCCAGAATTTGCGCAACTGTTCGCCGAAGTCCGAGAGGACCTCAAATGGCTCTTTCAGACCAGAAACGATGTCCTGATCCTTGCCTCTT
>JBQTHT010000247.1:0-6920 GCA_052389595.1 Nitrospiraceae bacterium
GACAAACTATCCGTTTGCTACCGATTTAACGATAACAAATTAAGGTGGCAAACGGTTCACGCAAGCGCGGTATGGTGGGCGATACAGGTATCGAACCTGTGGCCTCTTCCGTGTGAAGGAAGCGCTCTCCCACTGAGCTAATCGCCCACTCGGCGGCAAAGTCTAGCATGGCCGAATCGATTGGATCAACAAAACACTGACTAGGGCAAGGGGCGCTTGGCTTAGGTAACAAGACCGACCTATCGTCCCGGGCCTCGTGCCGGTGCTGAGTCGCCTTGACATGGCCAAAACCTGATTCCTACAATGCAATTCTAGAACTTCGGATCAGGTCATCAACTCATGCGCGAAGATATCGTCATTGTGGGAGGCGGTCTCGCCGGCTCTGAAGCCGCCTGGCAAGCGGCCAATCGAGGGGCGCGAGTCACGCTGTACGAGATGCGTCCGAAAGAATCGACCAAGGCGCATAAGACCGGCCTGTTAGCCGAGCTCGTCTGCTCGAATTCACTGGGATCGACCGATATTCTCAACGCGCCCGGCATTCTGAAAGAGGAAATGCGGCGCCTGAACTCCCTGATCATTCGAGCAGCGGATGCCACACGTGTGCCGGCTGGTGGAGCCCTCGCCGTTGATCGGGACCGCTTTGCGCAAACCATCACGCAAGCGCTGGAAGGGCATCCGAACATCAGAATTCTTCGAGAGGAGATCAAAGACATCCCGACCGACTGCCTGTGCATTATCGCCACAGGCCCGCTGACATCGGATCATCTTTCAACCGCCATCGCACATCTGACGCATTCCACTCATCTGTATTTTTACGACGCGATTTCCCCCATTCTTGATGCCGACTCGATCAATATGGACATCGTCTTTCGCGCATCGCGTTATGACAAGGGCGGCGCCGATTATTTGAATTGTCCGATGGACGAAGTCGCCTACAACGCGTTCTATGAGGCGATGTTGAGCGCCGAAAAAGTTCAGCCGAAAGACTTCGAGAAGACGCCTTACTTCGAAGGGTGCATTCCCATCGAAGTCATGGCGGAGCGGGGACGACAGACGATGCAGTTCGGACCGCTGAAGCCGGTGGGGCTGGAAGATCCTCGTACCGGACGGCGGCCCTGCGCGGTCGTGCAACTCCGAGCCGAAAACCTGCATAGCTCTTGTTACAATATGGTCGGCTTTCAAACGAAACTGACCTATCCGGAGCAGCGCCGGGTGTTTCGCATGATTCCCGGCCTGGAACAGGCGGAGTTTCTTCGGTACGGCAGCTTGCACCGCAACACGTTTATTAACTCGCCGCAGCTCTTGCGCGAGACGCTGCAGCTCAAGGCGCGTGGCACGGTCTTCTTTGCCGGGCAAATCGTGGGCGTCGAGGGCTATACGGAATCTGCGGCAATGGGCGGTCTGGCCGGCATCAATGCGGCGCGGGGTCTCGCCGGACTTTCGCTCGTGACACCGCCGGCGGCGACGGCTCACGGGAGCTTGCTTTCGTATATGACGACGTGCGAGCCGAAGTATTTCCAGCCCATGAACACAAATTTCGGACTCTTCCCTCCTCTCTCGAGCAAGATTCGAGACAAGGAACAGAAGCGGCATCTCATCGGACAGCGGGCATTAGAGGACTTCGAAGCATGGAAGACGCGATCCGCGCTTTCGTGACGTTTCTTGACCTGGAACGAGGGGCGTCTCGCGAGACGATTCGCAGCTATCGGTCGGACCTTCACCAATTTGTGGCATTTATAAAGGGGGCTCGACCGAAACACTCTCCTCGCTTCGCCGCGGTCACTGTCTCGACCATCCGCGAGTACCTCGTTTGGTTGGATCGCAAAGGTGAAAAGAAAAGTTCGTTGGCGCGAAAATTAGCGACCCTCAAAAGTTGGTATCGGTATTTGATTCGAGAGGAACGAGTCGCGCACAATCCCGCAGAACACATTCGTACGCCCAAGCTCCCAAAGCGACTGCCCCGTGTGCTGACGAAAGACGATGCCGGTGCGTTGATGGAATTTCCCGAGGGGAACGATGTGCGCGCTCGACGAGACCGCGCGATTCTCGAAACGCTCTATTCGACCGGGGCAAGGGTGAGCGAATTGGTCGGCATCGACGTGGAAGACCTGAACGTCACCGGGGGGGTAGTCAAGCTCCGAGGAAAGGGACGCAAAGAGCGAATCGTGCCGATCGGGGAGGTCGCGTTGGAGGCCATTCAAAAATATCGAGCGGTCTTTTCGCCTCTCGGCTCACGCTTCACGAGTCACGCCGTCATGCCCGTCTTCCGTAACAGCCGGGGCGCGCGCCTGACGACGCGGAGCGTCGCGAGAATTGTGGCGGCCTATTCGCGCCGTCTGCCGGGCGGACACATTCATCCGCATGTCCTCCGCCATTCCTTTGCCACCCATCTACTGGATGAAGGAGCGGACTTACGCGCCATCCAGGAAATGCTGGGACACGCCTCGCTGGGGACCACGCAAAAGTACACGCATGTCGCCCCCGATCGCCTGCTGGCGTTGTATGATAAGACTCACCCGAGGGCAAGGCCGCGACCTTCTTCAAATCGGCGCGAGAAGGCGACATGAAAATTCGCTCGACAACGATCCTCTGTGTGCGGCGCAACGATCGCGTCGCCATCGGCTGCGATGGCCAGGTCACCGTCGGCGCCACGGTGATGAAACACAACGCGAAAAAGCTGCGGCGGATGCATCACGATCAAGTTCTGGCCGGCTTCGCGGGAGCCACAGCGGACGCGTTCACCTTGTTCGAAAAATTCGAGGCGAAACTGGAAGAATATCGGGGCAATCTGACGCGGGCCGCGGTGGAACTGGCCAAAGATTGGCGGACGGATCGTATCTTGCGCCGCCTGGAAGCGCTGCTGGCCGTGGCGGATCGCGAGCACTCCTTCGTCATCTCCGGAACGGGTGATGTCGTGGAGCCGGAAGACAGTATCCTCGCCATCGGTTCGGGTGGTCCCTATGCCTTGTC
Organism: Nitrospiraceae bacterium; assembly: GCA_052389595.1. Lineage (GTDB taxonomy): Bacteria > Nitrospirota > Nitrospiria > Nitrospirales > Nitrospiraceae > JBQTHT01. Next base: position 2,971 of record JBQTHT010000247.1, read on the forward strand.
TGCCGCGAGGGCGCTGTTGGCCCATTCCACCCTCGATGCGCGAGCGATCATCGAGGAATCCATGAAGATCGCCGGTGGGATCGACATCTATACCAATCAACAGATCATCATTGAAGAGCTCAAACGGTGAAGGCGTGCACGACATGATGTCCGATCGACTGCCGGCGCTGCCCAATCTGAACAGTCTCACGCCGCGCCAGATCGTCGAAGAATTGGACCGCTACGTGATCGGCCAGCGCGATGCGAAGCGCATGGTGGCGATCGCGCTTCGCAATCGGTGGCGCCGCCAGCAGTTATCGGATGACCTCCGCGATGAAGTCATGCCGAAGAACATCATCATGATCGGCCCGACCGGCGTCGGCAAGACCGAGATCGCCCGCCGCCTCGCCAAGCTGGCGCAGGCGCCGTTTCTAAAAATCGAAGCGTCGAAATTTACAGAAGTCGGTTATGTCGGGCGGGACGTGGAATCGATTATCCGGGATTTGACGGAGTTGGCGATCAGCATGGTAAAGGCCAAGCACCTCGAAGAGGTGGAACAGAAAGCCCAGCGTCTGGGTGAAGAACGCCTGCTCGATCTCTTGCTGCCTCCGATGATTTCCCGGGCCGTCTTAGGCGCGCCGGAGGAAGCAGGGCAAGAAGCGACGACGACGCCCGGCCCGGACCCTCAAGATGCGACGCGCTCGAAATTGCGGCTTCAACTCAGGGAAGGAAAGCTCGATCATCGTTCGGTCGAGGTGGACGTGAAGGAGCGCTCCCTGCCCATCGGCGTGGTCTCGAATGTCGGCGGGTTGGAGGATCTCGAAAGCGGACTGAAAGAAATGCTCGGCGGCATGTTTCAGGGCAAGAAGAAGAGGCGATCGCTGAAAGTGCAGGAGGCGTTGAAGCATCTGACGCAGGAAGAAGCGCAAAAGCTGATCGACATGGATGAAGTGGTGCGAGAGGCCATCAGCAAGGTGGAACAGGCGGGCATTGTCTTTCTCGACGAAATCGATAAAATTGCCGGCCGGGAACGGAACCTCGGACCGGATGTGTCGCGCGAAGGGGTCCAACGGGACCTCTTGCCGATTGTCGAAGGGTCGACCGTCAATACGAAGCACGGACCCGTGCGCACGGATCACATCCTGTTTATTGCGGCCGGCGCATTTCATGTCGCCAAACCGTCGGATTTGATACCGGAGTTACAGGGGCGGTTCCCCATTCGGGTTGAACTCAGTCCTCTTACGAAAGAGGACTTCATTAGAATATTGACGGAACCCCGCGGGGCGCTCGTGCGGCAATATCATGCGCTCCTGGCGACCGAAGGCATTACGCTGGACTTTACGAAAGACGGGATCGAGGAAATCGCCGCCACCGCGGTGCAGGTGAACGAGCGCACGGAAAACATCGGCGCCCGTCGCCTCTTCACCATGATGGAGCGGCTGTTGGAGCAAGTCTCCTTCGAAGGACCCGAGTTGCCGGACAAGACAATCGTGATCGACGCGCAGTATGTGAAAGATCGTTTGCGCGAAATCGTCAAAGACGAAGATCTGAGCCGGTTCATTTTGTAGTAGCCGTCAGCTGTCAACGATCAGCTCTCAGTTATTCCGAGAAGCTGATGACTGAAGGCTGATAGCTGAACGCTGGGAGCGAAGCGAGATATGAACAAACTCATCAAGAAAGCCAACGTCCTCGTCGAAGCGCTGCCGTACATCCGGACCTTTGCAGGGAAGACGGTCGTCATTAAGTACGGCGGAAAGGCGATGACGGAGGAGGCGCTCAAGGATCGATTTGCATTGGACGTCGTCATGCTCAAGTACGTTGGGCTGAATCCGGTCATCGTCCATGGCGGGGGGCCGCAGATCGATCAGATGTTGGACCGGTTGGGCATCGTAGCCAAATTCCGCCAAGGGGTTCGGGTCACCGATGAAGCGACGATGGAAATCGTCGAAATGGTGCTAGCCGGCAAGATCAACATGGAGATCGTGGATTTGATCAATCGTCACGGCGGCAAAGCAGTGGGACTCAGCGGGAAGGACGGAGGGTTGATCCTCACGAAGCCGTTGACGGCAAAGTCCTGGTCGGAAAGCCTGCATGCCGATGTCAACGATGGAACCGAGGACGAAGATTTCGGGTTGGTCGGCGAAGTGCAATCCGTGGATCCGCATTTGCCGCTGAAATTGCAACAAGATCACTATATTCCGGTGATTGCGCCCATCGGCACCGACCGCGCGGGTCACACGCATAACATTAATGCCGATCTGGTGGCGGGAGCCGTCGCGGCGGCGCTCCAAGCGGAAAAACTGGTGGTGCTCACCGATGTCAAAGGGATCCGCGACGCGAAGGGTCGGCACATGTCGACCGTATCCCGGAAGGATATTCAGCGGATGATCAAACGTGGGACGATCAGCGAAGGGATGCTTCCTAAAGTCCATGCCTGTCTCACGGCACTCGATGGTGGGGTCAGCAAGGCCCACATTATCGATGGCCGCATGCCGCATGCCGTGCTGCTCGAAGTCTTTACGCATAAAGGAATAGGTACGGAGATCGTCGCCTGAGTCCTGGTGTTTCAGTCAACGAGAGATTGCTCGGACATCTTCGCGCGCTGATCGGCGAACGCCATCCTCTCTCCTCTCCCGAGAAGCTTCAACAAACCGAAACGTACCTGACCGATAAATTCCACCACCTCGGTCTCGATGTGCAAGAGCACCCGTTCGAGGCGCTCGGCGCCACGTACCGAAATGTGATCGGAACGCTTGAGGCGCAGCAACCGGAGCCGTCACTGATCATCGCCGCCCATTTCGATACGGTGAAAGACTCACCCGGAGCGGACGATAATGCCAGCGGCCTGGCCGTACTGCTCGAAGTCGCGCGTGAGCTTCGCACGGTTCGGCTGGGCCGGCCGGTGCAGTTCATGGCCTTCAATTTAGAGGAGGAGGACTTGCTGGGTAGCTTGGCCTATGCTGCATACTTGCGAGCATCGAGTCGGGAGATTGTAGGCGCGATCGTCTTGGAATGTGTGGGTTACGCTCGACATGAAGAGGACTCCCAACAAACCCCACCTGGAGTTCCAGTCGCGGTGCCGACAGTCGGCGACTTCTTGGCCATCGTCGGCAATACCGATTCGAGAGAACTCGTCTCGTCCATTGAACGAAGCGCCAACAAACAGGTCCCCGATCTGAAGACCATTTCACTAGTCGTCCCCGGTAAGGGCGAACTCCTGCCCGACACCAGGCGCAGCGACCATGCCGCTTTTTGGGACCACGGGTTTCCCGCTGTTATGCTCACAGACACGGCCAACTTCCGCAATCCGAATTACCACCAGCCGACCGATACGATTGAGACCGTGAACGTGGACTTCATGAGCCAGGTGGCTGCTGCGGTCAGCGCGGCCGCGATCACGCTGGCTGGTCGGTCCAAGTCATAGCTTTCAGAGAGCAATTTCGCTAGACTTCCGGCGAAAAATCTTCCTATAGGGCTCTCCACGATGTCCCCACAGCCTGAAGCCTTCTCCCGCGTCATCATTGACCAAGCACTCAAAGACGGTGGTTGGGACTTGCTATGCCGAGAATCTCAACGCCCCGTTTATCATTCTGTCCAACGACCGCGAGCATTGGTTCTGGAACTACGAGCGGGCGGACCAACGAGACGCCTATCGCATCGAACGCCTGCCTTCGCGAGAAGATCTCGAACGGGTTCGGTTAAAGAATCTTCAGCCGCCGCGCCCGCTCGAAAGCGAAATCATCGCGCCCGAATATCTCCGCCACCTCAAGCACGACCTCACGCTGAGGCGCTACCAGATTCGGGCGATGGACGAGATTGCCCGGCTCTTCGATGCGAAAAGTCTCCGAAAGTTCCTCCTCGAAATGGCCACCGGCACCGGCAAAACGTTGCTCTGCGCCGCACTCATCCGCCGTTTTCTGGTGAGCCGCAATGCCGAACGCGTCCTGTTCATCGTAGACCGAATTGAACTT
>JBQTHT010000248.1:0-4987 GCA_052389595.1 Nitrospiraceae bacterium
TGCGAAGTCGTCTTGCACCTAGCTGGAAAAGTGCATGCCGTTGCGGAGCGCCCAACGGATGAAGATGTCTACCGGAGAGTCAATATCGAAGGCACTAGGAACGTGCTGGAGGGGGTACTTGCCGGAGGAGGACGGCGTGTCATTTATTTCAGCAGCGTGAAAGTCTTTGGCGAGGGAACGACAGGCTGTGTGGATGAATCTATGCCTCCTCATCCTGAGGGGCCGTATGGCCGGTCTAAGCGGCATGCTGAGCAGTTGGTATTGGATTACGGAACGAAAGCGGGCCTCATGGTGACGTGTCTTCGGTTACCGCTCGTGTACGGGCCGTCTCACAAGGGAAACCTGTTTCGAATGATAGAAGCGATCGACCACGGACGGTTTCCACCACTCCCTGAGGTGCACAATCGCCGTAGCATGCTCCATGTCGACAATTTGGTCCAGGCTGTCCTGCTGACGGTCACAAGCGAGAGGCCTCTTCGCTCTTGTTACATTGTGACTGATGAGCAGCCCTATTCAGTCTCGAGCATTTATGAAATGTTGTGCGCCGCACTCGGGAAACCTTGTCCGACCTGGCGGGTGCCGCTCTGGGCGTTAAAGGCCGCGGCATGGGCCGGCAGTGTTCTTGAGGACTTAGTTGAGAAGCCGGTTCCCTTCACCAGGCCGACCCTCGACAAACTGCTCGGGTCGGCCTGGTACAGCGCAGAGGCAATCGCGCGTGACTTGAAATATCGGCCCACGCGTTCCTTCGCTGATGCAGCCCCGGAACTAATCGCGGCGTACCGCTCTGGCTGGACATGATGGTTGCCGTTCCCGCAGTCATCGTGTTGGCGCTTGCCTGGTGGCTGACAGGCCGTTTGTGCTCGCCGGGGTCTGTTCTTCAGCTGCTTGATCATCCCAATGAACGATCATTGCACCACGTGCCGACCCCACGGAGCGGCGGGTTGGCCATTATTGCGAGTGTTGTGATCGGTCTCGTCGTCGCCGCTTTTGTCGCAGCACTGGCGCGACCCGCGACGGTTCTCCTCCCGAAGGGTCTCGCATCGGGCAGTCTCTGGATCATTGGCTCGATGGTACTGGTCAGCGTCATGTCCTTCCTTGACGACCAGATCGGTCTCCCTTCGAGTCTTCGCTTCGCGGTTCAGGCGGTCGCGGCTGTTATAGTGGTAGGCGGCGTGGGATTGACTATTCCTTCCATTTCAATTCCAAGGGTCGGGACCATCCCGCTCGGATGGATGGCAGCGCCAGTGAGCGTGGTGTTCCTGCTCTGGATGACTAACCTCTACAACTTTATGGATGGCATGGATGGCTTTGCCGGTGGAATGACCACGCTCGGCTTCGGATTTCTCGCCTATTTCGGCTGGAAAGCAGAGCATCCATTCATGTTCCTCATCTCAACCTTGGTTGCGATGAGCGCCCTCGGTTTCCTCGTCTATAATCTCCCACCGGCCCGCATTTTCATGGGCGATGTCGGGAGTATCACGCTGGGCTTCTTGGGCGGGACGCTTATCCTTCTTGGTCTTCGCGATGGACTCTTTGATCTGTGGGTCCCCATCGTAGTCTTCTCTCCGTTCATCCTGGATGCCACCGTGACGGTGCTGCGGCGCGCATGGCAGGGAGAAAAGATTTGGGAAGCGCATCGGAGTCATTACTATCAGCGGCTGGTGCTGAATGGCTGGGGGCATCGCAAAACGGTCTTGGTGGAATACGGATTAATGGCGCTCTGTGGTGTTGTGGCGATGCTGTATCAGGAAGTCGATGATTCCTGGCGGTTGGCATTGCTTGCCGTTTGGATCGTCGTGTTTGTCGCATTGGCGAAGGGTGTGCATATTCTGGAACGACGAATCAGCCGAGAGCTGTCGTGATATCGGAAGGTGGGACCGTGTCTTTGGCAATGAAACGCTTCGCCGATTCGTTACCCAACCTGGATGTGATCGTTCGAGGGGTCCTCTGCATCTATCTTATATCGCTTCCTTTCAAGGCACTGCTGGTCATAGAGCGAAATAGCTTTATCATTCTCTTGGCGCTCTTGGTGCTGTGGTGCGCGATTAACCGCCGACACTTCTTATTCGGCACGCCGTTTGATGTCCCGCTCCTTGCATTCGTGGGCTGGGTCGCATTGACCATTCCGTTTGCCATTTTTCCTGAATACAGCGTAAAAGAGTTCGGAAAACTCCTGCAGCAGATGGTTATCTTTTATGCGGTCATCTTCTTTTTTCGCGAGCGGTCAGCCCGCCGCCAGCTGATCTATCTGTTGATAGGGCAAGTCCTCTTGGTGAGCCTGTATGGGTTGACGCAGGTGGATCGTCATAATAGTCAGGCCGTGGTGTCGTTCCTACCAGCAGAAGTGTGGCTGACGACCTACCTCGTGCTGTTCACCCCCGTCTTCCTGGCGTTCGCCTATTTTGAGCAAGCGACTCCTTCAAAAATGTTCTACACGGTGGGAGGCATCTTGGCATCTGCCTGTCTGGTCCTGACGCAGTCGCGCGCAGGATTGTTGGCATTGTTCTGTGAGTTGTGGATCCTCGCATGGCTTCTGAGACGCCGGTTCACCCTGATTGTGGCCGCCGGCTTCACCGTGACGTTCCTTCTCGTCGCGCTGCTGTTCGTGCGGGTAGAAACGGATGCGAACGGTAACCATTATGCGACGGTATCGGCCAATGTGCCGATTCGAACCAGTCTAGGATCCGTGATCCATCGGTTTGACATCTGGGCGTTCACCATGACTCAAATTCCACAACACATCTGGATCGGGATCGGATACGGCAAGGACAATTTCAAGCTGGTTTACGGTGACGAACCGGAGGAGGTGCGGCCCGGACATGCGGGGGTCAAGAACCATGGCACCCACAATATCCTGCTCTATCTTGCGTTGCATGTAGGATTGCCGGGAGCATTGTTGTTTGTCTGGCTGTTTGTTTCGTTGGTGCGGCGACTGATTCAAGAGTTTCGGCAGTCTGAACGCCTCATTGCGCGTGGGGTGTTGCTGGGGACGGCTGTGGGGACCTGTGGACTGGGCGTGAGGTTGATGTTCGACCAGATGTTTGTGGGGACGTTGGCGATTCAGTTTTGGGTCTTGGTGGCGGCGGCGGTGCTTCACTTTGGTCCTCAATGCCACACTGCGGATGAGAAGAAGAGCATTCAGTTTGGCTGGGGGTATCTGTTAAAGGCAAGATCCGCCCCATGATCCCGTCGTTACCCGTGATTGAGGAGCGGCAGAACAGCCTATGAGACAAGTAGCGGCGCGCCTGTTTCATGTTGTGTCCACGCGTTTTGGGCAGCGATTAGTGGGACACCGGACCATTCTGGTTCTAGGTGTTCAACTCGGACTTATCATGGCCGCCAATCTGACTGCTTTTGCCCTTCGCTTCGACGGAGAGATCCCTTTTCCCTACGATCTCCTGGCGCTGAAAACCCTCCCATTGGTCAGCCTGGTGTATCTAACCGGACTGTGGTGTTTCGGCATTCATCGCGGGTTATGGCGGTATGTGGGTCTCCACGATTTAGGGCAAATCCTCTGGGCCTCCGTGTCCAGCACCCTGGCGCTATATCTTGTGTTGCACGTCGTTTTCGGCCGCGTCGAATATCCCCGGTCCGTGATAATTCTGACCGGCATTCTCTCCGGGCTCTACCTGTCGGGAATCCGTCTGGCGGTCCGATGGTTGCGGGAGTGGTTACAAGTTGTGGGTCCTACTGCTCGACGAGTGCTGATCGTGGGCGCGGGGAATGCAGGAGAACTGCTCGTGCGGGACATGCTGGCCGATCCGAAATACAACTATCGGCCGGTGGCCTTTGTCGATGATGATCCCATCAAGCATCGGGCCAAAATTCACGGGGTGCCGGTTGCCGGAACGATCGAGGCTCTCAAGCAGACGGCCGAACGATTTGAGGTCCACGAGATTCTCATGGCGGTTCCATCGGCTTCCTTGGCGCTGAAACAGAAGATCCTGGCGGCTGCAGAAGGCTGCACGGTACCCATCAAGATCCTGCCGAGCGTGAAACGTCTGTTGGATGATCCGGTGTCCATGCAGCGTGTCCGGCCGATGAGTCTCGAGGATTTGCTGCAACGCGATCCGCTGCAGACCGATCGACAGGAGCTGTATCCCCTGTTGGAAGGCAAGCAGGTGCTCGTCACCGGAGCGGGAGGATCGATCGGATCCGAGCTGTGCCGGCAGATCGCCCATTATCGTCCCGCTTCCTTGGTCCTCTTTGAGCGATATGAAAATAGTTTACATGCGTTGGATCTCGAACTCCGCCGGAAGTTTCCCCACGTGGTCATTGTTCCTGTCGTGGGGGATGTGACGACTCCGGATCGGGTGGCCGACGTCTTCAAAAATACGTCACCGGATTTAGTATTTCATGCGGCGGCCCATAAGCATGTACCGCTGATGGAACAAAATCCTGGTGAGGCGGTTCGCAACAACGTGCTTGGAACAAAAATTATGGCCGAAGCCGCGCTGCTCGCCCGGGTAGAACGGTTCGTCCTGGTGTCGACCGATAAGGCGATCAATCCCAGCAGTGTCATGGGCGCCACCAAGCGGCTGGCGGAATATCTCATGCTGCTGCTCAATCGCCACGAAGCAACGAAGTTCACGGTGGTGCGATTCGGGAACGTCTTGGGAAGCAACGGAAGCGTGGTGCCCATCTTTGCCGACCAGATCAGGCGTGGCGGCCCCATCACCGTCACGCATCCTGCCATCAAGCGATATTTCATGACGATTCCCGAAGCCGTCCAGCTTGTGCTCCAGGCCAGCATGCTGGGCCAAGGAGGGGAAGTATTTGTTTTGGACATGGGTGAACAAATCCGCGTGACCGACCTGGCAAGAAACATGATCGTCCTTTCCGGCCTGGTGCCGGAGAGGGATATTAAGATTGTCTATACGGGACTGCGTCCGGGAGAAAAACTGTACGAAGAATTGTTCGAACAGGCGGAACACGTGGAGCCGACCGCTCATCCTAAAATCAATCGAGCCATCGGCGCGGTGCCCGT
>JBQTHT010000249.1:0-4479 GCA_052389595.1 Nitrospiraceae bacterium
GATCAAACAGCATCGGCCCCGGTTCAACGTGGTTTTGAGGGACGACAAGCAATACCCCTACCTGCGCTTGCCGATCAAAGAACACTTCCCTCGATTGTCGATCGTTCGACGAGTTCAGAAAGACGGCGCCCTGTATTACGGGCCATACACACCGGCCGGCGCCTTGCGGGAAACCTTAAAGGTTATTAAGCGGGTCTTCCCATTGGCCACCTGCACGATCGACATCGATGGAACGGCCGAGCGGGCCTGCATCGAGTTTGAAATTAAGCGTTGCATGGCGCCCTGCACGGGCAATCAGACGCGCGAGGAATATCACCAGATCGTCAAGCAGGTGCGGCAGTTTCTGGAAGGGAGAGACCGCGAATTGCTGGACGATCTGCGAGGCCGGATGGATCATGCGGCCGAGCGAGAGGAGTTTGAAGAAGCCGCACGGCTACGGGATCGTCTCTTCAAGATCGAACGGACCTTGGAGAAGCAGCGGATCACCCAAACCACGTCGACGGATCAGGATGTGATCGGGCTCGCCCGGCAAGGAGAGGCCGTGGATTTGCAGATGCTTTTTGTCCGAGGGGGCTTACTGATCGGGCGAAAGGATTTCTTCTGGCCGGAATCGGCCGATGCGAGCGATGAAGAGTTGGTCCGGTCAGCGGTTGAGCAGTTCTACAATAAGGATGGCCAGCCGCCCAAAGAACTGCTGGTGCCGATCCAATTGAGCGAGGCCGATCTGATTGAACTGTGGTTGTCGGAGAAACGCGGTGAGACGGTCCGTGTACTTGCGCCCGAACGAGGCGCCAAACATCAGCTGGTATTGCTCGCGGAGGAAAATGCGGCCGCTGCGGTGGCCAACCACCTGCGCGACGTAGAAATCGACCGTCAGGCCACGGAAGAATTGAAACGGCTGTTGCGTCTCGAACATCCGCCTCGGCGCATTGAAGCCTTCGACATCTCCAACATCATGGGCGACCAGTCCGTTGCATCTTTGGTGGTGTGGGAAGACGGGTTGGCGAAGAAGTCCGATTATCGCAAGTTCCGGATCAAAACCGTGGTCGGCGCCAACGACTTCGCCAGCATGCAAGAGGCCGTGACTCGACGCTATGGCGATGCGGAACATCTCCCCCTGCCCGACCTCGTGGTGATTGATGGAGGGCTCGGCCAGCTCGCCGCGGCCATTGAGGGACTCGCACGGGTCGGACGAGCCGGGATTCCAATCATCGGCTTGGCCAAAGCGCGCGGCGAGAAAGAGGAGCGCATCTTCATGCCGGCCCGCAAAAATCCCCTCCTCCTCAAACCATCCTCTCCAGCCACTCACCTGCTCCAGCGCATTCGCGATGAAGCACACCGTTTTGCCATCACCTACCATCGGAAACTAAGAGGAAAAGCCTTGATCTCCTCCAAACTGGATCACGTCATCGGCATCGGCGAAATAAAGCGTAATCGACTGCTCCGAAAGTTCGGCAGTCTGGAAACGATCGCTCGAGCCTCGGACGAGGAGCTGACGCGCGCCGGGATCGATGAAAAGACACAGAGAGAACTTCGAAACACCCTCGCCACGTCATCGGTAAGGACTCCCGTGAGCCATTCTGCCCAACCTGACCAGAAACTCAAGACACAACCCAAGCGATCACGGTAAGTCCAACCAAGTCTACATCCTATATCAAATTATCCTATTGCAACATCCGGAGAAACTATAGTAGAAGCTTTCTGCTGGGAAAGACGTTGTGGATTTGTATCCTCAGGTTCTGATTCCTACAGGGAGCGCGGTGACCAACAACTATGGCCAGGCGGGCATGCAAGAGCGCTGAAGCGTTCCCTGAACAGCAAACCATCGCTTCCTCCACTTCCCCTCATCGCTGGGAAACATGGGTTTCGGAATTCCGCGAAAGAGGCTTCTCCGACAGTCTTAGGCAAGTTCGGCAGGACCCATACACCTCCCTCCCCAAAAGAGCGTTCCCCACGAAGTTGTTCGACGACTTTTCAAAACAGGATGTGCAGACCATCCTCGAAGTCCTTCATCATGCCTTACAAGCAGACACAGGAGACGATGTCAGTCAGATTCTGCAGTTGCTGCGACGTGTTATTTCCTGCGAGAAGATCATCGGAGGCGTTGCTCGCGTCGACGCCAATGGAACCTTCGAAGAGTTTACGAGCGTGATCAATGTCAGTTATTCAAACGACTGGCTCTACCGTTACGGCAAGAACGGATATGCGGCGGTTGACCCTGTCCTCACGTCCCTTCTCTCGACCTTCAAGACGCAAGTGTGGACACAAACCTATGAAGGCGCCACGTCGGGGAAGCAGAAGGAATTCATCGAGGAGGCACGTTCTTTCGGACTCCTCAACGGCATTACAACCGGATTGCTCGAAGCGAGGCGAGGTTACGCGAGTTTTTTCTCCTTCGCAGGAGGCGAATCAGCCGACAAACTTCGCTACCAGGGTGTCCTTGAGTATGTCACTCCCTTGCTTCACCGGGCTATGCTCAACAATGTCGGAACACCGCTCCATAATCGCGTCAAAGGCCTCTCCTCACGAGAAATCAATGTGCTCCTCTGGATGAAGGAGGGAAAGACAAATTGGGAAATCTCCCGGATACTGGGCATGACGGAACGGACGGTACGCTTCCACATTGAGCGCATCTTCGGCAAGTTGGAAGTGACCTCTCGGACTCAAGCCATTGCCCTCGTGGTCGAAGAGCGCTTGTTGGCCAACCCCTGATCGTCGCGATCTCCCTTGTTTGTGACCCCACCGGGAGATTAGGTTCCCACCAATTCCCTGGATGAACCCACTAGGCTATGAGATCTGCGCGCTGCATGAACTGGACCTCGTGAATCCGTCGATATTGCATGCATGTCGTACGGCCTGGTCGCGTTCAACGTGCTGAACCATTCAAAGAATACCGGCTGTCGTCTCGGACTTTCATAGCGAAACGCGTCCCAGTCAAGGATGGCGGCAATCGACATGACGCCAGCCGGGGGGAGCACGGTCGGCGGGCTGATTGGTTCGCATGGGAACCCCATGACTTTGAGAACCCTCAGAAACCGCTTTTCAACGACCATGTACAAGAAACGAATCTCATTCACCACAGACCATTGATACACGCCCTTGAAGAGGACCGTCATCAGCCGAGACGACAAGCCTTTTTCGGAGAGGCGCGGGTCCACCGTGAGACGTGTGATCTCGACGGTATCCCGTTCCTTCCGAATGTGATGCCCTGGTAATAGACATGGCCGGAATTCACTTTCCAGCATGAACGGACCAGGCGCGGCAAGAAGCCGAAACATGCCCATCATCGCGCCATCGCCTGAGAACAGCCCGACTGAAGTCGCCCGAGCATCATATGCGTCTGTCTCCATCAAAGTTGCAGTGGCAGGCACCCATTTGAGTTGATCCGCAAACACCTTGTGCCGGAGGCGATAGGCCTCCAGAAGCTCTTCTCGTGCCGACAAGGTTTTGATCAGCAAGTCTCCTTCAAAAAATTCGATGCTCTTGGTTTCGTCCATTATCGCCTCCTTCTGGTTTGATACCGTGCCTAAGGAGACGAATGCCCTGATTTGTCTCTTTCGTCACCTGGCGACTCCGCCAGGTGACCCCTCCCTTTTTTTAGGGTAGTCTCCATCAAATCATGTCGTGCGCTCACGACTCCCCCAGGAGCCGCAGGCGAACCAGAACGCCTGCGAGCGAACCGCGTGACAGTTCGGGAGGCAGAACCTTGAAACCCTCGCCGTCCTGCCTACTCCACGACTCGCTTTATCTGCCGGTTGCTATAGACGCGAGGATTGAACACGGGTGAATCAACCAGGCTGATGGAAGGAGAACAGAATACCGTGTCGGATCGAAAACCCGCCCTTCGAATTGTCGGCAGTCGAGGAAAAAGCACCTTCGGCGGTTCGGCGGCTTCCCCTGTCGCAGACAAAGGCAGCCGCGAAAAACCGGGCGCATCGCACCGGATCGCCGGTGTATCCGGTGCTTCCGATGGATGGACTCATCTCGCGGAATCTCTCGGCGTGACAGAACGACGACTCAGTAAAATGTTGGAGGACCGCGAACGCATGGGTCGCGACCTGCATAATTCCGTCCTCCAATCGGTGTACGCCATCAGACAGAGTATCGACGCTGCCCGACGGTCTGGAAGGACAGACCATTCGCCGTTTCAAAGCCATGCCGCTCACGCGGTGAATCAAGTCAATCGCTTGATCCAAGACATTCGCGGGTTCATCTTCGAGCTCGAGACCGATACGGTAACGGGACTTGATCTGGATCGCGAGTTTCAAGACGTGATCGACTGGTATCGTTCCCTGTGCCGACCACAGTTCCAGATCGACATCGATCCGGCGGCAGCGCTCCTCCTGACTTCCGAGGAGAGCCGCCACCTGGTGAGCATCGGGCGAGAAGGCCTGAGCAACAGTGTCCGACATGCCCAGGCTGCTCGAATCGTCGTCTCGCTCCGTCGTCGTGGGAAGAATCTGCGCTTCGAAGTGCGCG
>JBQTHT010000250.1:0-3277 GCA_052389595.1 Nitrospiraceae bacterium
GGCAGCATCTCCGACATCGCCAAGAACAACACCACCGCGGTGGGCCCGAGAGCGAACCAGAAGCGACGCGTCATCGACAACAATTCCGGGGTCGCCTCCTCTGCGACCACTGTGCGCGCTTCGAGCGCCATTCCGCATATCGGACAAGCGCCGGGTTCACGCGTCACGATCTCAGGGTGCATCGGACAGACGTACTCGGTTTTCGTGGCCAATGACGGTAGAGATGTCGGCTCCAAGGCCATCCCACATTTTGGGCAGGGGCCGGGCTGAGTCTGTTGAATCTCCGGACACATGGGGCAGATGTAATTTGCGGCAAGAGGAGTCGGCGTTGGCCGTGAATGCTCGCTCTCGGCAGGAGCGAGGTACCGTTGAGGATCTGCGCGGAACTTGTCCAGACAAGCCCGACTACAAAAATGATACGTTTTACCCTGATGAATGTGGGAGCCGGCAGCCGTCGCAGGTTGAACGGTCATGCCACAGACAGGGTCAATCTCGCCCAACGCATCATCGGTGTTTCCACCGCTTACCATCGGCAACGGCTTCTTTCCAGAAGGCATCGCCATCATCAGCGGCGCCTTGTGCAGATGCTTCGCAGGATCAGCTCGAAACGAGTTGAGGCAGTGAAGACTGCAGAAGAAATAGGTCGTTCCTTGGTAGTCATGACGACCCGCGGCCGTCGCAGGCTCAACCGTCATGCCGCAAATGGGATCGATTGCCATAACTACCCCGTGACGCGTAAAGCGTCGTTCGTATCTTGAACCTCCAAAGCTTTCGGCTATCAGCTCTCAGCTCTTACTCAGAGGCAATACAACACTTCCGTTCTGATCACCGGCACGTGTCACTCGTCACCCGTCACTTCTTTGAGTCGCTATCCAAAATACTTTGAATGATCATTTTCAAATTCTCCGGATCGATCCCCTCGACCTTGATGTTTCCGTCCAACAGCACGGTGGGAGTTTGCTGCAGTTTGATCCGCTCGCCCCACTTCTTCCCGTCTTCAAACGCCTTGGCCGGCTTGCCGCTGGCGAGACCGGCCTCAAAGGCAACCGGGTTCAATCCTACCTCTTTGATCAGCGCCTCACGGATAAGTTTGTCCAGAAGATGTGTCCGATCCTTATGTATCGTCCTGAAGAGAACCCGCTTCATCTCGTTTCCTTTGCCCATGCTCTTGGCCTGCTCGTACATATCGAAGGCGGTGGGGAGTTTCCCGGGAATCACGGGATAGCCGACCATCATGACCTCCACCTTATTGCCGAATTCCTTCTCCAGGATAGGCAGGCCTTCCTCGTCGAACCGATGGCAATGCGGACAATAAAAATCTGCAAATTCGACGAGCTTGACCTTCCCCGGTGTATGTGTCGATGTCTCATTCGGAAGCATTTCGAACTTCCCCTTGAGCTCGGGCTTGGCAGTCAAGCCGGTAGACGGAACTCCAACAATAAACAAGAAAAGTACGAGAGCATACCCAAGGCCGCAGTACCAGTGGATACAAGACTGCTTCATGCCGTCACTTCCTTTCTTAATCTCTATGAGATACCAGCCGCGCCAACGCCGCTGTCATTATAATGGATATGGGCCTCTGATATAATGCCCACTATGAGATCCCTTGTTCTCACGCTTATGGTCGGCGCACTTACTGTGGGCGCGCTTGTGTCCGGCTGTGCATCGAGTTCAGATGTCAACGACTCATCTGAAGGTTCGCCAAACTTTATCTCATTTGCCCAGATCAAAGGAGCCCCGGATTCGTACAAGGGACAGACGGTCACCCTGGGCGGCGAAGTATTGAGCGCGAAGCGCTTAAAGGATGGGACGCGGATCGAAGTCTTGCAACTTCCGCTGGGAAGTTCGAAGGAGCCGAGCACCGACCTTACTCAATCGCAGGGCCGCTTCGTGGCCATTCAACGCAATTTCCTGGACCCCGCGACTTTGCCACCGGGGACATTCGTGACCGTGGCGGGAGATGTGAACGGAACCGTAACCCTTCCTCTGGACGAAACGGAATACACCTACCCGATCATCGAGATCAAGGATCTGAAGGTCTGGTCTCCCTCTTCCGAGACCTCCCACATGCGGATGCGCCCGATCGCACCGTATCCCTATTGGAACCCGTATTGGGGGCCATACTGGCGACCCTATCCATATTGGTAACCGCCCGTCGATTCATGTCATCCAAACAGTAACGCCCCGCTCGCCGACACCGGCGAGCGGGGCGTTGCGGGGCGTTGTGGATAGGCGAGCTCTGACAAAACGAACTTATCGAATGATAACCAGCTTTCCCCCGGGTTCTTTCGGATTCAAGTGATCCTTGTACATGAATGTGCTACCTGTCGTGGCATAGAGCAGGTCGCTGATCGGGATCCCGATGTACTTGATCTCGCCGGGCTTCAATACCACTTGCGCCTTCAACACCGTCGGCGCGGCTTGCACTTCGTCCGCCGTCATCAAGAACCCACGATCAACTGTAGACTTGTTGGTGACCTTCAGCACCACAGGCCGGCCCGGCCGCACCTTCATATCCAGCACCGAGGTCGGCGGATAGAGAACCTTGATCGTACCGATGTCGATGGCGAACACTTCCAAGTCGATCGGCAGTTCCTTGAAGGACTGCCCCACGACGGAACCGGTCTCCAGATCGCCAACCTCCACCCCGCCGGCCTGGTGAGCAAACGCAGCGGAGCCAAACATGCCGACGCCCACAACAAGGAAGAAGCCGAGAACGAGTTTGCCGAACATACGAACCTCCTATTTATGGTTAAAGAGAAGAAGACGGAGATGACGACCTACAAGGTGGGAGACCGTTTCCTTCCAACACTTGTCCCCCGATCACCTGCTCGCCGACGATCAGAAACAGCGCCTTGATTCGTTTCCAATTGTCGAGAAATCGGCCGGTGGCGACGGCCGTCACTTCGCGCGACCCATCCGCCTGCGGTCGATCGTCCTCGATGACGACATGATAAAAGTCGAAGCCGTCGTAGACTCTATTGAAGACCTGCGCGCGCAGCAGCCGTTCCAGCGCCGCATCCTGGGCGAACACCGGTAAACAGGCAAGGGACAGCATCGCCGCAACGAGGCACGACACTACTATTTGCATGAGAAGCTCCTTCTCGACCTGGTCGTTATAGGGCCTCGCCACTCCGGTGTCTACCGACGAACACTCACGTTTGCACACACTTGCTACAGCAGCTCCGGTTGGGCCGGAGAAGACAAGGCGCTATTCCCAGCATGCTCGATCGCGCACGAGACAACTCCGTATTCCACCGCACCGACGCCGCGTTCA
>JBQTHT010000251.1:0-9004 GCA_052389595.1 Nitrospiraceae bacterium
CAGCCATTTCTTTGAGCTGTTTCGCCTTGTACGACTCGTATACCAATCCCGCGATCATCAAGATGAAGGAGGTGAACACAAAGACAATGGAGCCGATCAGCACGCCCTTATTTTCCATATTTCTCCACAATCAACTGGATTGCTGGAATACATCAGCCCGCATCGCCGCATTCATGCCGAAGGATCAACGGTCTCAGGAGGGGTCTTGCGGGCAGCCCGCATATCCAACAACATCGAAATCTGTACGCCAAGGAATCCTCCCATTGCGGCGCCGGCCCCGGCCCCGACCAAGATCCTCCCCGCACCGGCTACCGCCCACGCGAGAAGGCCGCCAAGCGCAGTCCCGACCAAAATACTGATCAAGAAGCGCCGCCCGCCAAGCAACCCGACGACAGTGCCGAGTAAAAGACCGAAGCCGGCGGCAACAGGGAGCGACGATCCTCCCACGATCATTCCGATCATGGTCCCGACAGTACCCATCACGAGAGCGCCAAAGACCATGTCGAAGAGTTTTCTGGGTGATATTCTGGCGTCGATCGTCTCCGTCATTGTGCCGGTGTCCCTCAACGATCGGATGAGGCCGTGATCGGCCCGACGTCCACTTCCACTCCAACACCAGTCAAGATGGAAATGCCCCACGCTTTCGGAGCAGGCTCGTGCTGATGGATACGCTTGAAATCCTCATAGACATTCACCCGCTCTTCTACCCACTCGCCGATCGGATTGGTTCCACTCTGCACGACAATCTCGGACCCGCTGAACATGCCGCCTTCGGTGAGGGTGCCCTCGTCCTTCGTCCCACTCCACACATATTTGGTGAACACCGGGATAAACATCAAGTCGGTATCCAACGAAGCATAGATGACCGCGATGGGCTCCGAGGCAGGAGGTGCCTTGTGCAGCCGCCAGCGCCACGACAGGATGGGAAAGGCCTTGGGATCCCAATCAATCTTCTTTTTCTTGATCCGCTGGCCCGCATCCTTCGCCGCAAGGAACGTCAGGCCTCCTTCGGACTGGATTCTATACGCATCTCGGCCCTTGGCATGACTGCGCTGACTCTCATGTTCCCAGGCTGACGGAAACCCGTCGGACTCTTTCGACTGAAAATCTTCGAGCACCAATGGTGTCGATTCCGCGTGCACGCCGACCGGACCGAGCACCTCACTACTACAGGCTTGCACAGCCACACCCATCAGCACCCATCTCACTAGGCTACGTAACGTACCGGACACGCCGACCTCCTTCTGATATCATGCCTCCTTCAGGGCGAAGACGGAAACAGCGTCGATTCCTTCTCGACAATACCCTCTTCGACATTCATCACGGGCTGCCGCTCCCGTTGGCACAGCCAAAACAGCAGAAGCACGGATCCCCAGAAGACCACCATATTGAACGTCACCATTTTTGCGGCAAACTCAAGCGATGGAGTAAAGGCCCACGGAGACAAATCCGACATCAACTCGTTCACATGCCATGAGAGACGTCCTGACGATCGAATGTATCCCATCAACCCCATCACCCATGAAAAGGCCGCGGCTAGGCCGAAGAGCCCAACCATGCCCCGCACCGAAATCTTTCCCCATTCCACCGGTCCATGCACTTTGGCGCCCCGCAACATGAACTGATTCAGTGTGATACCGGCGACAAGCAGAGTAAAGGTTGTGACTGCTTGCGGGGATGACAGCCCTACGCGAACACTGGCCGGCAGATAGAAGCCATAGATGGCCAACCAGAGGATGTGCAACATCCCGACCCCGAACAAGGCGATCAGGAGGATGTTCCCCGTTTTCACCCATGCGACGGTCATCGTGCGATTCGCCCGGCGATAGAAAATGTAACTGAGCGCCGTGATGCAAATCATGAGATTGACCGCTCCATTCTTGGCCGACATGACCCCGTAATTTCCAATCACGGGATGTTGTGCCCCACCCATGGCCTTCACTTCCCCCGGCGACATCATCACCGTGTGCGGAGTCAACCAGATGAAGAGACAACCCATGAGACCCCACACCAAGTATTGAAAGTACGGCTGGTAACGTTCCCCGCCCTTGATTCTGCCCATGCTCTGCCACAAATAATAATTGACGCCCAAGAATAACGCGCCGATCAACAATGCTTGAACCACAAACAACCACGTTAACAGGCCCCCCATCATCGTCATGCCCATGCTCTGACGAAACGCATAGACCGACCGCATCAGCCAATAGCCGGCAAACGGCATGGGCAATAAGGCGCAGACTGTGACAAAGAGGAAAATGTACCCAACCCAGTCATAATAAGCCCGTTCCTCCCGGCTCTTGCTGGTAAAGAACCGGTAGCACGCATAGGCTAATACGACGGCTCCCCCGGACATGATGTCGGCCAGGAATCGATGGACGTTCAACGGATTCCAGAGAGCCGAATGGAGAAGATGCCGCACGTTTCCCAGGTAGCGGCCCTCTGCATCCACGCCGGCCGGAGACATCATGAAGGCCGCCCACGCATTGGCCAGCAGGAGGAGCGCGGTCCCAAACCCATTGGCGAGCATGCCGATGGAAGCATGCAGCCATTTCGAAGCCGGCTCCATCATGCGTTCCCAGGAGTAGTAGTAGGTGATGAGCAACAGGGATTCGCCGACGAAGACCACAGCATAAATCGGCATCATGGCCTTGAACGTCCCGCCCATGTAGCTCATGAAGCTGGGATAGAGAGCCACAAAAAGGCCGAGCATGAAGCTACCGACAATGGCTGTCACCGACAAGGCGAGAAGAGCGACCTTCAGTAAGTCACGGGCCAATCCGTCATAGCGGGCAGCAAGCGTTCGATCACGGCTCATCAGGCCGAGAAATTCCAAGAGGACGCAAAAAATGGGGAGCGCCAGAACGAAGCCTCCAAAATAGGTATGTTGTTGGGCCACGAACCAAACTAAAAGACGATTGTCGAGGGAGCCATACCGTGGGTAGACAATCTGATCGGAAGATGGCGCCGCCGGGCCAAGAGGAAGGCCCGGCGTCTTATAGTACAGGTCTGCCGACGCTCCAGAGCTCGCTGGTCCATGCTCCGCTGGATCCGCCCATGCCCATGCAACCACAACAAGAAGAGCGCCTGACAACAATATCAGAATTAATCCCCAATGACCCGATGGTTTCCGAGCAATCATGTCCGTTGCCTCACGTCCGCCGTCTCAACTGCTCAACCATCATTTCTGATGAAGTTGAAATTCGCTCGGGCCGGCAGCGATCTCGTCTTTGAGAGAATTCCCATCACGAACGGGCATCGCAACAGAGAACTCGGAACGGCCTGCTGCGCTCGGTTTTCGACGTCTCTCCTCGCGCCAAGGTAATACGCGTACACCGTGACGAGACCAGCAACCAGTGACCCCATCGCCGCAAGAAGCCACAAGGGCAAAATGGTGGGCTGGAGGATGAAGATGACAAATCCCAAGAAAACGAGATAATACGTCGAGGCAAATGCCAGTCCGGGCCACCACCAAAAGCGAAACAATTCCGCTACGCTGGTTTCGCTGAGCGTCTTGCTCCACCGACCAGTCCGCTCATAACCTCCAAAGTAAGCGCATACCGCCATCGTGCCTGCGCCACAAGTGATCGCGAGGAGTTGCCAAACCTGACGGCTGGAAACCTGATCATACAGAGCAACTCCGACCGACAGAAGCGCTCCCGCCATTACGCCGGCCAGGCCCCACGCAGCGAGCGGCCTTGTTTCCTTGTAAAACAATTCCCACAGCGCCGCCCCATCCGGAAAGGTCGGAACCGGCTTCCCTGCTTGTTCGAGCCGACGGATATGTCCGATCTCGAACGCATCCCGCGCGACGGCGGTACAGGCGATAATGATGGCCATCATTGCTGGACCGTGGGGATGTTTTAGGTAATCGTAGCCGACCAACCACAGGAGCGCGAGCACCAACAGAGATAGTTGAACACCGTAGACAAACCCAATCCAGCCAAGCAGCCATGCGACTCGTCGTCCATGGTCGGCTTTCACAATGGTGGAGAACGGGAGATCCCGTCCGATGCGATAGGCGCCTGCCGCCGTCAGCATGGCAATGATCCCGCTGACCGCCAGGAGCATCATCGGCTCAGAGAAGGGGACAACATGCTTGGTAAGCCGGTAGAAGCCGAAGGCAATCAGACCCGGCACGAACATGACCCAGCGCTTGCGCTTGCGGACATCATGCTCTGTCACGGCCAGACTCAGACTCGGGAGCACACGCAGGGCCAGCCGATGCAACATGATCAAAACCGTGATGCGTGATGCGTGACGCGTGATGCGTGCAGACTGCAAAGCACGGCATGTGATCCATCACACATCACGTTTCACGCTTTTCGCTTCGAAGCGCTCATTCCGAAATAACGTGCTTTCACTTCTTCCATCAAGGCAACGGTGACCCGAGCGTCACCACGATCGGCAGCCGTCCGTTCGAGTTCAACGCGGGCCATCGCCCGTACCGGAGAAGGCACGTTCGCTAAACGCTGTTCCGCTTCTGAATCCCACAAGACCCCGTCCCCGGTCGTCGCTTGCGCCGTCACGTCGTAGGTGATGACGCGCTGATTCCGTTGCTGCGCAAACGATTCCACGTCGTGCTTCAAGAGCGGCGCCACATAGGGGGGGAGGCGATCGAGTCGATGCCGTGCGTCATCCGTCCACATGACGCGATCGACGAGGCCCTCCGCCCGGCCGACGGGAACATCCACGCCAACTCGCAAACCACAGCCTCGACACTCGGATCGCACAAACCACATCGCCGTGCCTTCAGCCGTGGCCTGCTCGGCGATTCCCTCCGTATGCATCCACCGTCCACAGCCACAAATTAACACAAGCGTCTCTCCCGGAGCCGCGTCCATTGCGTCGATCGCCAAAGACTCTGCTTTCTGCGCGATGACTCTGCACGCAACAGACGCGTGTTCACCCGATCTTGCCGGGATAGAGGATGTAGAGCATCGTATAGGTCGTCGTCCCTGTGAGGAACAGAATGCAATAGATGATCATCGTAAAGCGACCGAGTGTCCGATGGCGTTGTCCGCCGTCCGGCCAAATACGCTGGATCCCCATTTCCACGGCAAACACAATCGCAATGAGGGTCAGGAGTCCAAGCCACACCACGAGCCGCCCCATCCGAAAACGATCTGCTGCCATCAGATACAGCAAGTACATCGCCACCATCGCACAGAGGACGCCCAAGATCACGCCCATCTTTCCCCAGGTCGTCTGAAGGACGCGACCGCTCAGAATCCGTCGCCCTTGCTCCATCGCCTGGGCACGGAACCCCAGCACGATCATGTAGACCGCCATGACCAACCCAATGACCACAAGGGTGATATGAAAGGTTAGGAGAGGAATGAATACATTGCGGTAGAGCGCTTCAGTTCCACCAAAACCTTCTTTTCCCTCGAATGCCAGTACACCCAATTGTCGAAAGAGATAATAACTGACAAAAAACCCCAGCATCGCCGTCATCCCACTCAACATGAGCCAGTGATGGACATGACCTTGCCTACGCCTCGCTTGAAACCAACCAATGATGAATAGGCCGGTGAAGAGCGTGGCCATGATTTGACTCAGGTCCGCCCCTATCGTCGCATGGGTCCCGAAGAACCCAGGTTGTTTCAGCCACTCAAGCATGATGACCCTGCTCGTAGCTCGTCGCTCGTCGTTCGTCCGTCATGTTGCGCATCACACGCATCGTCGTAGCTCGTCGCTCGTTGTTCCCATCTCGTCCTTCGCCCCTCGCCTCACGCTTCACGCTTCACGGTGGACGGGCCCTTTGGTTCCCTGCACCACTGCGGTTCGTTCCAACTCAGTGACAGATTGGAATCCCGCGTCGGTCATCCAGCGCATGGCAGCCGCCGTGTGATAGCAGGAGCCTTTCTCGGTATTCACGAGAATATGAATTGCGAACGCCGTCGTCCAGGCCGGACCGGTTCCGGATGGATCAAGGAAGCGATCCTTGATGACCAGCCGACCGCCGGGAACCAGATGCGTGAGCACCTTCTTCACGATCGCTGCGTTGGCCTCGAAACTTTGATAATGAAGAATGTCGGACATGAGCACCACATCGTAGGGCCCACCCAACGGATCGCGATTGAAATCTCCGGCTTTGAGAGCGATGCGCCCTTCCAGCCCGGCGTCTTTGATGGTCTTCTCGGTGAGGCGTAATGTAGTCGGCAAATCGAAGACCGTCGCGGTCAAGTTGGGATAGGCGCTCACAAAAGCAATGGCGTTCGTTCCCGCCCCGCCACCGAGATCCAGCATGGTCCTGGCGTCATCTAATGCCAGCCGCTTTGCGAACTCAGGACCGCTTTGCTGGCCAATGCGATGCAAGACCGAAAGGACGTTCATCCCCAGGTCTGGATCGGTCTCGAAGACATGATTGGTGACCGGCGAACGGCCCGTGCGGATCGTCTGTTCCAACCGACCCCAATTGTCCCATTCGGCATCATGCAAGACGAGCAGATGCCCGACATACTGCGGAGCATGCTTCACCAGATAGGACCGAGCCATCTCAGTATTCGCGTAGCTGTTCTCTTCCTTTGTCAGCACACGCATCGCGACCAGGGCGTTCATCAGGAGGGTCAAGGCCCGTTCGTCGGCGCCCAGTCGGTCTGCGACTTCCTTGGGTGTTCGCACACGTCCGTCTAGGGCTGAAAACACGTCGAGCTTGACGGCGGTTAGGAGGATTTTGGTCTCCCAGTAATACCCAAGTTGAAAGATTTCAGCGAGCGAGAGTTCGCGTGGCACAGGTCCCCGAAAAATTGAAGTAATTTTCTCTTAGCCGGTACGGAAAGGGGTCATCATACCTACTTCGCGAACGGAAAGGCAAGGAAGAGACATAGAGGTAGGAACTACGAAAAAGCAAAAGGGCAACGGCCATTCAGCCGCTGCCCTTCACGGGAGCGAATTCCGGTACCAGAATCGCAATCAGTTCTTACTTCTTGACGACCTGCAGCTTGGTTTCAGCTTTGCCGCCCTCAGGCACATCCACTTCCATCTCAACCTTCATGCCCTTGCCGTCACCCGGATGCCAGGCTATGACTTTATGCTTGCCGGCCGGGACGTCTTTGAGCTCAAAGGTTCCATCTTCTTTCACGACCGCATAGAACGGATTCGACACCGGCAGGAAAAAGCCCTGCATGAACTCGTGCTGGTCGCACTGGAGCCGGAAGAAGGAACCCTGCTTATCTTTCCGCAACACCACGGGCTTATCGAGCTTGGAACCCTTTTCCGCCAACCCGATGTTGAACACCGTGGTGGAGCTGGCACCTAACACTTCGAAGGAATGCGGGTTGTGCAAGACACCCTTCTTGCCAGGAAAATCACCTTTCGGCCCCGGATCATCCGGATCGGCGTCATGGTTCTCAACATGGAAGTTCTTTTGCTTCACCACCACGCCCGTAAACGGCATGAATTCGCAGAACTCTGCGATCACGTCCGTGCCCTTATAGCTATCCATGAAAGCCTTATCTTCGATGTCGACTACGGCCACGACAGCACCCTTGAGCGAACCGTCCTTGCCGACTTCGATCGTCGGAAGAATCCGCTTCTCGCCCTGCACCATCTCTTTGTGCGGATTCTTCGGACAGAACTTGGGATTGGGGAACTTGGAGAAGAGAAACTCTTTTTGCTCCGCCTTGCCGGCATAGGTCACCTTCCCGGTGATCGTTCCTCCGGCATAGGACATAAGTGGCGCAGCGACAAATGCTGCCACCGCTACACCGAACACAACTGATGACACACCCTTCTTCATGTGACTGCCTCCTTGTGATTAACCGAACCCGGTTACAGCAGAACCCTATCGACGCAACTTTCGTAAGTTTGGATGAAGCGTACGATACTTTCCCTTTCGCGAAGGGTGTATCTCCTAGAGCGTGTGGCGAGACCCTGGAATTTACCTTTATACAGCAGCAGAAAAGGACATGTCAATACGCTCATTGTGCGCGACTTCCTCACGATTTCAAACGATTATGAGCGCCACGTGGTTGAGACAGAATTCTCCCAAGGGCTCCTCCGGCTGTCGCTCGAACGGCCTCATCCTGATCGCGCAGCGCTCCCTTTAAGATTGAAATCACATCCTTCCCTCCGACTTGGCCTAGGGAGCGCGCTGCCGCGATGCGAGGCCGAGGGAGGGGATCTTGTACAAGGACTCTCAGCATTTCAGTTGCGTCCTCCGCATTAGCATCGCTGGCTCTTCCCAGCGCTTTCGCGGCCGCAGCTCTGCCCCCAGGATCTGACTGTTGGGTCAAGGCCACAATCACTGCCGCGACTTCTTCATAGAGAACTCCCAAGCGAAGTAGAGCCGACACGGTGGCAGCCTGCACGGTGGAATTGGGATCAGCGAGGGCTCGCTTGAGAGCAGGTATGGAACCAACGGCGTCCAGCTCACCCAAGCTCACTGCCGCCGATGTCTTCACTGCGGGGATAGGATCATGGAGGGCTCGCTCCAGTGCAGGAACGGCATCCTTCTTCCCAAAATCACCGAGGGCAGCCGCAGCGGCGCCTCTCACTGACGGCTGAGCATTTCTCACGGCGTCCAGGAGAAGAGGAAACCCTCTCGCTTCTTTCAACTCTCCGATCACCCGAAGAGCGGCCGCTCGTTCTTCGGGATTCTTCGCGCCGGCGGATTGTTTAATTTCCTCCCAGGCCTCACTCCGGCCGAACCGAACCAGCCCTCCAGCGGCGGCAAGACGGACAATGGCTTGCTCATCCGTCTTGGCGCGCTCCAGTAAAGTCACGATGGTCCGATCTCCCGTCTGGCCCAATATTTTTAGTATCGCGACTTTGACCAGACCGGCTTGATCCTCGACCGCCTTGCGAAGCCGCACCGAGCGACGACCTGCCTCAAGGCGCCCCAACCCTTCCACCGCGAGGAGCCGGATCAGACCTGATCCATCGCTCAATCCATCCTCGAAATAAGGGATAGCCTCGTTGGAACCGAACTCCTTCAGCGCTGTATAGGCCGCCCCCCGCATTTGATCCCGCATATCTTTCAAGAGAGACGTGATAAATCCCA
>JBQTHT010000252.1:0-28717 GCA_052389595.1 Nitrospiraceae bacterium
GAGGGACCGATCTTAGGATCAGGCAGCCTTGAGGACCGCTTTCCGGACAGACTGAGGCAACGTGACGGGGAGAAAGAAGTGTTTAGGATATAGATAATCTTCGCCTGATTCATCGATTACACGAACATGACCATGCTTGGCTGCTCGAGGATCAAGAAGAGAGACGTAAATCTTTCTCTTTTCTAAGGACACGGTGTAGCCTTTGTTCTCAACACAGATGAGCAAGCGAGCTGATACGACTTTAGTTTTTCTCATAGCTGAGCCTCACAGAAACAGTTTGATCTTGTATTCTTTCCGACCGATTCCCGTTGCCTCATACCAATGAACTTCAGCAAGATGCACGGACCCATCGGCGACCCGACCCTTCGCGAGCCCCTTCCGCTTCCGCCAGCGTCCTTTCCCATAGAGCTTACGAAGCCGCCCAACTTCCAGAATCCGTGAACCGACCGCGAAGGTCTCGATTTGAGTAATCGGGCCAAGAAGCTCGAAATACACTCCGTGATAGTCCCAAAGTCATCAGCACCACGTCAACGGGAAAATATAGAAAGTAAGCCCGCCGCGCGCGCGGACGAGTCGAAAGCGATTCCGGAGACCTATTTGTTTTCCCTGTAACAAATCTCAAGACGATTGCCGCTGGGATCCTCGAAGAAGACGGCGTAGTAGTGCGCATCTTCGTAGGCCGGTCCTTCAACATTCCGTGCGCCGGCCCGGACCGCGATCGCAGCCAGCCGATCAACCTCGCGGATACTGTCGGCCCAAAACGCGATTCGACACTCGTTCGCGACATGCTGCGGTGACTCCGTCACCCTCCTCGATTGGCAGTCCCAAGATTCTTGCCAGGCGCCCGTCTTGAACGAAGAAGGCGGACGAGTTAGTATCAGCCACTCCTTTTTCTCTGAACCTCATCAGAGACTTCGAGGCCCAGTGGCAGACAGCCAGATTAATCCCGCAGTCGCGACGCAAGGCATTCAGCTCCAACTGATAGCACCTTCCCGCTGTTCGCCTCCTGTGGCAGTAGTCGAGCCAAAGGGCGTCGTATATACAAAACGTTGGGTGGTTGAACTACTGCTTGATTTGAGCGGTTACTGCCAGGAGAAGAACCTGCTGGATGTCTTGGCAGTGGAACCAGCGGCTGGTGATGGTGCATTTCTTGGTCCGATGATAGAGCGTCTTGTGGAGTCCTGTCGGAGGCTCGGCCGATCACTGTTCGATTCTCGACACTCCTTAATAGCATATGAGCTGGATGAGAAGAGCGCCGCTCGTGCACGCATACTCGCCCAAACTATCCTGGTGGAACGCGGCGTAAGCCGCCCCTTAGCCGAACGACTAGCCGAAACGTGGGTGGTAACCAAGGACTATTTGTTTGATGCCAGCAGCAGAGAAGCGGATTTCGTTATAGGGAACCCTCCTTATGTACGGCTTGAGGATATTCCCGAAGAAATGGCCTCCGTCTACCGCAAAGCGTATCCGACGATGCGAGGGCGGGCTGATCTCTATGTGGCTTTTTTTGAAGCGGCGCTTCGCCAGCTGAGAACCGGCGGTGTCTGTGCGTTTATCTGTGCCGATCGCTGGATGCGCAACCAATATGGTGCAGAACTACGACAGCTCATTACCTCTGCTTATAGCGTTCAAGTGCTCCTGAGCATGCATAACGTCAACGCGTTTGATGACGAAGTGGACGCCTATCCGGCCATTACGGTCATTCGAAACATGAAACAGGGGTCGGCCGTCGTGGCGAGTGCCGGTCCCGAAGCTGAAGGCGTCCAACCAAGGCAACTGGCAACGATACTCCAAATAGAGGGCCGCGGCATACCAGCTGGTCCCCCCCGGGGTATACGGATGGCAGTGGTGAAAACATGGTTCAAGGGGACAGATCCCTGGCCCTGCCATTCGCCCGAACAGTTGGCGGCCCTGCGACAACTGGAAGATCGGTTTCCTCTCCTGGAAATGAATGCGAAGGTGGGAATTGGCGTCGCCACCGGCAACGATAGCATCTACATCACAAAAGATCCCCGATTGGTGGAACCTTCCCGCCTCCTGAAACTCGCCCTCGTGAAAGACCTGGCGGGCGGGACACTACAGTGGTCCGGGCACTACCTTGTGAATCCATGGAACAACGAAGGGCTCGTAGATTTGAACACTTATCCAAAGCTAAAGGCCTATTACGAGCAACATGCTGCGGTCCTTAAAAAGCGCCACACCGCCGAAAAGAATACGAACGGGTGGTACAAAACTATCGACCGTGTTAACCACGGGCTCACCAACAAATACAAGCTCTATATCCCGGATATTAAGAACACTCTTGAGCCAGTCTTGGATCAGGGCGAAACGTACCCACACCACAATCTGTATTTTGTTCAGTCTGATGAGTGGAACCTTGAAGTACTTGGAGGCCTGCTCATGTCTGCCGTCGGACAGTTTTCGTGGAATCGTATGGGGTCCGCATGCGAGGAGGCTACTTGCGATTCCAAGCGCAATATCTGCGCCGGATTCGAGTTCCTGATCCAAAAACTCTGTCCCACGTGCAGTCTGACGAACTGAGAGACGCCTTCCGTCATCGTGATCGCCAGCGTGCAACTCAAGTAACTTTGGAATTGTATGGGATCGACAGAAGTCTGATAGAGGCAGCGCTTGGACATTGACAAAAGACTGCAAGCCGCCGTCCAAAACTACTGGGACGCTCGAAGGAAAAATAAAGAAAAACAGGTCGAATCCGGAAGAATCGACGCGGGCACGCGGGGTGAGGTCACGGGAGGCACCCAAATGGGTGCTCTGGAGGTTTTAGTTTCAGACATTCTCTGCGAAGCCGGGTTGAAGAAACTCGATGTGCGCACGAGAACCGCGCTGGAACTACCAGGTTATTTCAGGGCCACAAAAAAGTGGGATCTGATCGTCGTCTCCAACGGCGCACTGGTGTTGGCAATGGAGTTGAAATCGCAAGCCGGCACATCGATCGGAAATAATGTCAATAACCGTTCCGAAGAAGCGGTGGGCAGTGCCAAGGATATTTGGACAGCATTCCGAGAAGGCCGCTTTGGTGAAGCTCCTGCTCCGTTTCTTGGTTACTTGTTCCTGCTCGAAGATCGCGACAACGTTAAAACGCCTGTCGTCAACAAGGAACCATACTTTTCTGTTGATCCGGAGTTTCGTGGAGAGGCTCACGCCAAAGGCACAAAAGGTCTCACGCGCTACAAAGGGGTCTCCTATAGCAAGTGATACGAGTTACTCTGTCGCCGTTTGGTATTAGAGCGGCTCTATACCTCCGCCTGTTTCCTGATGGCCACCAATTCATCAAAAACCAAAATCACGCAGCCCGCTCCAGATCTAACCATCCAACGTTTCGTGGCCGCGCTTCGAGGTCACGTCGTCACCTTCCTGGGAAGCCGTGGTAAGTAGGCAGAGTCGCGGACATCCCCCTCGTCTCGCCGCAAGTTCCAGATGGAAAGGCGAAAATCCACGGCTTACCCCCCGCCCTCTTATTTCATGAAGGCCGCGGCGCGCTTCGCCATCTCATCGGGCGGCACGTCCTCCACATGCGTCGCGAAGTGCCACTGGTGTCCGAACGGATCTTCCAGACTGCCCGCCCGATCGCCGTAGAACTTATTTTCCACCGGTCTGAGCAGCTTCGCACCGGCGGCCACAGCCCGCTTGACGAAGGTATCCACGTCCTGGACATACACCATGATGCTTACCGGCGAACCGCCCAACGACTGCGGACTCTTGCAATTCATCTCCGGGAACTCATCGGCCAACATGATGAGCGCTCTGCCGACCTTGATTTCCGCGTGCCCCACCGTCCCACCGGGACCCAGCATACGCATCACCTCCGTCACCCCGAATGCCTTCTTATAAAACTCAAGGGCGCCGGCCGCGCCTTTAATGATGAGGTAGGGCGTCGCACCTTCATAGCCCTCCGGGATCGCTTTCACTATGCCTGACATGGATGACCTCCTTTGTGAGAGAGCAAACCGAGTCTGAAGAGCTGATGCATCCTTGCTCCGATTCTTGTTTCATGCTCATGCGTTCGACCCTTCGGCCACTCGGTCGCGTCGCTCGATCGGAAATTTCCGATTCCGCCACGCGTCGAGGCCACCTTCGAGGGGGCGGACGCGGTGGATGCCCTTCTTCAGCAGAAGCGCGGTGCGCGCGCTGGAGACTTCGTTGGGGCAGGAGCAGTAGAGGACAATGTCACGATCTCGCGGAATCTCGTGATGGCGATGTTCGATATCCTCCATTAAGAAGTTGAGCGCGCCGGGAATGGCCTCGGGATCGAGGTCCAGGGTCAGCGGGTGTCGAACGTCCACAATCGTGATGGGATCACCGGCATCCATGCGCAGCTTGAGTTCGTCCACGGAGATCTTCGCCATCCGAAGATCGCGCAGAAATTTCTGACGATGAAAGAACTTGTACCCGATGAATCCGACAAGGCCGAGACAGATGATGGTCAGCAACCAGCCGCCCGCTTCGTCAAAGAGCCGCAGGAGCTGCTCGAGTTGATTGCTGAATAACGCGCCGACTCCAGCGCTGACGCCCGCCCAGATCAAGGTCCCCACGGTATCGTAGAAGAGAAACGCCGCCGCGCCCATGCCCACAATCCCCGCAAGCGGTGGGGCAACAGTGCTGAAACCGGGGATGAACTTGGCCACGAGTAGGGCGCGCGGACCATATTGATGAAAGAGGTTTTCGGTATTTCTGACGCAGGAGTCCGGTTCGAGGGACATGCGGCAGAGGAACCCTAAGACTTTCCCGCCCTTGATGCGGCCGAGATAATACCAGGCCATATCAGGAGGAAGAGAGGCGGCGACGGGGATCAAGAGCGCCGTGAGGACACTCATCTTGCCGGAGCCCACGAGCGCGCCCGCCGCGATCAGAAGGGGAATGGCGGGAATCGGGAGCCCGACTTGTTCGACGAAGACCACCCAGAAGAGGACGGAGGCACCATGGTCAACGAGAAACTGGAGGGCTTCCGGCATGAGGTTCTTTCTTGCCTGAAGGGGAAGGGAACAAAGGCTCCGCTAACGACGGGCAGCCATTCGCGCGTGCCGCCGCTGGACGAGCGCGCGAAGCCGGTCCGCCATCTCATCCGGCGAGAGCTTGATGCGATCTCCGTGGCCGGCCAGCACCCACTGAAAGCGATGGTCGAGAAGCTCCTTGATGGATCCTAGAAGTTCCCTGTGGTCCCACACAAGTTGTGTCGGCGATTCCAGCGTCCCACTCTCTGGCTCCCACCAGAGATGATCGCCGGTGAAGAGGAACGTGTCGTCGTAAAGCAACGCCATGCTGCCGGGCGTATGTCCCGGAACCGGGATGGCGTGAAATTGTGGGACTAACTCGACCGCCTTGTCCCCATCCACGATCCATTCCGCATCCGGCATCGCCTCCGCATCGGCACGATGGATGATCCGCTTGGCGCCGAATCGTTCAGCATATTTGGCCGCATCCGCCACGTCATCTTCGTGCGTGAGGAAAATGTACCGGATGCCGCCCATTCGGTCGACGGCGTCGATGAGATGTTTCATGTAACGAGGTGAATCGATCAGCCAGTTCCCGTCTGGGTGCTGGACAAAGAAGCTGTTCGCGCCGAACGACTTCTCCGAGTTGAACCCACAGTAGTAGACGTCGCCTTCCAGATGAAGCGGAAAGCTCGCCATCGCCGCTTGCATGCGTGACTTGTCGCTGCGCTCTGTGCCGATCGAGCCCACCGGACAAGCCAGCAGCGCTTGATAGGCCTGATGCACGTGTTCGCCACGCTCCGGCTGCTGGACAACAGCCGAATAGTCGCCGACCTCTTTGAAACTCTTCGGTGCGAGTTGCCGGCAGGTGTCGCAGTTGATGCAGGTTTCGTCCACGAAAAAGTTGCCTTCGATATTCGTGGATAGTCTTGCCTTAAGATTAGCCATCTTCTACTTGATTCCAACGACCATCGAATCAGGCCCCACCAGTGGTTCGACGCGCGTCCGCTTGAAGCCGACCTCCTTCATCCATTTCCGGCAGTCGGCCCCGGTGAAGTCGAAGCCGCCCGGCGTTTCGATCAACATATTCAGGCTCATCAGGAGACCCATCGCGTTCTGCTTGCGCGCATCGTCAATGATTGCCTCGTGGACGATCAACGCGCCGCCCACCGGCAATGCTGCATAGGCGTTTTTCAGCAACATGAGTTTTTCATCCAGATTCCAGTCATGCAGGATGTGGCCCATGGTCAACACATCTGCCTTCGGCAGCGGGTCTTTGAAGAAGTCGCCGGGGTGAAATCGCACGCGTTCACCAAGGTTGTGCGCGTGGATGTAGGATTCGAAGATGGGTTGAACCACCGGCAAGTCCATTCCGCCGCCGGATAGATGTGAATGAACCAGCGCGATCTGGACCGGCATCCCTCCTTGCGCGGTACCGATATCCATGAACGTTTTGTAGCGTTTCCACGGGAACCTCTTCGCGATCGCCCGGCCGGCCCCGAGGCTGAGACCGGTCATCGCCTTGAGAAATCCTTCCAGTCTGTTCGGATCGGCGTAGAGAGCGGCGAAAAAGTTTCCGCCTTCTTTCGCCTCATTTTGTAGCTGACCCGTGCGTAACGCCTCCGTGAGTGACCCCCAGAACTTATAGAGTCTGGCGTTCGCCATCTCGAGCATTCCACCCAGGTACGACGGTTTCGTTCGATCGAGAAACAGAGCTGTCTCGGGAGTGTTGGCGTACCGATTGCCTGTTCGATTCAACATGCCCAGAGCCACCAGGCCATCGAAGAAATCCCTCGCGCTCCGCGGATGGAGATCCATCCGCTTTCGTAAAGTTTCCCCATCCAGCGGACCTTTTGCCAATTCCGTAAACAACCCCAGCTCAACCGCGCTGAGCAACGTTTTCGATCCCCAGAAGCCGAGACCGAGTTGGAGGATCGGGGCCGGCGTCACAGTCCCATGCCTTGCTCTGTTTTTTCCACGCTTCGCCTTCACGCCTGTTCGTCTCACACCGCGCTCCCTTTCTTCATCGCAGCGACAGCCTTATCCGCTTCATCCGTATTGTTCGAGTAGTTCGACACAACCGCGGCCCCTCTATGATACTCTTCGGCAATTGGCGTATTCTTAGGAAGCTCAACCTGCTTCACTTGTGGGTGGTTATGAAGTCTACGCGCTATCTTCTGATCGGCGGCGGCCTGGCTTCGAGCCAAGCCGTGAAGCAACTCCGTCAGCAAGATGCGGATGCCGCCATTACGCTCGTGAGCGACGAACCTTACGCCCCCTATGACCGTCCCCCGCTGTCCAAAGAGTTTCTCCGCGGGGAAAAGCCCAAAGACCAACTCTTCTTCGACCCCGATGCATATTTTCATGAGGCGCGCATCAATCTACGACTCGGCACGCAAGTGCAGCGTTTGGACCTTCCTCGTAAGGAAGCCTGGCTGTCCGACGGCCAGGCCATTGCGTTCGACCGAGCGCTGCTCGCCACCGGCGGGCGCCCGGTTCGTTTGATGATCCCCGGCGCGAACCTGCCGGGCGTCCATTATCTCCGTACCATCGATGATGCGGCCGGTATTGCCGCCCAGGCCACCAAGAATTCCCGCGCGGTCGTCATCGGTGCGGGGTTCATCGGCTTGGAGGTGGCCGCTTCGCTCACTCAACGTGGAGTCCACGTGACCGTCATCGAAGCTCAACCCCACATTTGGCCCCGCTTTGCCGATGCGGCCTTGGCCGAGGTGGTACAGAACTACTGCACAGGAAAAGGCGTCGAGTTCCGCACCAACGAAAGAGTCAACGACATTCATCGGCACGATCACGCCCTGTCCGTCGTCCTAAAATCCGGCGTCATCCTTCCCTGCAACTTCGTCTGCATCGGCGTCGGGATCGTGCCGAATGTCGAGCTGGCCCAGCAGGCCGGCCTCACGGTCGACAACGGCATCGTGGTGAACGAATTTCTCCAGACCTCCCATTCCGACATTTACGCGGCCGGCGATGTGGCGAACTATGTCGATCCGCTGTTTAACAAGCGACGCCGAGTCGAGCATTGGGGACACGCGGAGTACTGTGGCCGGCTGGCGGCTCAAAACATGACCGGCGCCCGCAATCCTTACGATCTCGTCAGCTACGTGTGGTCCGACATCTTCGACCTGCATCTCGAATTCGCCGGCGATGAGAGTGAGCATGACCAGATACTCATGCGGGGACAACCGGAAGCCATGAGCTTTACGCTCCTGTATCTAAAGCAGCATGCCCTGCGCGCCTATTTCGCCGTCAATGCCAATCCGAAGGAATTCCAGCCGATGCAGCGGCTCATTCGATCCAGGAGCAACCTGAATGGGAAAGAGGCTCTGCTTCGGGATCCAGCGGCGCCGATCAAAACCCTCGCCTAACCAGCCCTTACTTTGCCAGCGACGACGAATGTCCCCACGTACCCGAGAAGACAAATTCGGAGATCGTCCGCCGGTCGCGTGGTTTCAGCTCCCGTTCGCGTAAATAGTCAGGAAGCGTGGCCGGATCGCCGGGATACCCAAGGGCGATCATGGCGACGGGGTCGTGGTCTTGCGGAATACTGAATTCCGTTCGAGCCTTGTCCACATGAAAACCTGCCATTTGATGGACAAATAGGTCGAGCGCAGTGGCCTGGATCACGAGTCCTTTCACAGCCATACCAACGTCATGGTATGCGTGGCGATTCGGCTTGCCGTCGTCTTCGAACTTGAGTTCGGCGACAGAGAGCATAAGCACGGGTGCCTGATGGGCCCATTTTCGGTTGCCCTCCACCAGGCAGCTCAAGAGCCGTTCATACTCAGCCGGTTGATCCTTCGTAGCGACGATGAATCGCCATGGTTGCTCATTGTTTGAAGACGGCGCCCAGCGCGCGGCTTCCCACAGACTACGCAAGGTTTCCGGCTGGACCATCCGATCAGAGAACACACGAGGACTCCATCGCCGCCGCAGCAGTTCATGGATGGGATAGTGCGTCTCAGCCGGCTTCTCCATTGATGAGATCCTCCTCATCTCCAACGAGAGCGAAAGATCAGCTCTTGTTGTCCGCCGAGGCGAGACCGGGCCCCTGCTGAGCCGGTTCCAATGGTGACCACCCGCCGCCTAAGGCTTTGTAGAGCTGGACGACCGACACCAAATGCAAACGATGGGTGCCGGTGAGCGCGAGTTCTGCTTCGAAAAGATTGCGCTGAGCGATCAAGACGTCCAGGTAGTTCGCGAGACCCCCCTTGTAACGTAAATTTGCGAGTCGCAAGGCAGAACGCAGCGCCTCCACTTGCTGAATTTGGGCTTCACGTTGCTCGCGTGCCGTGCGTACGGCCACCAGGGCATCTTCTACTTCCCTGAATGCCACAAGGATCGATTGCTCATATTGGGCTACGGCTTGGCGGGCTTGGGCTTCCACCGCATCCTGTTGAAACCCTAAGATTTGAGCGTTGAGGAGCGGTCCGGCCAGGCTCGGGCCTGCCACCCCGAACTCACCTTCATCGTCAAAGAGTTTCGAGAGCTTCGGGTTTGCCACGCCAAGGAGTCCCGTCAGGGAGAGCTTTGGAAATCGATCGGCCTTCGCCATACCGATGCGAGCGGTCGCCGCCGCCAATTCGACTTCCGCCCGGACAAGATCCGGACGGCGCTGGAGCAATTCCGACGGAAGGCCCGGCGGGACATCGGGCGGCATTACCTGTTCGGTCAAGGAGCGGCCTCTCGAAATTTGCCTGGGATTGCGTCCCAGCAATACACTGAGCTGGTTCTCCTTTTGGACCATCTGCCGTTCTAACTCGGCTGCGCGCGCGGCGGCATTTGCCCGTTCTGCCTCGAATTGGTCGGCATCCAGCCTGGAAATGACTCCCTGTCGCAACCGAGCCTGTGCGATTCGAACGGACTCTTCCCACGACTGAAGCGTTCGCTTGGCGATGTCCAATTGCATGTCGAACTGGAGAAGATCGAAGTAGCCTTGCGCGACGCTGCTGACCAGCTCCAACACGATGGCTCGTCTGTTCTCCTCCTTCGACAGTAAGTCGTCACGAGCCGCCTCGTTGGACCGGCGAATTCGACCCCATATGTCCAGCTCCCAGGAGAGATTGCCCTGTATATAGTAATTGAAGGGATTGGGGAATCCCGGAAAGAGGAAGCTCGCATTTCTCCCAAACGATGGGGCATTCACAGTCGCGCTGAGCTGAGGAGCGAAGTCGGTTCGGGAAATGAACAGCCTGGCTTGGAATTCTTCGACTGTTGCGACCGCGCGCTTCAGATCCTTGTTCTCGTCGATGGCAATGCGAATCAGTTTCTGGAGCTCATCATCGCGAAGCAGTTCCCACCAGGACATGTTGGCGATGGACGCCCCCTGCTGCTCCGCCATGCGGAAAGAATCTCCCGTGGTCACGTCTGGACGAGAGTAGTCCGGGCCCATCGCACAGGCGGTCACCAGCAACGTGAGAGCGAGCAGGGCCACATTACGCATGTTGGTATTCTTCCTTTTTGGTTTCAGTCGAGGACTCTGGGTCGGAACGGACAGTGCGATCATCCGCCCTACGACCGACGGTTCGTACAAGCACGAAGAACAGCGGAACGAAGAGGATCGCGAGGAACGTGGCGGCGAGCATGCCCCCGAACACGCCGGTGCCGATGGAATGGCGACTGGCCGCGCCGGCCCCGCCGGCGAAGACCAGCGGCACGACACCGAGAATGAAGGCCATCGAGGTCATGATAATGGGCCGGAATCGGAGCTTGGCCGCCTCCAGGGCCGCATCCACCGCCGACATGCCGGCCTCCCGGCGCTTGTTTGCAAACTCGACGATCAGGATCGCGTTCTTCGCCGACAGGCCGATCAACGTGACCAAACCGATTTGAAAGTAGATATCGTTCGCGAGCCCGGTCACTAAAACCGCCGTCAGCGCGCCGAAGACTCCGAACGGCACCGCGAGGATCACCGCGAACGGCACGGACCAGCTCTCATACTGAGCGGCCAGGACGAGAAACACCATGAGGAGGCCGAAGGCAAACGCGAAGACGGATTCCGAGCCTGCCTTGTGCTCTTGATAAGAAATACCGCTCCAGTCAATGCCGTAACCCTGGGGTACCAACACCTCGGCCGCCAGTCGATCGATGGCCGCCAAGGCCTCGCCTGAGCTGTATCCAGGCGCCGCCCCACCGAGCACTAGGGCCGTGTTGTAGCCGTTAAAGTGCGTCACTGGGTCCGGCCCGCTCGTGTATTCGGTCGTGACGACCGTATCGAGGGGAAGCATGCGGGGTCCCTGCGCGCTCTGGGCACGCACATAAATTTTCGCGATATCCCCGGGCGAGGATCGGTACTGCGCTTCGGCTTCGGTCTGTACTCGATAGACGCGCCCGAACTTCACGAAATCGTTGATATAGAAGTTCCCGAAGAAGGCCTGGAGCGTGTCGAACACTTCAGAAATCGGCACCCCGAGCGCTTTTGCCCGTTCTCGATTGACCCGGGCGTAGAGGCGCGGGGCACTCACGCGAAAACTCGTGCCGATAGCTCCGATCGCCGGATCCTGCCGAGCTTTGGCAATGAGCTCCTGGGTCACGGCGGCAAATTTATTAAAATCCCCGCCGGTCGGATCTTGTACTTGAAGCGAAAACCCGCCGGTCGCGCCGAGCCCTCGGATGGGTGGTGCGTTGAACGCGAGGATCAGCGCCTCCGGAATCTTGGCAAATTCACCATAGGCCGCGCCGATGATCGCCCGGACGTCGTACCGCGGCTCCTGTCGCTGGTCCCAATCATGCAACGGCAGGAACATCGTCGCCGCGTTCGGGCCCCGCGTGTTGAAGACGAAGTTCATCCCGGACATGGCATCTGTCGAGTGGATCGCCGGGATCGACAGGAAGTAGCGTTCAACCTTTTGCAACACCGCGTCGGTCCGCTGCTTGGACGCGCCGTCGGGCAATTGCACGATGGCGATGAAATACCCCTGATCCTCTTCCGGCAGGAAGCTGCTGGGGATCAGGCGAAACAGCCCGATGGCGGCGAGGATCACAACGCCGAAGATCGCCAGGGCGAGGACAGCACGCTTCATGATCGTGCCGACGATCGCGCTATAGCCGTCCCTCGTCCGGTCGAAGAAGCGATTGAACCATCCAAAGACGCCTCGCCGCACCTCATGCCCGGGCTTGAGCACCAATGAACAGAGAGCCGGACTGAGGGTGAGGGCGACAAATCCGGAGAGGATCACGGCCAGGGCAATGGTGATCGCAAATTGCTTATATAACTGTCCCGTGATCCCGCCGAGAAATCCGACCGGAACGAAGACAGCGCAGAGGACTAAGACGATCGCGATGACAGGTCCCGTCACTTCGGTCATGGCCTTCTTTGCCGCCGCCTTAGCCGAGAGCCGTCCTTCCCTCATGTGACGCTCGACGTTCTCGACGACCACAATCGCATCATCCACCACGATCCCGATAGCCAATACCATTCCGAAAAGCGTCAGGGTATTGATCGAAAATCCCAGGGCACTCATGCCGGCGAACGTGCCGATCAAGGAGACCGGCACCGCGACGGCCGGAATCAACGTCGCCCGCCACGTTTGGAGGAAGAGATAGACGACCAGGATCACCAAGATCATGGCTTCGCCGAGGGTCTTCACCACTTCCTTGATGGAGACCTCGATAAACCTGGTCGTGTCATAGGGCACGTCATAATTCACGCCGGGAGGGAACGTCTTCGAGAGTTCGGCGATCTCCTTCCGAATCCGCTTCACGGTGTCGAGCGCATTGGCTCCCGGTGAGAGAAAGGTCAACAGGAACACGTTCGGTTTGCCGTTCCACCGCCCTTCCATCGTGTAGGATTGCGCGCCGAGTTCGACTCGCGCGACGTCCTTCAGCCGGATCATGGACCCGTCGGGGAGCGCCCGGACGATCATCTCTTCAAAGTCTTTCACTTCGGTCAGGCGTCCCTGCGTGATCACCGGAATCGTGAGTTCCGTGCCTTTGGGCGCCGGCTCGCGCCCGATAATTCCCGCGGGAAAATCCCGATTCTGTTCCCGAACGACGCCGACGATGTCGGTCGGGGTAAGGCTGAGCTGCGCCATCCGGGCCGGATCCAGGATCAGGCGCATCGAGTAGCTGCCGCCGCCGAACACCTGCGCGTCACCGACCCCGGGCAACCGCTTGATATTGTCGATGATGCGAAGAATCGCATAGTTGGAGAGGAAGACGGTGTCGTGCGTCGGGTCGCTTGAACTGAGCGCCACCACCGACAGCAGGTCCGTCGAAACTTTCTTCACCGTGATTCCTTGCCGAACGACCTCAGGCGGGAGTTGCGGTTCCGCCAGCTTCTGTCGGTTCTGCGTTTGGACCTGCGCAATGTCCACGTCCGTCCCGATTTCGAACGTGAGCTTGAGGGTCATGTGGCCGTCGTTCGTGCTGGTGGAATCGTAATAGAGAAGATTGTCGATACCGGGGAGTTGTACCTCAATCGGACGGGCCACGGAATCGGCTATGACCTCGGCGCTGGCGCCGGGATAGTCAGCCTCGATCTGGACAACCGGAGGAGTGATCTCCGGAAACTGCGCCACGGGCAAGACCTGCAGGGCCACCAGTCCCACCACCACGATCACGATGGAGATCACCGAGGCGAAGATGGGACGATCGATGAAAAAGTAGGTCGTCACTTCGGCGATCCTTGTGCGGCGTCGGCTTGCCGATTCGAGGGCGTTGTCCCCGCTGCAGCCTGACTCACTGGAATGGGCTGCACCGGCGCACCCGGCGCAATCTTATGTAGCCCGCTCACCACAATGCGCTCGCCGGGGCGTAACCCATCTTCGACCAACCATTGATTGTCCTGCCAACCGGTAGCCTGCACCTCGCGCAACTCCACTTTGTCACCTTCACCCACCACAAACACGATGGGACCCTTCGCGCCTTGCTGAACTGCTCGTTGGGGGACCAGAATCACTCCGGACTTCACCGTCCCTTTGAAGCGAACCTTCACGAACTGACCGGGCAACAGGATCCGATCGGGATTCGGGAAGGTGACGCGCGCCTGCCTGGACCCCGTCTCGGTTCGCAGGCCCACATCGGTGAAATCCAAGGCCCCCTGATGCGGATAGGTCGTGCCGTCCACAAAGGTGATGACACCGCGCAATTCGTAGATGCCCGGGTGCTCAATTCTCTTGGCCATGATGTCCCGGCGTCGCTTGAGTAAGAAGCTCTCCGGCGCGCTCACGATCACATACATGGGATCGACCTGGTGGATAATCGTGAGCAGATCGGTCTGAGTGGTCACGAGACGGCCTTCGTAATAATGAGTGCGTTCAATCAACCCATCAATCGGAGACGTAATGAGCGTGTTATCGAGATCGAACTTGGCCTTGACCATATCGCTCTTCGCGCCTTCAAGCGCTGCCTTGGCCGCGAGTTCCTCGGCCACCGCGTCATCCACATCCTTCTTACTCACCGCCTGCTCCTCCAGGAGCGGTTTCACTCGAGCAAGGTTCTGCTTGGCCTGAATCAGTCGGGCTTCGGCCTGAGAGACTCTCGCCTTGGCGCTCAAAAACGCCGCTTTAAACGGCACCGGGTCGATCTGATAAAGCCGGTCTCCGCTTTTCACGTCGCGCCCTTCGGCAAAGAAGCGTTCCTTAATGATCCCCGTAACTTGCGGCCGGATCTCGACCACGCGGG
Source organism: Nitrospiraceae bacterium (assembly GCA_052389595.1). GTDB lineage: Bacteria > Nitrospirota > Nitrospiria > Nitrospirales > Nitrospiraceae > JBQTHT01. The sequence goes on from JBQTHT010000252.1 coordinate 14,592, forward strand.
ACGCCTCTGCCTGGCCGATAAACTCCGGTTCGTCCGGCACGGTCTGCACCGACACAGTCACAACCTCCACCGCCGGGAGAGGAGGCGCCGGGATCGACCCAGCCTCTTGCTTGCACCCGGTCAGGCCCGTGACGGTGATCCAAGCGAGAAGGCCTACGGCAAATCCCTGTAATCTCACGATCGAAGTCATGATCGGTATCTCCTAAACAATGACGCTCAAGAACGCTGTTTGTGCGCGAAGCCGATCTTAGCGGTCGGCAGAGACGCTAAGCAAGTCTAGAACCATCAACACCATGAGCAAGAACGGGAATCCGACCGTCATGTATTCGACTATCCACGACAAGGCAGTTCTCCTTTACCGACGTTTCTTGAGCCTCCGCTTCGATGGAGCGACACGTCCTGCCGCTGTGATGTCTTCCACGATGCACTTGGTCAAGCAGCCGGCCGCAACAAATTCGGCTCCTTCGCGCCAGATCCGGGCCAAGAGCGCTTTGCCTTCAGAATCTACGAAAGTCACGCCGGTTAAGTCGATCACGGTGCGCCTCTGTTGGTTCACGGCCATCTGACGCCAACAGGAATCGAGTTCCTCCACCCAAGGACCCGCCAGTCGCCCTTCAAGCGTGAGCGACATGGATTCCGACTCTGCAGCTCGTTGTTCGGTGATCTTCAGCATTTCTTGTCCCTCTCGCTGGTATGGATCGGCAAATGCTGTTCCATCGAACAGCAACCGGCGCCAGTCACTATATGTTTGCCCAAGACTCAACGGGTCAGGCTGGAACAGGATGACCCTCGGAAACTCTCACCGCATTTCCGGCTTTAAAGGCGATCGCACGCCAGGCCTCAATCCCGCCTGCGAGGGGCCACACATGTTCGAAACCCTTTTTGCGCAGCATGAGGGCCGCATGCACACTGGCTGCATCCCATGGGCAGGCGCAATAGAGAACTACATCGCGATCGCGCGGGAGTTCATGATGACGCCGAACCAATTCTTGCAGTGACATGGGCCTCGCCCCTGGAATGCTCGGGTTGGTTTCAAACGTCTGCAGCGGACGCAAGTCAAAGATGATCATATCCTCGCCTGCTTCGAGCTTGTGGGCGAGCTCATTCACCGTGATGCGCGGGACGCGGCGCAAAAGACGGTGGTGGTAGACCGCCTTGTAGATGATGTATCCGGCCAGGCTTCCGATCAAAACGACTCCAAGGGCGGGGCCCACTCGGGCCGCATAACTGAACGCCTCCTCAAGTTGTTCACTGAACACATAGCCGACACCGATGCTCGCCCCGGCCCAGATCAACGCGCCGAGTCCATCATAAAGCAAGAACAGCGGTACGCTGAGCCCGACGATTCCAGCCAGAGGGGGAGCGACGGTACTCAGTCCCGGGAAAAATTTGGCTACGATGAGCGAACGAGCCCCGTGTTCGGTAAAGAAGTCTTCGGTTCGACGCACGCACGAGTCCGGTTCGAGCGCGATACGACAGAGCAGATTCAACACGCTTCGACCGCGACGACGGCCAAACTCATACCAAAGCCAGTCGCCCAATAGTGCCGCGAGGATGGTGACCCCAAGCGCCACCCACAGATTCAGATGCCCAGTACCGACAAGCGCCCCGGCTGCGACCAACAGCGGCAGGGCGGGCAAGGGCAACCCCACCTGTTCCGCGAAGACGACCGCGAAGAGAACCTCGGCCCCGTACTCAATGAGGAATTGAATCACTTCGTCCATGATCTTTCCTTGCTGTTACCACTTCTCAGCAGCGGCCAAGCAACAACAACGACGATGAGTTCTTGAAAGAGGGTGCGGAGGGCAGCTTCGTCCACAGAATTCGTCAACATCGCAATTCACTCCACTCCTAAGCCCGATCGCGCTCAAAAGATCAACCCAACCTGTTCCCGGGAATTGTCGGTCAATCGCTCTTGAGCCAGAGTCTCGGTCACAATCGCCATTCCGAGTCTGGCCTGCCATTCGGCCTTGAAGGCGCCATCTAGTTTGGCGCCGGTCTCCCGAGCTACGGCGATGATCCGGCGATTGGCTTCGTTGGCGGACTTGTCCGCCGTTACCACTCCGGCTCTGACTCCCTGGCCTGTCAAAGTGACGATCATTCGCCCCATGACCCATTGCACGCGCACCGCATGATCGGCCTCAATTATCGCTGTGTAGGCCATGGCCGGGGCAGGTAGGTATCCATCCTTGATCCGGTGCGCCGTCAGCCCCGGTCGGTTCAGCGTCTTCACCGCATCTCTCATCTGGCTCCCATATTGCTGCTTGAGCAGTGCGTCTTCCACGATCACCTGGCCTAGCATTGGTTGAGCCCAACGCAGGGAGCCCTCGCTATCTGCCAAACTGCTCACCACCGCGTCCGGTAAGTTTGCTCCCAAAGTTGTAGGGGCGAAGAGAAAGAGAAGGCACAGAAAGACTCCAAGCACTGTTCCCATCATCGCCACTAATGTGATGAGATCCTTTCGTCGCACGGTCCGATCCATGATGGCCTCCATTTATCTACTTCAGGGACTTGACTGTTCTCGCTCACTGGAATAGCAACCGCCGTTCCAAAACGCCTCGTGTCTAGAAGATCGTACAAGTGAGCAAAAAGTAAAGGAAGTTTTTCAGCGGCAGTGTAGAGTGTTGGTTTAATGAATGATGCTGACGAAGGATGTTCGCCGATATGTCGGCAGATGACGAATGGTCGGCAACCTACTTGATGACAACGATGACGACGGCACTGCTGCACGACTGCGCGACCTGCTTCCACGCCGATTAAAGTTGTAGGGAACGGTGGTGAGGTATTTAACGAATTGAGTAGATTTAGATGTGAAACCGTGATTATGCGGTTGCGGAATAACTTTCAGGGCTCGTCGCACGAGTCATTCGGACTAGCGCGCTTAAAACGGACATCGCACAGGTTCTCAGGGCTCACGCGCATTGGTTGGCGTGCCCTGGTGGAGTCGCACTGTGGCATCCGGCCGGATCGACTCAACGGATGAGTCCGCAGACCGCGACGAAGCAAATTAAGACAACGCCTTAAGCCGCTCGGACAAGCGAAGGTTCTCTTCATAGTCAACCGGACAGTCGATGACAGCCGGCTTGCCACACGTGAATGCCTCTTTCAGCATGGGCTTGAGTTCGGAAGGGCCCGTCACACGGAAACCCGCCGCGCCGAAACTTTTGGCATAGGCCACGAGGTCCGGATTGCCGAACTCCACCCCGGACGTTCGACCGAACCGTAACTGCTGCTTCCAACGGATTACGCCGTAACCTTCATCTCGCCATACAAGGATCACGATCGGCAGATGAAGTCGCACAGCGGTTTCGAGTTCCTGAGAGTTCATCAGAAACCCGCCATCGCCCGTCACTGCAACCACCCTTCGCTCCGGAAACAGCAGCTTCCCGGCGATCGCACCCGGCAAGCCGATGCCCATGGAGGCGAATCCGTTCGAAATGATGCAGGTATTCGGCCCCTCGCAAGAGAACATCCTGGCCATCCACAATTTGTGCGCGCCCACGTCGCAGACCACCAGATCGTCCGGCGCGAGCGCTGTGCGCAGGTCTCGCACGATGTGTTGTGGGCGCATTGGCCAGCGCGGAGGCTCGGCATACTCTGCCTCGAACCCGATCTGGACCGTTTCGCGACCCTGTTTGGCCCATTGCGAATCGAAGGGATGCAACGCGTTCCCCAGGGCCGCAAGGGCAAGGGCAATATTACCGAGCACGCCGACATCCACCATGTAATGCGCATCGACTTCAGCCGGCGAGACGTCCACATGGACAATGTGCTTGTCCCGATGCGGATTCCAGAAACAGGGGGCATATTCGACGAAATCGTACCCGACGGCGACCACCACATCGCTTTCTGCAAACACGGCCGGGGAATAATCACGCATTTGCAGCCCGATCGTATGGAGTGACAAGGGATCGCTGTCCGGCAAGATCCCCTTGGCCATGAACGTATGGGCCACGGGGATGCCGAGCTGACGCGCGAACTGCCGCACCGAGTCGTGCGCCCCTCCACGCACGACTCCATTTCCAGCGAGCACGATCGGCTTCTTCGCCTTGCCGATGACTTCGACGGCGCGCATGATCTGCGCCGGCAAGGGTTCCGCCGTGACGGGGAGTTGCACGCGAAGCGGCACTTGATAGGAAGCGTCGGCCACCTCTTGGGATGCGACATCCTCCGGCAGTTCCAACTGAGTGGCGCCGGGTTTCTCGGTCTGCGCCACCTTGAACGCCTTCCGTACCGCTTCGGGAATGATAGGCGGCGTGAAGATCTCGGCATTCCATTTCGTGACGGGGTGAAACATCGACCGCACATCGATGGATTGGTGCGACTCCTTGTGCATTCGATCGAGCGAGACCTGTCCGGTGATGGCGACAAGCGGGGCACGGTCCAGATATGCATCCGCCACTCCGGTCAGTAGATTCGTCGCGCCGGGGCCTAAGGTGGAGAGACAGACGCCGGCTCTCCCCGTCAGACGACCATGCACGTCGGCCATGAAGGCAGCGCTCTGTTCGTGTCTGGTCGCGATGAACCGGATGGGAGAATCAAGCAGCGCATCCATCACGTCCAAGTTCTCTTCGCCCGGCAGTCCGAAGATAAACGTGACGTCCTCATTTTCCAAACAGCGCACGAGCAATTCAGCCGCCTTCATAGAGACATTCAATCATGAAGCGAACGCGATACGCCACAGCTTTCCAGGCTTTCCAACGGAAAGTTGCGCGCTCGCCAGGCTGCACTCCTGCCTGCAAGCGGCCACACACGTTCGGACCTTTTCTCAAGCTGCATGAGGACCACCTGCGCACCGGCTCCATCTAGTGGGCAGGCACAGCAGAGCCCACATGACGCCGTTGAGTTGACCGCAGCCCTCCGCCGGCTAACTTGTCACGGTTCGTTGAGCCTCAGAACCGCTCTCTCCCACGACGCGCATGAGCAAGTGGCCAGACGCCTTCTTGGCCGCGAGCGTCACGGCGGTGACGATGAACGTGAATCCAATGAGATGTCCACCACACCATACCGTAATCAACCATTGCTCCCTCCTTCGCCCTGAGCCTCGGACCGGGAAATTCGCTTGGAACGTCTAGAAGAGGGATTCGAAAGCAAGACTCGGAGTGCACCGCATTGCTGCGATTGCTAAGGTACGGGCACCCTGATTATAGTGAAAGGAGCGCCTATGACCGTCTCAACACACACCAAGAAGCTCGGAACAGTCGCAGTCGGCCAAGAACCCCGGTGGGCCGCGGTGATGGCCCGCGACCAAAAGACCGATGGGACGTTCTACTATTCGGTGCGGACGACCGGCGTGTATTGCCGCCCATCGTGCGCGGCCCGCTTGCCGAAACCTGAACACGTCCGATTCCACGCCACCTGCACCGACGCCGAGCGGGCCGGGTTTCGTCCGTGTAAGCGCTGCAAGCCCGATCAGCCGTCATTGGTCGAACGACACGCGAGGATCGTGGCTGACACGTGCAGGATGATCGAGCAGGCCGAGGACGTCCCGAGTCTCGACGAATTGGCGAACCGCGCTCGCATGAGCCCTTACCATTTCCATCGTATCTTCAAAGTCGTCACCGGGCTGACGCCGAAGGGCTATGCGGCGGCGTATCGGGCGAAGCGAGTGAGACACGAGCTGAATCGAAGCCGCACGGTGACCGAAGCCATTTTCGAGGCCGGATTTAACTCCAGCGGACGGTTTTACGAAACCTCCAATAAGGTCTTGGGCATGACCCCGTCCACCTACCGCGCCGGGGGCGTCAAGACCGACATCCGATTCGCCGTGGGCGAGTGTTCGCTCGGGTCGATCCTCGTCGCCGCCAGTCCGCGCGGTGTGTGCGCCATTCTCCTTGGCGATAATCCCGAGGCGCTGGCGCACGATCTCCAAGACCGGTTCCCTCGCGCCAATCTGATGGGCGGCGAGCCCGCGTTCGAGCGTCTCGTTTCGAGGGTCGTCGGCTTTGTGGAACAGCCGGCACTCGGCCTGGATCTTCCTCTCGATGTCCGCGGCACGGCGTTTCAGCGGCGCGTCTGGCAGGCGCTCCAAAAGATTCCGGCCGGCTCGACGGCGAGCTACACCGACATCGCGCATCGGATCGGTTCGCCGAAATCGGTCCGAGCGGTCGCGCAAGCCTGCGGCAACAATGTGTTGGCGGTGGCCATTCCTTGTCATCGTGTGGTGCGAACCGACGGCGATCTGTCGGGTTACCGCTGGGGAGTCGACCGCAAACGCGCGCTGCTCGAACGGGAGATACGAACATGAACGCACCCGCCAAAACACAATCTCTCATGGCCTCGCCATACAACATGGCGGAACGAGTTGGAGCGATCGATTGGGAGCGTGTGTCCGACAATCTCGACGCTCAAGGAAATGCGATGGTGGAACGCCTTCTTTCTCCGGAGGAATGTGAAAGCTTAGCCGCGCTGTATTCCCAGGATGAGATCTTCCGTAGCCGCGTCGTGATGGGACGCCATGGGTTCGGACGTGGAGAGTATAAATACTTCCGTTATCCATTGCCCGAAATCATCGCGGACCTCCGCACGGTTATGTACCCGTATCTCGTCCCGATTGCGAACCGTTGGAATGCGGCCATGGGGATCGAGGTTCGCTATCCGGCGAAGCACGCAGACTTCACTGAGCGTTGCCATCAAGCCGGCCAAGTCAGGCCCACGCCGCTGCTGCTTCAGTACGGCGAAGGCGATTACAATTGCCTCCATCAAGACCTTTACGGCGAGCACATATTTCCACTCCAGGTCACCATTCTGCTGTCCGACCCAGACCGTGACTTCACGGGCGGCGAATTCGTGATGACGGAGCAGCGACCGCGGATGCAGTCGCGGCCGATCGTGGTGCCGCTTCGACAGGGCGATGGCGTCGTGTTCGCGGTGCACCATCGCCCTGTGCAAGGGACCCGCGGCTGCTATCGCGTCACCCTCCGGCATGGCGTCAGTCGCATTCGTTCAGGACACCGTCACACGGTCGGTGTGATTTTCCACGACGCCACATGAACGAGCGCATGAGCCTACAACTCTTTAACGACGAGGCCGATGAGGCATTACAGCAAGAGCCATTACCTTCCGGCGCAACACTGCTGCGTCAGTTCACGACACCGGAGGACACCGCGCTCCTGACCGCATTGGATCAAATAGTGGCTAGGGCGCCGTTTCGCCATATGATTACTCCTGGAGGCTTTCGCATGGCTGTGGCAATGACCAACTGTGGAACGCTCGGCTGGGTCACGGACAGAAGCGGCTACCGCTACGACGGGATCGATCCAGTCAGAGCGGCAGGGGCTGGCCGGAAATGCCGGAGAGTTTTCTCAAGCTCGCGATAACCGCAGCCGCACAAGCCGGCTTCAAGGAGTTCGTCCCGGATGCCTGTCTGATCAACCGCTATGAGGCTGGGACCGGGCTGTCGTTGCATCAGGACAGGAACGAACAGGATTTTGGCCAGCCGATCGTTTCCGGCAGTATTTGTGCTCGGCGGTTTCAAAAGAAACGACCGAACGATTCGGGTGCCGTTGATTCATGGTGATGTTGTGGTGTAGGGCGGACCGGCCAGACTTCGCTACCACGGCGTGAGGCCGCTCAAGGACGGCCACCACCCGTTGGTCGGCAGCTGTCGCATCAACCTGACGGCATAACTGGCACGAGATTGAAGGCGCTTGGGTGACGCGCCGGCTAAGCATCTCGCTGCCCGCGGTCGTCTCTCCCACCCTCATTGAATCTCACTACTCAGGGCGGCACGGAGGCCGCCCTCTCTCATCATGGCTTTCGAGTGTAAGTGATCTCCATCATCTTCATGTCTTTGCCACGCTTGCCGGTGCCGTACATGGTAAACGTCTCCGTGTTCTCGTCCACCAGCTTCGTCACGGCACGCAGTTTCATCGGCCCTTCAATCGGATCGTTGTAACTGCCTGTCTGCGTAATGGTCTTGCCGTCCGCGCCGGCCGTGCCTTCCATAAAGTAGATCCCGGTGCCCATCGAATCCATCCAGGTGGACACGTACTTCTTGGTGTGGTTGTCGTACCCGGTCACGCCGATTCCGGTGAACGGCTGCCCCATCATATTGCCGGTACACTCAGCGTGGAGAAAGCGTCCATCCATAACCATCTTCTGTTCGCAGGCGCCTGTTTCTTCCCTGGGCGGCTTGTTCGGTTCCATCCAGGACTTGGTCTTGGTATTCCAACTGCCTGACATGCTCGCGAGCTGCTTGTGGGGTTCGCCGGGCGTGGCGAGTTTCTGATAGGTCTCCATCATCGCCTGCATGTCCACCTGTTTCTCTGGTTTCTTTTCCTTTGCCGCCACGAGAGATGCAGACATGACAAGACAGAGACAGGTGAGTGCAATGTGTGTGAGACGCATGGTTTCCTCCTTCAGGGTTGATTGTTTTCCGGACATGACTGCTCCTTTAACATGACAAACGGACAAAGGCGGACTCAGCGGCGCTGCCGTTGCTTCATCCAAGTTTCCGCACGTTTCTTTATCTCTTCCGGCGGCACATCGTCGATATGCGTGTGGATCCACCAGTGATTGCCGGCAAAATCTTTGACACCGGCGCTGCGATCCCCGTAGAACTGATCTGACGGTTCTCTGACCGACGTGGCTCCGGCACGAAGCGCTCGCTTGTACCAGGCATCCGTATCCTCCACATAGAGCGCGATCTTGGCCGGCATCGGCTTCCACTCGTCGGTCGCTTCGCCCAGCATGACCATCGAGTCGCCGACTTTCACCTCGGCATGCATCACGGCGCCATCCGGGCCTGGAAGCCGGTAGACTTCTTTGGCATCAAAGGCCTGCTTCACAAACTCAATCAGCTTCGCCGCCCCGTGAACGGTCAGGACCGGCGTCACGGTATGATAGCCGTCAGGAATGGGTTTCACTGGCATGGATGTGTCCTCCTCTGCAAGTTGGTTGAGCCGTTCGGTCGCTCGTGTCACTGGTTGATTTCGTCATTCCGCACATCATCTTCCATGAACGTCTGTTATTTCTCGCCGGATCAACTGAGGCGCACCGAGCCTTCCCGATCGTTCCATGCTGCGATCTCGGCCTGCTGCCGCTTCTTAGCATGTTCCCCGATCCATCCAGCGACTTGATCGTCTGTCGCGCCGGTGGCGACGAAGCTTCTGAACGCGTTGTAGTCAAGCGCCGCGAACTTCAGCCATCGCTGATCGAGCGGGCAGTGGGAGAAATATTCGCCCTGCCGGCCGACGAGCGCCGCGCGGCATTTGTCCAAGGCGCGCGCAGCCAACGCATAACCACCGAGCTTGTCCCGCGGGCTGCGCGGTGATTCCTTGTCGTCCCGCAGATCGCGGGCCAACGACTTCACTTTTTCAAGGTCTTCCTTCATGGGATTTTATTTCCGTGACCTTCACTCCCGCTCAGCCGCTGAATCGGCAACGGCGATCGCTTCGATCTCGATCATCGCGTCCGTGGAGTAGAGCGAGCGGACTTCGACGATGGTGTCCGCCGGATAGGGAGCTGTGAACCATTGACCTCGAAGCTCAACGATCCTATCGAAGTTGGTCATGTCGGTCAGGAAGATCGTCACCTTGATGACATTCCGCAAGCTTGACCCACCGGCGCGTAGAACACGGTCGAGATTTTCGAATGCCTGCTTCGCCTGAGCGTCAAAGTCGCCGACCCCGACAATCCGACCGCTCTGATCGATCGCAGCCTGACCGGAAATAAAGAGGAGATCTCCGACGCGATAGCCCTGCGCAAGGCGGAAGGGTTTATAGGGATCGGGGTCGATCGTGATCTGCTGTATCTTCATACGCACGGCTCCTGGATTGAGAATCGGCGGCAAGAAGATTGACTCATTGGTGTATGGTTCATGTTGCGCGTCTGAATTGTTCCGGCTACCCGGCACGATCGATGGTTCTCACCGCCAACGACAGACAGATCAGCGTGAATGCCATGAACCCGACAAATTCCAATAGGGCCGTGGCCCCAGACCCGATCCCAAGGAGACTGAACCGGAGCACGTCCACCTGCCACGTCATGGGGTTGAGCCAGGCTAGCGACCGAAACCACACCGGAAGCTGATCCATCGGATAGAACATGCTGCTCAAAAACATCAGGATGATGTAGGCTGCGCTGGTCACCGTATTGAAGGAATCCATGCGAGTCAGCCGAATGGCCACGATGCTGAAGAGGAAAAACCAGCCGGCGGTGGTGCACATCACCGCAAGCAGTGTCACAGGAAGCCAAGCCCAGCGGACCGTGATCTGCATTGTCAACGCGCCTAGAACAATCGCGAGCAAGGAACCGATGGCGCTGAGGAGAACATTGAAGCAGATTTTTCCAAATAGAAACTGGCGGCGGGTGAGGGGATAGGTCAGCAGTTCGTAGAAAATGCCGGAATCCTTGTCCATGAAAAACCCCCACGAGGTGTTCATGGCGATTCCGAAGGTCGTCATGGCCAGCACGCCGGCCAGAAAAAACTCGGCGTAGCCCAGTTGGATTCCTTCCATGGAAAATTGTCGACCGATGGCGCGCTCGAACCCGAGACCGAAGAGCAAGAGATAGGCGACGGGAACAAAGAGGTCCCAGAATACGAAGCCGATATTGGTGATCCGCTGCCGCCAATCGCGGTAAAAGACTGCCAATATCTCGTTCATGATCCTGCCTCTTCAGGGCCGGGTTCCTTCGCGCCTACCAATTCCACAAAAATATCTTCTAATCCCGCGCCGCGCACCTCGAAGTGCCGAATGGGAACCGAGCGTGAGATTTCAGCCAGCCGGTCCAAGAGTGAAGCTTCTTCGCCTGTGAAGAGCACTTCCACTCGTTCTCCCTCCACCCGTAGTTCAGCCGGATTCAGAGATTGAAGCTGAGCCTGGAAACCGTGTTCACGCGCGAACGTGAGACTGACGCGAAACATCTGTGTCGAAAGGCGTCGCAACTCCTGCAAGCTGCCGGCGGCGAGCGTTTTACCGCGATGGATGATCATGATCGTGTCGCACAGCTCTTCCGCTTCGCTCAATAGCTGAGTCGTCAGCAGCACGGTACGCCCTTTTCGAGCTTCCAGGCGAATGCGGTCTAACACCCGCCTTCTCATCAGCGGGTCCATACCTGTCGTGCCCTCATCCAAGAAGATCACCGGAGAGTCCACCATAAAAATCTTGGCGACTTGAACCCGTCGTTTGGTGCCGAGGCTCAGATCCTGCACCGTCTCACGCGCTCTCTCGCGTAGTTCAAATTCATCCAGTACGGCGTCCATCCGCTTGCGGACTTCACCCGGGCCGATGCCATGAAGGTACGCGTAGATGCGCAGATTGTCCTCGACGGTGAGTAAGGTCTCCACTGCGGTCTGTTGCAAGACCACGGCGATGTGCTTTCTCACTTCCAGCGCTTGACGGACCACATCGAACCCACAAACAAACGCGCGGCCGGAGGTCGGCGGCGTGATGGTGGTGAGGATCTTCACCAGTGTGCTCTTCCCCGCTCCATTCGGACCGAGCAGACCGTAGATCTGTCCTTGCGAAACCTCAAGCGAGACGCCGTCGACCGCATGCACCGATTCCGATGCCCCGCCACGGTAGACCTTTCGAACATCTTCAACTTTGATGGCGTTCATACGATCTCTGGGCACGGGTCAGTTTGCTAGGCCCGAATCATCAACGACAGAAAAATACACGATGCCGCCAAACTGAGAATGCTCCTCACCGCATGCAGCATTCCCCATTTCTCTAATAGACGACGAGTGGCCTCAGAAGGGCGATCCAATCCTGGATCCAACAGTTGTCGATTCGTGGGCATGATCACTATCAACGTGAAGGGGATCACGGCAAACATTACCAGCGCCCCGACGAGCCACAGAACCCTGCCGTCCATCCACCAGGATAGAAGCCCTGCGGCGGTGGCTACCAGCGCGAGGATCACCTGCATTGGCGCCGCCCGCTTATAACTGGGGCCAAACACCGTCGCGGCCAGTTCAGTCCTGCATTCCATGCGTGCAGGATGCTCCGCCACATTGACATAGATTGCAGCTCCCGCAAAAAGTGCGCAGCTCAACACCGCTAGGAATTGGAGTATGTCTACCACGCATCCTCCTTGGGTTGATCGAGCTCAACGGGTTCCAACCTTCGATACCGGTGGAGTAATGCTTCTCCGGTACACCTTCTGGCCGCCTGAAGAAAACGGGGATGCTCATCCCGCCGTGGTGACGGTAGCGATTCAGACGGTGGTTCAACACATCAAGCCAGAGGCGTTCTCGTCGGTTCCGATACACGGATTCGATGATGAGCACTCTCCCGCGCGTCACTTGCGCTGCCTCATCCAGCACAGATCGCCGCTACAAGTTGGTCTTGAGCGTTTGGCCCGATCTCTACTTTCCGCCTTGGACGGAAAGTTCCCAGCGGTAGCCGTCAGGATCGTGGAACCATAAGCCCATGTGATGCGAGCCGGGTGACTCCGGGCCGATTTCATTGCCTGGATCTTCCACCTCGACCTTGTGCTTCTTTAAGTACGCGAGCGCCTTTCGCAGCGCGGTCATGTTCGGCAAATGAAACGACATGTGACCAATCGTTTTCGGTGACGGCTTACCTTTCGACAAGACGATTGTCACGTTATCGTTGCCGACTGCGACGCCCTCTTCGAACTCGAACTCTTTGCGCAACCCCAGCGCTCGCGCGAACCATTTCGCGCTGCGCTGCGGATCACGGACGGCTAATCCGAAGTGACCGACAGTGCCGATTGTGAACGGTACTTTCATGGCTGCCACCTGAGCGGAACAAGTGAACGTCGCCGAGTTCAGACGGCGAACAGGGATTCAGAAAGCGCGTCGTGTGTAACGTCATGGCTGCATCCGCTCGCTCTTCGGTCACCAGCCGCCGTGCGCAATGGGTACAACGCTTTCAACGCGGCGATCCAGCCAACCAGCGTAAGGGCATCACGGATATAGTTCAAGCGCATCCACTGCGAGACCATCGAATCGACCGCCGATTCAGGCAAGCTTTCAATGCGCATCAGCTTGAGCGCAGTGGGAATAAAGTAGGAGAAGGTCCCGATCCTTTCCACGAGAATAATCACAGCCGCGCCGAACCACCAATCACGCCTTGGCCCTTGTGTTTGCCAGGCCACCGCCGGACTCGTAAGCATGAGGAGAGTAAGCGGCACGGTCGTGACATAGGCCCAGAATTTCCGCCCTGCATCGGTCCGTCTCATCGCCTCACTGTCTGCTCGAAGTCCAGACTCCGGCGACCTGCTGAACCATTGCGGAAGAATTCTTCGCTGTTCGTACAACCCAGCGCCGAATGCGATACCGAGGTTCATGACAAACAGCCAGAGCGAGCTCTCCGTCAGGTATCGCGCTATTTATCCGCTCTCCATGGGCTATTTCTGAGTTGGACCTCTTCACTGGGCGATCAGGCGGCGAACACGTTTTGGCATTAGCTGCGGATGTCAGTTCGCCGGCTGCGCGCGGTTGCTAATGAAGCCGTTCTTTCGGAGTCTCCGCGAGGACCGCCCGTTTCGTGTACTCCTGGGCCTCCCGAATCTCCGGCAACTGCGCATCGCCCGCCTTCCACTGCTGGAGGAATTTCGCATAGGCGCCGACTGCGGCCTCTCGACTTTCCTGCTGAGCAGCGGCGCGCGCGGCGCCCAGCAACGAACGTGCCCGGTTTGGGTGTCGGAACAGCGACCTCGAAAACTGCTGTGCGGCCTCCGCGTGGCGACCTGCGCGCAGGAGCAGTTCGCCGTACAGTTCATGGGAAGGTTTGATGGGTGGCCCCGACGGAGGTCCCATGGCTTCCTCCAGAGCGGTCGCTTTCTGCATAATCGTGATCGCCTCGTCAACGTTTCCCGTTGAGGCGCTGGCCACCGCTGCGATTTTCAATTCGTGAATCTCAGACATCTTGAGCACTTGCTCAACGGCCGACTCTAGTGTGCCGGATGGCTGCTCACGGATGGCCCGCAACGCTGCCACGCTGGCTTGAGCGTCGGGAGAGCCCTTCAGGGCTGCCGTCAAACCATGGGCGAAGATGGCGGGAGTCTGGGCCAGCGCTGCCCTGGGATCCTTCGCCTTTCCTTGTGTGGCAGGCAGCAGCCGCTCCGCAGCATCCCACCGCTCTGTTTCGACAACAAACTCTGCAGCCATGCTTGCATGGGTATAGGCTCCGTATGCAAGCATGCGCGGGTCG
>JBQTHT010000253.1:0-4281 GCA_052389595.1 Nitrospiraceae bacterium
GTCTCAATAGCTCCTCCCTTCTCAATACCATTCTCAAGGATCTAAAGGACAAAGATGATCGCGGAAAGAGTAAAGGAAAAGGAGATGACTAGGCGAACGAGGTGAGACTGGTTGATCCGTACAGGATCCGATTGTTATTGGCCCTCGTTATGACGTTGGTGGCGCTGGGGACGTCTCTGATTCTCAGCGCATCAGCGATAGCTCAACAGGCCGATGCCGAAGTTCTGGTCGCCCAGGCCGCGCTGGCCTACAATACCAAGCGCTATGACGAGGCGCTGAGGTTCTTGAGACAAGCGCTCGAGCTGGACCCGCGCAACACACGAGCCTTGTTCTACAAGAGTTTGACCTACCTAGCGATGGGGGAAGCGGACCAAGCTATTCCTCCGCTCGAAACACTGCATAGCCTCCAGCCCACCGATCTCGGAGTGACCTACCAACTGGCCGTCGCCTACTTTGCGGCCGCGAACTATGACAAAGCGGCGCCGTTGTTGGAAGAGGTATTCCAACGGCAACCGGACCGCGAGAACCTCGGCTACTATGTTGGGTTCATTCGATATCGTCAAAAAGATTACCCCCGTGCAGCGGAGGCGTTCGGCGCCAATCAAACCACCGATCCCGATATTCGACAGCTCGCGTTATTTTATCGGGGGCTGTCGCTGGGGATCCTAGGATTGTCCGATCAGGCCCTGGCGGAATTGGCGGCTGCTCAGCGGGTCCAAGCCATGTCGCCGATCACCGGCGCATCCGTGCGTATTCAGGAGGCGTTGGCGGCCAGCAAGGGAGTCGCCGAGACGAAACGGTTTCGCGCCCAGATTGGGATCGGCGGCTACTACGATGACAACGTCGCGGTCAATCCCAACTCCAACGACGATCCTGTCGTGCAGGCGCTGCGTTCGCGCCCCACCAACTCGCCCGGCTTTCTCACGACGCTACGGGCTGACTATGCCTGGTATCGCAACGGACCCGTCGAAGCGACGGTGAGCTACTCGTATTACCAGACGGTCAACACCAACAGTGGCTTGGGAACCTTCAACATTCAGGACCATCTCGGGGGCCTGACCGGTGTCTACCGGGGAACCGTGGCCAACGTGCCGTACGAAGTCGGCGGGCAATACACATACGACTACATGTTTCTGGGTCTCGACGGTTTTCTCTCTCGTCAAACCCTCACGTTTCCGGCGGTGTTCGTTCCACCGAGCTTCACATTACCGGAGGTCGGCACGGTGCAAAACCTCACCACCCTGCTCTATCGATACCAAATCAAGGAATTCTTCCTCGAACCGGGCGATAACGATATTCGATTCGCGCCGGAATCACGCGACGCCTTCAACAATATGATCGGGTTCCTGCATCTCTTTCGATTCGCGCAGGACCGCTATCTCGTTCGACTGGGGTACCAGTATGACAACGAAGCCGCAAGCGGCTCCACATTTACCTATACGGGCAATCGGGTGCAGACCGGAGGAGAAGTCGTATTACCGTGGCACAATATTTCAGTCCGTCTCGACTACGAAGTCCATTGGCGAGCCTACCGACACCCTCAAGTCTTGTTCGTCAACGACGCAGGGGCGCTCTCTCAGCGATACGATATCGAACAGGACATCTTTCTCCAGTTCGCCAAGGCCCTCTCTCATAACTTCACCGTCGCGCTTCAATATCAAAGCGTCCGCAATAGCTCCAACATCCCGGTGTACGATTACGCCAAGAATGTCTTCACCGCGCTGGTGACTTGGACCTACTAACAACAGTGAGGTGCGGAGATCGACGGAGAGATAAGGGAGGGAACTTACCAATGATGGTCTGCGGCAAGCCATGCCACAATCGTATCGGGAGCCAATGGCTTGCCGAACAAATGGCCCTGTCCATATTCACAATGCAATGACTTGAGCAGCGCCAGTTGTTTCGTGGTCTCAACCCCCTCTGCAATGACGACTCGTCCCAACTGATGGGCGAGGGTGATAATGGTCCGGACAATTTCGAGGCTCCCATCATCGCCCCCCATCCGCGAGACGAAGGAGCGGTCGATCTTGAGAATGTTCACGGGAAACCGCTGCAGGTAGCTGAGCGAAGAGTATCCTGTCCCAAAGTCGTCCATACATGTTTCAATCCCTCGGGCTTGGAGCGCCAGCAGCGTGCGAGTAGCCGACTCGGCATTGTCCATCATGACCGTTTCCGTAATTTCCAATTTCAGGCTCGAGCCATCCAGGCCGGTGTGGAGGAGCGCGCGCTCGACGACCCCGGCCAGATCCGATTGAGAGAATTGCCGGCCTGAGACATTCACGCCCATGGTCAACGGGCGTATGCCGGGATAGCGTTCCTGCCAAATGCGCGATTGACGGCACGCCTCACGCAACACCCACTCTCCGAGGGGAATCACCACATCGATCTCTTCCGCAACCGCAAGAAATTCGTCGGGGGTGAGAAGTCCCCGTTCCGGATGCTGCCAGCGCAACAGAGCCTCAAAACCTGAAATGCGACCGGTTGCAAAGGAGACAACGGGTTGATAGAAGAGCAGAAACTCCTGCCCTTCCACGGCGCGTCGAAGGTCGGCTTCCAGTTTAAGGCGAGCCATGGCCTGGGAATGCATGGCTTGATCGAACATGACGAACCGCCCCTTCCCGAGATCCCTTGCCCGATACATCGCAACGCCGGCATCGCGCAGCATGTCTGGAGGCTGCTCATAACCTGTCGTGCTAGTGGCGATGCCGATGCTGGCGGTGATAAACACCGCTTGCTCATTCACGGTAAAGGGTTGCCCCAACTCTCGTTGGATGCGATCGGCCACGCGAGTCGCGTTGTTCACACTCTTCAAATCATCAAGAAGCAGCGCAAACCCCTCATCCCCGAGACGCGCGACCGTATCGCCGGACCGCACGTGCCGCAGCAGGCGCGCGCTCACTTCGATGAGCAGCCGATCCCCCGCGGCATGTCCCAGACTGTCGTTCACCACCTTGAATCCATCCAAATCTAAAAAGAGCAGGGCAAAAATATACGGTTCATCGCGTTGACCACGCAGCAGACATCGTTCCAACCGCTCCAGCAAGAGCGCCCGATTCGGCAGGCCGGTGAGCGCATCATGAAAGGCCTCATGCCGCCGCTGCTTTTCAATCAGCAGCCGTTCCTCTTCCAGTCGTTTGCGATCCAACGATCGAGAAACGGCCTGTCCCAAGCGAGCCAGCCGGTCTTTAAGCAAATAGTCGGCGGCGCCTTCCTTCATGCACTCTACCGCCACTTCCTCGCCGATGCAGCCGGATACGATGATGAACGGGATATCGAGTCCACGCTCCTTGAGCAGGCGGAGTGCGCGCCGCCCGTCAAATTGCGGTAAGGAGTAATCGGACAAAATGAGATCGGGAGACTTCTCTAAGCTTGCCAGGTAGTCTGTTTCGGTCCAAACCCGCTGATAGTCAGGCTCGAATCCCGCTTCGCGCAGATGCTCCAACATCAGTTCCGCATCGGCGGCGCAGTCTTCAAGAATCAAAAGACGGAGAGGAGAAGGCATGGAACGTGATTACCTCATCTCATACTCATGGCCGAAAGAAACGTCGGAAGGGTTACCCAGTTCTGTCGCGAATGCGGCTGCTCGGCCAGTATAAATCCGACGCGCAGGTGGAACAACGAATTGCTTGAAATTTGCCGATTCCAATTCCACAACAATGTCGGATACTCATGAACCCCTGTCAAATGTGCAGGACAGAGTGTCCTAACGTCGGACTTCCCATTTCTTGCAGAGTGACGAGATGTCTACTCCCCGACATCTTGTCTCGCGCATATTCACCTGGGCCTCTTCGCTGTCTCCCAGTCATTCAAGGAATCAGTGCATGGGAACTGCAGTTTGCAGATAGGACTAATTGGGCCGACGCCAGGTCCGTGCTTTGCAGCATTCAATAATGATGTCTGTACTAACCAAGGAGGCACGCATGAGCTTGACCAAAATACAGAAAAGATCGCTCTTCCTGGCCACGCTGATGACAGGAGTGCTGATGGGATGGATGCCGGCGTTCTCACAAGAGCGAGGAGCGGTCACGCCGATCACCGACGGGTCGAAAGTCACCATCGCCTTCACCATCACAGTTCCGGAAAGTCGCGTGACCATCCCCGATAATGTGAGTGAGTACGTGTCGGGACAGCATCAACTCATCCCAGCGTTGGAGACCGCGCTCACGGGCCTGACGGCCGGCGAACGAAAACGCGTCGATCTGGAACCGGACCAGGCGTTTGGACCATATGACAATGCCAAGATGCACACGATTCAGCGGGACCAGTTACCACCGGATGCGA
>JBQTHT010000254.1:0-20984 GCA_052389595.1 Nitrospiraceae bacterium
TGAAAGCTACCGGGGGAAATGTTTGCACAGTCCCATCCCCTCTGTTAGACTATAACTTATATTACGCAAGGAACACTGCTATGGCCAAGGTGATAGGCAGCACCAGTCGCAGGCAAGGGCGTCAAGCCGGTCGAAAGAGAACGCGCGGGGGATTAACACCGCGCCAGCGGGAAATCCTCCGTCTGGTCTCTCAGGGATTCACGAATCGTGAAGTGGCCGGCCGACTCGATATCAGCGTCCGTACCGTGGAAGTGCATCGCTTCAATTTGATGCAGCGGTTGAAAGTGAGCAACGTGGCGCAACTCATGCGCCAAGCACTCATTCATGGACTGCTTCCCAAGAACTTCGCCTCACAGTAATCACGGTAACTCTTTAAGTTTTCCGCAGCAGGCTGCCGGCGTCAGATAACCTTTCTGGTCAAGCACGGCGCGCAACTCCCGCTCCAGCCGCTCAAACACATCGACCCCCTCTTCCACCAACACGGTTCCAATCTGGATCGCCGAAGCCCCGCACAGCAAATGCTCAAAAGCATCCGTCCCAGTGGCGACTCCACCCGTGCCGATAATGGGTAGCCGTCCTTGAAACCGTTTCCAAAAGGCGCGCACATTGGCGAGCGCCACCGGCTTGATCATCGTCCCACCCAGCCCACCGAAGCCCCCTTTGGGTTTAATCACCACCTGTTCTCGTACCGGGTCCACCACCAATCCGTTGCCGACAGAATTAATCAGATTCAAGAAATCGACCGCCGTGCGCTTTAAGACATCGGCCATGATGTCATGGTATACAGGGTCGAAGTAGGGCGGAAGTTTGACTCCCATCGGCACGCTGATCACTCGACGGACTCGCCGCAAGAGCCGCTCCGACGCTTCCGGGTCGTACCCGATTTGCGGCTTCCCCGGAATATTCGGGCAAGACAGATTCACTTCAATCAAATCGGGGCGACTCTTACTGATGGTCTCGGAGATGGTGATGAAGTCTTCTTCGCACAGTCCCGCCACGCTGGCCAGCACCGGTTTACCGAATCGGCGCAGATCAGGAATGAGTTCCGCATACGCGCGATAGCCCAGGTTGGGAAGCCCCATCGAATTGATCGAACCGCCCTCAAATGCATGATACCTCGGCTCAGGGTTTCCTCTGCGCGGCTCGACGGTCATGGATTTCGTGACAATCGCGCCCGAGCGAGACTGCCCCAGCGCGTCGAGTTCTTGACGCGTGACACAGAGCGCCCCTGACGCATTCATGAAACAGGTGGGAAATCGCACGCCGGCAATAGTGGTGGACAAATCCATCCGTCAATCTTTCGAATTCAGATCATCGTGCCGATCGCACAACTGGCCGTCCTGCATACTCCACACGAAATGTGCCTGCTGAGCCGCTGTCTTGCTATGGGTCGCGAGTAACAGGGTGCAGCCGACCCGAGTCGGCAACGCGCGTAAGAGGGAGATGACATCGGCGCCGTGTTTCGAATCGAGATTCCCGGTCGGCTCGTCGGCAAGAATGATGGTCGGCTTATGCACGATGGCACGAGCAATCGCAACGCGCTGTTGCTCCCCACCCGACATCTCGCTGGGGCGATGCTGCTCGCGCACCCGCATCTCGACAGCATCCAGGACTTCAGCCACGCGCGTGTGAACCTGTTTGCCTTGTTCGCCTTTCAACAGCAATGGCAATGCGACATTTTCCGCCGCCGTCAGACCGGGGACGAGATGAAAGGCCTGGAACACGATCCCGATCAGTTCGCGCCGCGCACGAGTCCACTCCCCACTGGTAAATTGCAGGGTCGATCGTCCATTCAGGACAACGTCACCCGTGGTCGGGCGATCCAGCCCGCCGACAAGGTTCAGCAGGGTACTTTTCCCGCATCCGCTCGGCCCGACGAGCGCGCCAAATTCTCCTCGACCCACGTCGAGATTGATGTCGTGCAGCGCTCTGACTTGCGCATCACCTCGGCTGTACACCTTCGAGACATGAACGAGCTTCACCATCGACCGCCCTCGTATATCATAACCCCTGACGGGTCACAACCTTGACAGAAACGGACGCTTTCCGTACAACGGCGCCAGACAGACGATCTCCAGCTTCGCAAGAATCTATGCTGACTTTGCCATCTGCTCTACGACGAGCGGTGCGAATTCTGTTGCCGGTCGAGTGCTCAAGTTGTGGAACGTCCTTGACTGACGACCCGGTCCCATTTTTTTGCCGTGGCTGCTGGCAGCGTATCGAACCATTCCGCGGACCATCGTGTCCATGTTGTCACCAACCCTTTGTTTCCCCTGTTACATTACTGCATAGTCCCCACCATCTCTGCGGTCAATGCCGCCACCGCCGTCCGGCCTACACCGAAGCCTGGTCACTCTATCCCTATACCCCTCCGCTTCAGGATGCCATCTGTCTGTTCAAATACCAAAGGAAGGTCGCGTTAGCCGGCTCGCTCACGGCCCTGATGCGACAAGCGCTGCCCGACGGGCTGATGGCCGACCTCATCATGCCCGTTCCATTACATCCTACCCGCCTGAGGCAGCGAGAATTCAACCAGTCTCTGCTATTGGCGGACGGGCTCAGCACCGTGCTCAAGATACCTCTGTCCTACACTAATCTCGTTCTACTGTATGAGACGGAGTCTCAAACGGCGCTGCGACGGGCCGATCGGCTAAAAAATCTGCGAAAGGCCTTTGGCCTGTTGGCGCCTTCCGAAGTGAAAGGGAAACGTGTCCTCTTGATCGATGATGTCTATACCACCGGCACGACAGTGAACGAGTGCGCTAAGGTTCTCCGCAAGGCGGGCGCTGACCATGTGTACGCGCTGACGTTGGCGAGAACGGTCGGCGGCGATCTCGTTCCGGATCACGTGTATCAGGCCCAGAATGCACCAGCAATGGAAACACATAGGAACTGATCCATGCCTATTTATGAGTATCGCTGTCGGGACTGTGGAAAGCGAAGCAGCGTCATCACCCTGAGTCTCAGTGGCACCCAGGCGGCGGCATGCCAACATTGTAGGAGTACGAATCTCGACCGCTTGATGTCCCGATTTGCAGCGCCCAAGTCGGAAGAAGCCCGGCTGGAATCGCTGGCCGATCCAAGCAATTTAGGCGGCCTGGATGAAAACGATCCGCAGAGCATGGCTCGATTCATGAAGAAAATGGGCCATGAGATGGGCGAAGACTTCGGTGATGACGTCGATCAAGCGCTGGAAGATCCAGGTGGAGATATGTCGGCATTGGACACTACTGACATGGATTGACATGCATTGTCATAAATATTCGCTTGACATTATCCCGCCTCTTTCATACGATCGCGCTAACTTTCCTGTCGCGATTGCACGCATGACACGATCTCGAGAAGCGTTTCTTCATGCCGAAGGAAGCGAAGAACGAGCTGCTGACCGTGGTCGAGACGTGCCGCTACCTCAAGATCACCCCGCGCACGCTGTATCGCTATATTCAAAGCCATCGCTTGCCCGCTTTCAAGCTGGGCAAGGAATGGCGATTCGTGCGATCCGATCTCGAGGAATGGATCAGGCAGAGGGCTGCAGGATCACCCTAGGCTGAGGAGCGCCGAGCATGTTTGCCGGTGAATATTTCTGCAAGGTCGATGAAAAGGGACGGTTTATCGTTCCATCTCCACTCCGGGAACAGTTGGAAGCCTCGGGGTCGGGCGTCGTCTTCATCAAAGGGCCGGAACAGTCGCTGTGGATCTATTCGATGGGCGAATGGAAGGCAGTGCTGGAACGAACCAAGACCACGCTGGATGAAGACCAGAGCCGCCTATTCATGCACTTCGTGGTGGCTGAGGCCGGAACTTCAGACCTGGACAAGGCCGGCCGCATTCTCATCCCCGGCAGGTTGAGGAAGCTGGTGCCGCTTGACGAAGATCAAGAAATCGTACTGGTCGGTCTCTATCATCGCCTGGAAGTCTGGAATCCGTCGGAATGGCGCCGCTACGTCAATAAGACCGAAGACCGTTACGAACAGAATATGGCGAAGATTCTGAATCTCCTCTAATCACGCTTGTGCCACGCCCACAGCGCACATCGCGCCTCCCGCCCACGCGCCTTCCTATTCGCCTAGTTTCCTATCGAAAAGATCGGCAGACACCGATCGTCCCGTCCACCGAAATCTCGCTCCAACCCATGTTCCGCATCTCACGACGGCCGTCGCACGGTTCTACTCACAATACGATCCCGCCAGGAACGGGAACCGTCTCGCCTCATAGCCTCTCGCTCACGCTGCCGGTCCCGCCGAGTGTCAATCATCAATATGCGACGGTCAACGGACGGCGCCTCTTGTCCGCCGCAGGTCGAAATTATAAGAGTCAAGTCGGCCACCACATCGTGCTGGCCTTGGCTCGGACACTACATCGCGAGGCCTTTCATAAGACGTTGCGCTCGGACGTCTTAGCCCTTTCAATCCGGTTTTATTTTACGTCCCGTCTCAGACGTGACGTGGATGGAGGACTCAAAATCGCGCAGGATGCATTGTGCGAAGGGTTGGGGATTAACGACAATCGCATCGTCGAAACTCATCTGTACAAAGACCTCGACAAGCAATGTCCACGCATTGAGATTTGTCTGACTTCCGCGATTAACCAAACTAGTCCGGGCGCGCCACAGGCATAGATCTCCCGTAACAACTCAACGTTGAAGTGGATTGCAACCACTTCGCTGAGAACCCTGCCGCCACCGTGTTTACTCTGTCTCTTCCAGGCACCTTGTCCTTTAGGCCAGATCTGTTCTCAAGGCAAGGCCACAGAATCACAATCAATTCGAGTTCCTTTATAAAATCTCAGGACATACTGTCCCTGCTGAAGAGCAGTCTGGTCAGATAGACTCGGGCCAATTGCCTATTAGTTTCAGTTACATCAGCAGCTTCCTTTCTCACGGCTTAGATATTGCTTGATGGGTCATGTGTGACTATCGAGTCATAAATGGTTCTTAGTTCACCGTCTTTACCAAAGGAGGTCCGCCATGAGGTGGAAATCGTTAGTTGCTTTAGTTGCTATTGTGCTTCCCATCGTATTCCTCGCCGGCTGTGCGAGTGACAAGAAGCTGGCTCATGCCACCAGGACCGGCAAGATCCACGACATCAAGGTGGGAGAATCCCTGAACCCTCCCAAACTTGAGGTGCGGGTGGGAGATGAGATCAGATGGATCAATACCAGAAGCGCTCCCGTCAAGATCGTGTTTGTGGATCCGATGAAAGATCGGGTGTCCTGTCAGGATGGCTTCCAATTCAGCGGTTTCACGGGGATGTTTTCAGATGAGGCGAGTAACGTGGGTGAGACAACGATTGAGCCGAATGAACATGCCAGCCTATGCATTTCATCGCCCGGTTCGTATACCTACAACAGTCGTATGGTAGCCACTGCGGCCGGCGGCGAGACGAACTCGACAGGAAAGATATGGGTCGATCGCATGGAATAAGAGTTTCGATCGGTCAGAGCTACACCTTACGGGGCCGAAGTCAGTCGGCCCCGTGCATTGGCACAGCAGGACATGACACATTGAAGTGTTTTCGCCATCCGCGGCACTACAGGGGATGAACTATGAAGGCGACTCTGCTGGCGGTGCTCTCTGTGTTCCTGTTGAGCGGTGTCGGAGCGGCCCAAGACACGACAGACCAGAACGACAATTCGTCCGACGCTGAAGCTGTCATGCATGTCGTGGAAGATTTTATCGAAACCTGGAATCGAGACGATGTGAACTCATTTGTTTCTCTCTTCACACCAGACGGCAAGTTGGTGACTCCAAAGGGTATCAGTAAGACTCAACACATGATTGAGCATGTCATCGTTGAGGAACATCCTGAAATCTTCTTCGGGACTAACTTGTCCGAGAGGGTAGATTCGATCGGTTTTCCGGAACCGCATCATGCGGAGGTGACGGGACACTTCCTACTGTGCTGTGTTGAGGTATTACTGGGATTTGAGGCTTCGTCGGAAGGCTTATTTTTCCTTCACCTGATCGATCAAGATGGAGAATGGAAGATCGAGCGTGCCAGCATCACCGAGTCTTGATTGGTCGGTCACGCTCTTCTCCGTGCTGCACAGGCCATGACATCATGAAGAGTAAAGTTTCAGCTGCTGCGCTATCGACTCAAAGCGGGAGGGTGACGCGGAAAAAACAACAAACCCGAGAGAGCTTGCTCCACGTCGCTTTAAGACTCTTTTACGAGAAAGGTATTTATTGGACAAAGATCGAGGACATCACGGAACGAGCAGATATCGGGAAAGGCACCTTCTACAAGTATTTTCCCACCAAGGAAGCCCTTCTTCTGACCCTGCTGCAGGAGGGTCTGAAGGAGTTGACCGCCCGGATCCGAGAACGAGTACGGTCGAGCAATGACGGTTCTCAGATCACCGGACAGGTGATTGACGCGCAGTTCGACTTCTATCTCCAACGGCCGGAGTACTTATTACTCTTTCATCAAGTGAGGGGCCTCCTGCAGTTACAGGCAGGACATGTGAAAAAACTGCGTGAAGTCTATCATCAGCACCTCAAGCGGTTGGCCCAGACACTGCATCCAGCTTTGAAGGAACGTGATCATGATGCCGCTGCTGCGCAAGACCTGTCCATGGTTATCTCGGCCTTCACCGTGGGCTTGCTCACGTATCATCTCCTCTTCGACAAAACCGACGAGGTCACACGCAACAGACCTCGTATCCAAACGCAAATCGAACAGAGCATCCAGACGTTGTTGCAGACGGAGGGAGCATTGCAAACGGGGCTGGCTTGACGCCCGCGTGACGTTAGCGTCCTTCGTTCTACTCGTACCGCAGCGCTTCGATGGGATTCAAGCGCGAGGCTTTGTTGGCGGGATAGAGCCCGAAGAACAATCCAACGGCTAATGAAAAGACGAATGCAGCCACGATGGAGTCCATCGAAATGATCGTGGGCCAGCCTGCGATGACGGTGGTAAGGCGAGCGCCCAACACCCCCACAATGATCCCGATCACCCCTCCCACGAGGCTGAGTGTCATCGCTTCAATCAGGAACTGCATCAAGATGTGCCGACGCTTGGCGCCGACCGCCATGCGCACACCGATTTCCCTGGTGCGCTCGGTGACGGAGACGAGGAGAATGTTCATAATCCCGATTCCGCCGACCAATAGGGACACGGACGCGATGGCAAACAGCATGACCGTCAAGGTTTGACTCGTCCCTTCTTGCACCTTTCCGATATCCACCTGCGTTCGAATCGTAAAATCATCCGGCTGGTCCGCCTGCACCCGATGCCGCGCGCGGAGCACCTCCCGAATCTGGTCCACCGCCTCCGCGAGATCCTCCATCCGCTCCGTCGTGGCAAACAAGGCGCCGACCGACCCCAGAAACTGCGTTCCGAATACTTTTCGTTCGGCCGTGCTGAAGGGAATGAAAATAATGTCATCCTGATCCGAGCCCTGAGCCGACTGGCCCTTCGGCGCGAGCACGCCGATGACGCGAAAGGGAACATTCTTGATCCTGATTGTGGCGCCAACCGGCTCCTCTCCCGCATCGAAGAGATTTTCCATCACGGTCTGACCGACGAGCGCGACCCGAGCGCCGCTATCCACGTCGGGCTGTGTGATCGGCCCGCCGCTCACAAAGGACCAGTCCCGGATCGTCAGATAGCTGGGAGAAATCCCGTTCACTGGACCGTTCCAGTTGCGGCTGCCGTTCACGATTTGCATGACATCTCGCTTGGCCCACCCCGTATCTTGCAGGAGAGGAACGCGTTTCTTGAGATCCACCGCGTCGGCGACCGTCAGCGTCACCGCGCTGCCGAGTGCACCGCGAACCCCACCATGGGCCGTCGCTCCTGGAAAAATGATGATGACGTTCGTCCCCATACTGGCCACTTGAGCCCGCACCGCCGCCTTGGCTCCTTGTCCGATGCTCACCATTGCAATCACGGCACCCACGCCGATGACAATCCCGAGCATCGTGAGGCCGGCCCGCATCCGGTTCCGCGACAGAATGCGGAGCGCGGTCATGATCGTTAGGAAGACAAATGCGGGCATCAGCCTCCGGAGCCTCCACCCACCCCGACGACGGATGTTCTTCGATCGCTCACGATCTGCCCGTCCTTCATGATCAGCTCTCGTGACGCATATGCCGCGATTTCTTGTTCATGCGTCACCAAGATGATCGTCAGCCCGTCCTCTTGATTCAATTGCGTCAGGATATTCAGAATCTCGCGACTGGATTCCGTATCGAGATTACCCGTTGGCTCGTCGGCGAGGAGAATCGAGGGAGCGGTCACGAGAGCCCTCGCAATAGCGACCCGTTGTTGCTGCCCTCCGGACAATTGTGTGGGGTAGTGATGTTCGCGCGAGGATAAGCCCACACGCTGGATGGCGACGGCGGCCTGGGTACGCTGTTCTTTAAGAGCCATCCCACGGTAGAACAGGGGCAACTGAGCGTTTTCGAGAGCGCTGGTTCTTGGGATTAAGTTGAAGTTCTGAAAGACGAATCCGATCCGGCGATTCCTGATTTCCGCCAACTGATCGGCTTGCGCCGCGCTCACGTTCACACCGTCCAAATAATAGAACCCGTGGCTGGGCTGATCGAGGCACCCCAGAATATTCATCAGCGTGGATTTCCCAGATCCTGAGGCCCCCATCACGGCGACGAACTCACCTCGCTCGATGGTCAAATCCACGTGTCGTAACGCCTGCACCTCCACATCACCGACGCGGTACACCTTCGAGACGCTTTCACAAACGATCAGCGATCCCATAGCGCAGTCAATGGTCAACGGTCACTGGTCATACTCCAGGCCGGAAGCCTTCCCTGATTGACTGATGACCACTGACCAATGACGTTCTTAGAGCCCACGGTCTCTGGAGCTTCGCCGCTGCCCGCTCCCGAACCCCGGGGGCAGTTCGCCGGACTTTCGCTCGCCTCGTGGCGTCTCAATCCCGACGATGACCGGTTCTCCTTCTTGTAACTCTCCCCGAACCATCTCGGTCACGACGCCATCGGATATCCCCATCTGAAGCGGAATCGATTCCAGCTCGCCGGAAGGTCCCTGCCGCCACACGGTTTTCATGACACCCTGTGGTTCTGTCCGACCTGAGACAGCCTTGGGCCGCCTCTCCGCCGCTGTATCCTCCACCTGCTCCGACTTCGGAGGGGTAAACCGTAGCGCGGCATTCGGCACTCTCAAGACTTCCTCCCTTTGGGCAACCACAATCGACACATTCGCGGTCATGCCGGGTTTCAATCGAAAGTTGGGATTGTCCACTTCCACGACCACGTCGTACGTCACGACATTTTGCACGTTGATGGGAGCATTGCGTACTTGCCGGACGCGGCCTTGGAACATTTCTCCGGGATAGGCGTCCACAGTGAACGTGGCTTCCTTTCCTTGAGCAATCCCGCCGATGTCCGCCTCACTGACATTCGTATCCACCTGCATTTTCGTCACGTCTTCGGCGATCAGGAACAGAGTGGGGATTTGGAAATTGGCGGAGAGCCGCTGCCCGACCTCGACCTGGCGGGCGATTACGACGCCACCGACAGGAGAGCGAATCACCGTATACTTTAAATCTAATTCTGCCGCTTCCAACGTCGCATCGGCCTGCTTGATCGCGGCCTCGGCCACCTGCAGTTGTGCAATGGCTCCTTCATAGGCCGTCACCGCCACATCCACTTCGTTTTGAGAGACGAACTGTTGTTGGACGAGTGCTTTGGTCCGGTCCAGTTCTCGTTTGCGTTGATTGAGGTCGATTTGTGCTTTCGTCAGCGCCGCTTTGGCATTTGCGACACTGGCTAACGCTTGATCGCGCCTTGCCCGATAGGGAAAAGGATCGATCCGCGCCACCACCTCACCCGCTTTGACTTTGGAATTGAAGTCGGCATGAAGACTTTCGATCATCCCCGAAACCTGACTGCCGACCTGAACCGTCGTGATGGGGTTGATCGTTCCCGTGGCCGTCACAATGGAGATGACCGAACCGCGCTCAACCGGCAGGCTTCGATAGCGAATCGGAGCCTTCCGTTCCCCATTGAAAAAGACATAGCCGCCGATCAGGACACCGATGGCCAGGACACCTGCGATCCAGACAGCTTTACGCATCATATAGCCCGCCCGCCTGTAGCATGAGGACCACTCCTGCCGTCATTGTACCAGGAGGGTCCCAAGGAATCATCTTTCCTTCAAGGACTGGTCAATAAAAAAGGCCGCTCACCCTTCCGGATGAACGGCCTATCGATCTTCAGGATGTTCCGTCTTAGGGAGTGACCGTGATCCGATCCTTGACCATATCGAACGTTTCCTTGGGCATGACGTTCTTGGCGACCAACTCGCCTTTCACTCGATAGGGCCGGTTGTTCACGACACGATCCGCCATGTCTCTCGTCAATCCAAGAAACAAGACCATGTCACTGGCCGAAGCCTTGTTGACGTTCATCGGAGAACCCGTCGCCTGCGGGGGAGCCGGCATCGCGCCGGGGGTCGGGGGAAGATCGCCGGGTCGAGCGGACGACGGCGGTAGAGGCGGCAACCCAGGGGATCGGGGGGTCGGCACAGGACTCGGCGTAACGGATGACGTGCCCGGCAGGTCCGGTTGCAAACTGTGAGGGCGCTCCTTAAGTTCTTTTTGATATCGAGCGACCAACGACTTCAGGGTCTCATTGTGGCGCTTCACCTCCTCGTATTCCTGGCGGACGCCACGGTTTTGAGCGCTCAGTTGCTTTACCTTCTGCTCCAGTTCCTGCGATCGCGTCTCGATACCGGACCGCTCCTTATCCCGGCTATGCTCTATCCGCTGGAGTTCGTCGCGAGCTGCTTGCGCCTCAGTCCCGAACTTGATGTTCAGGTCTTTCAGCGTCTTCACTTGCTGCTCCAACGCACTCTTTTGAGCTCGCGTCCGCTCTAATTCGGATTTGGCCCCCTCCATTTCGGCGAGAGTCGCCGTGTGCGTACTCTTGCTCACACAACCGGCAAACGCCGCCGCAGTCAGGAGACTGAGTCCCATCATAGCATACAGCTTCATGCACCCCCCCTTCTTCCTACTCACCCACATACGACCTTCGCACTTTATGCAGAGCCTACAGCGTCCCGCGCAGTGATCTCAGTGTGTATTCTAACAGCCGGCCTTTGTCAACAGTTTTGCTCCCTGTCTCCTCGAAGAATCAGGCGCACGCTTTGCTTTCGAACCTGGACTTCGCTTGACGGAACAGGAAGACTTTGTGATTATGCCCTGTCTCCTTCGCGCCACGACACATACCCTAACTAAAGGCAATCACAAACATGAACGACCTCCATGCATGGGGCCCCGGACTCGCCGTGATCCTCGGCGTCGTTGAAGGACTGACCGAGTTCCTGCCCGTGTCTTCCACCGGCCATTTGATCCTTGCCGGCCATGCCTTAGGATTCGAAGGGGAGATTGCATCGAGTGCGGAAATCTCCATCCAATTAGGCGCGATCCTGGCGGTCATTGCGTACGAGCGGGAAAAACTGTCGGGTCTCCTGTCCCAGGCCTGGCGCGAGCAGTCGGACTTGAGGACATTGATTCAACGCCGCCACGGAAGTTCGTGGGGGACCATCCTGCAAAAATCCGCTGCGGCCCATCCAAGTCTGTGGTTCCTCATCGGACTCGGCATGGCTTTCTTGCCGGCGGCGGCCGTGGGCTTCCTTACCCATGACTGGATCAAGGCTCATTTGTTCACACCACAGACTGTAGCCATGTCATCCATCATCGGCGGATTGATTATTCTGGCTGTCGAGGCGCGCAGCAATCAACCTCAGGTCCGACAATTGGAGCGAGTGAGGGTGCGCGATGCCCTCTGGGTCGGCCTCGCACAATGCGCCTCGTTGATTCCCGGCATGTCGCGCTCGGGTTCAACGATTATCGGGGGATTGCTCGCGGGATTGGACCGCAAGGTGGCGACGGAGTATTCGTTCTTCCTGGCGCTGCCGACGCTGATCGTGGCGACCTGTTACCAAATGTGGAAATCCCGGGAGTTGTTCAAACAGGAAGACTACCTCGCTCTGGGTATCGGACTGGTGATCTCCTTCTTGGTCGCCTGGGCCGTGATCGCGGCCTTCTTGTCTTTTGTCAAGCGCCATACGCTGAAACCCTTTGCCTATTATCGAGTCCTCATGGGCCTTCTCGTGTTGTACATCTTCGGAATGTGAAAAAAGGCGGCTTCATTGTCACGCTACCAGCGTAAGCCGAAGGTTAAAGGAGTCAATGGTCATTTGATCTGATCAAGGGCGATCTTGTTCCAAGATGGGATCAGCCTGCTTTTTCTCCAGCGCAAAGTGAAGAATCAGGAACACGACGCCGACGCTGATTGCGGCATCCGCGACATTGAAGGCGGGCCAGTGGTAGATCTCGTAGTAAAAATCCAAAAAATCGATGACCTCCCCGTACCGCACCCGATCGAGGAGATTCCCCATCGCTCCCCCGAGAATCCCCGCGATGCTGAACTGCCCGATCCAATCGTGCTCCGGCATCCGGACCAAGATTGACCCCAGCAGCACCAGGGCAAAAACGGACGTCAGCCCGAAGAAGATCAGACGAAACGCGCTGCTGCTTCCTGCCATCAATCCGAAGGCCGCTCCAGGATTACGAATATAGGTGAGGCTGAATAGATTCGGCACGATGGAGATCGACTCATGCAGCCGCATGGTCTGCATGATGTAAAGTTTCGTGGCTTGATCGACAGCCACCACCACTCCACTGATCAGCGCGAGGAACAGATAGCGAGACCCTGCCCCGTTCACCGGATGGCCTCTACGCAACGGTCGCAGAGTGTCGGATGCGTGGCATCCTTGCCGACCGCTTCACGATAATTCCAGCAGCGTTCGCACTTCTCACCATTTGCTTTCACAACCGTCACGGCAAAGTCTGGCTTGTGTGGTAAATGTTGAACCTTCGACAGTTCAACTTGGGAGACGATAAGCAAGCTTGGCAAGTCATGTTCATGGTGCTTTAGGAATTCGTATTTATCGGAATTAGCTTGTATCGCCACGCGAGCTTCCAGTGATGATCCGATCATTTTCTCCCGACGTTGTTTTTCTAGTTCACTGTGCGCGGTTGTCCGAACATCCAGGAGTTGATCCCACCTCTGGGCCAGCTCTGCATCATTCCACCTCGGATCCGTGTCGGGAAACGATGTCAAATGGACGCTGCCGGCGCCTTGGGTTTTTCGTGCCATTTCTGGCAGCATTCTCCAGATTTCATCAGCCGTGAAGCTCAAAATCGGTGCCATCAGTTTTGTCAGCGAAACAAGGATGTCCAACAGGACCGTCTGAGACCCGCGACGCAGAAGAGAATCTTTCCTGAATGTGTAAAGCCGATCTTTGAGGATGTCCAAATAGACTGCGCTCATGTGCACAGCGCAGAAATAATCAAGTTCGTGAATGACCTGGCGGAAGTCGAACTCGTCATAGCCTTTTCGGACTGATGTAATTAGGTTGTACAACTTCAACAAAGCCCAGCGATCCAGTTCAGACAACTGCTCATACGGAACGCGATGCCCAACGGGATCGAAATCGTAGAGATTGCTCGACAGAAATCGGCAGGTGTTTCGGATTTTCCGGTAGGTTTCAATCAGGTGATTTAAAATCTCCTGCGAGATGCGGAGATCTTCGCGATAGTCCTGAGCCGACACCCAGAGACGAAGAATTTCGGCGCCCGACTGTCTGATCACATCCTGCGGTGCAACCACGTTGCCGGCGGACTTGGACATCTTCTTTCCCGCCCCGTCCACGACGAATCCATGCGTCAAGACTGACTTGTATGGCGCGCGATGATCGGTCACGACACCGGCCAGCAGCGCGCTATGGAACCATCCACGGTGCTGGTCCGATCCTTCGAGATACAGATCCGCCGGCCAGCACTTCTGCGGTTTGAGCACCGCGGCGTAACTGACTCCCGATTCGAACCAGACATCGAGGATGTCCCGTTCTTTCTCGAAGACCGTGCCTTGACACTTGGGGCAAATAGTTCCAACCGGCAGGAGTTCCGTCGCTGATTTCTGAAACCACACATCTGCCCCGTGCACTTCCACCAGCGCGGCGACATGGTCGATGACTCTAGGATCGGCCAGAACCTCTTTGCATGCGCTGCACATAAAACCGGGGATAGGAACGCCCCACACTCGCTGGCGCGACAAACACCAGTCCGGTCTGTTTTCAATCATCCCTTTGATGCGATCCTTCCCCCATGGAGGAATCCAACGTACCCGCTCGATCTCTGCCAGCGCGTCACGGCGGAGGTCATTGATCTCCATCGACACGAACCATTGTTCGGTTGCCCGAAAGATCACAGGATTCTTACAACGCCAACAGTGGGGATACGTGTGACTGAGCGAGCCATGCCCGAGCAATCGGCCATTCTCCTGAAGCTTTTGAACGATCTTCGGATTGGCCTTGAAGACATGCAGGCCGGCAAAGTCCTTGACGACCTCTGTGAATCGTCCTCCATCATCGACCGGCGCCAGGATTTCGAGCCGTTCCCCAGGCGATGCCGACGCATTGTGGTTCAAGACCAGGATGTAGTCTTCCATTCCGTGACCCGGCGCGATATGCACGCACCCGGTCCCCTGATCCAAGGTCACAAAATCGCCCAACAGAAGCGGCGATAAACCGGTGGTCAACGGACGCTGTGTCTCCAGCCCTTCGAATCCGTCTCCACCTTTCTTCACGCCCAGGACCTTGTAGTCACCAAGCTGGCAGGCTTTGGTCACCGAATCGAGCAGCTTCTCAGCGATCACCAGCATCTCAGATCCAACCTGGATGAAGGCATAGGCAATGTCAGGGTGAAGACAGACGGCTTGGTTAGCCGGGAGAGTCCAGGGGGTAGTGGTCCAGATAACCACGGAAACGTTTTGTATTTCCGATGGAAACGACACTCCCGGAAAGGAAGAACTCAACCGGCCGGGCAACCCTATGAGGGGAAACTTCACATAGATTGACGGCGAAGTGTGGTCTTCATATTCAACTTCAGCCTCAGCCAGAGCAGTCTGGTCCACGGTGCACCACAAAACAGGTTTGAGCCCTTTATAGACTCCTCCCCGCTCGACGAACTTCCCGAACTCGCGCAGGATGGTGGCCTCGTAAGCTCGATCCATGGTGAGGTACGGATGCCGCCAATCTCCCAACACTCCAAGCCGCTGAAATTCCTCCCGCTGAATTTTGTAAAACTTCTCCGCATAATCACGACACAGGCGGCGGATGGCCGACGTATCCAGATTCTTCTTCTTGTCGCCCAACTCTTTCATGACCTGATGTTCGATAGGGAGACCATGACAGTCCCAGCCGGGGACATAGGGCACGTGGTAGCCGGCCATGGTTTTTGATTTGACGATAATGTCCTTCAAAATTTTATTGAGGGCATGGCCGATGTGGATACGACCATTGGCATAAGGAGGTCCGTCGTGCAGGACATAGCGAGGTCGTCCCCGCCCAGCGTCCTGAATGCGTTCGTAGAGCCGCTCTTGCTCCCACCAGGCGAGCATGTCCGGCTCCCGCTGCGGCAAGTTGGCCTTCATCGGGAAATCGGTTTTAGGCAGATTCAGTGTGGCTTTGTAGTCCATGGTATGAGAACAAGTTTTGAATTGTGAGTTGTGAGTTTTTAGTTTTCAACTCAACACTCACAATTCAATACTCAACACTGGAGGCTATTAGCTGATCGCCATCATGCGGTCAAGGGCGATTTTGGCCCAGGTCTTGTCGTCGTCCGGCACGACAATCTGGTTGACGACATGCCCTTCGGCGAGGTTTTCCATCGCCCAGCAGAGGTGGGGGCCGTCGATGCGGAACATGGTGGCACATTGGCAGACGGTGGAAGAAAGAAAAAAGACCCGCTTGTCCGCCTCCTCTCGTTTGAGACGATTCACCAAATTCAATTCTGTGCCGACCGCCCACGTCGTTCCGGGAGCCGCGGCTTTGACGGTGCGGATGATCAATTCCGTCGAACCAGACAGGTCGGCCTTATTCACGACATCCTCGTGACATTCCGGATGCACGATGACGTTGCCGTCCGGATACTGCGCGCGAAAATAATCCACGTGCGCAGGTTGGAACATCTGATGGACGCTGCAATGGCCTTTCCAGAGAATCAGCCTGGCCTTCCGGATCGCCTCGACTGAGTTGCCGCCCCGGGGCTGATACGGATCCCAGACAATCATCTGTTCACGCGGCACGCCCATTTTGTTGGCGGTGTTGCGGCCGAGGTGCTCGTCGGGAAAGAACAGAATCTTCTCGCGTCGGGCCCAGGACCATTCGATCACGGCTTTCGCATTCGAGGACGTGCACGTGATCCCGCCGTGTTCGCCGCAGAATGCTTTCAACACCGCCGCGGAATTCACATAGACGGCCGGCATCACGGTGTCCTCAACCGCCACGAGACGTCCCAATGTCTCCCAGCACTGATCGACCTGTTCGATAGCCGCCATATCGGCCATTGAACAGCCGGCGGCCATGTCGGGCAGGATCACCGTCTGATTCGACCGGCTCAGGATATCGGCGGTCTCAGCCATGAAATGCACGCCGCAGAACACCACGTAGGGCCGTTCGGATCGCTCCGCCGCCAATTTCGCGAGCAGGAGGGAATCCCCGCGAAAGTCGGCATGCGCGATGACTTCGTCCCGCTGATAATTATGGCCCAACACCATGACACGGTCGCCCAACGCCTGCTTGGCTTCGGCAGTCCGACTGAACAACTCGTCGGCAGACAATGTCTGGTAGTCAGTCACCGGTCTGGGCAATAACCCAATTGTTCCCACGATCTCACCTCGAATGATCAGAATCCGTAACGTATCATTCTACGCCAGCAGCTCTGGGACAATCAACGAAACCGGTGCGAGAAAGACCTACACTCCATGGCATATGGAGCCCTACGGGTAGGCCAAAATGGCCGTTGACAAGCACTGTGTTGCGGACTACGATCATCGCACATAGCTAGGGGAGCCTTACGGAGGCTGAGAGTCCGAGACGGACGACCCTCAGAACCTGACCTGGATAATACCAGCGTAGGGAAGCGGTCAATCGGGTCATCGAGAAGACGACTAAGCCGCACCCTGCTGTTGGTGCGGCTTTTTTTTGGTACGAGCGTTCCATCGCTGCAGCAGAAAGGATCTTCTCATGAACGACCTACACCCCAAGCCGGCTTCCTCGTCGCTTTCGACCGCCCCGTTACCTGCGTCTCGAAAAGTGTATATCCAAGGAACCACTCCCGGTCTCTCGGTCCCTATGCGTGAGATCAGCCTGACGCCCACTCGCTCGGCCAATGGAGGCGCGCCGGCGCCGAACGACCCCATCACCGTGTACGACACCTCTGGGCCCTATACTGATCCCACGGTAAAGATCGACATCCGCGAAGGCTTGGCAGCACTCCGCCGAAACTGGATCCTCACCCGGCATGATGTGGACGAACTGCCCGAGGTGTCCTCGGACTACGGACGTTTGCGCGCGACCGATCCGAAACTCTCCGAGCTGCGCTTTCAGCACATTCGCAATCCCCTGCGGGCAAAACAGGGAGCGAACGTGACGCAACTACATTACGCGCGAAAAGGTGTCGTCACGCCGGAGATGGAATACATCGCGATTCGGGAGAACCAGTCCCGTGAGCGAGCGCGCGGGATCAGGCTTTCGGCTAACGGCCATGGCGGAGGCGTTGAGCAACACCTAGGGCAAGCCTGGGGAGCGCGCATCCCCGACCGCATCACTCCAGAATTCGTCCGTGATGAGGTGGCCCGCGGCCGTGCCATTATTCCCGCCAACATCAATCACCCTGAGAGCGAGCCGATGATTATCGGCCGGAACTTTCTCGTGAAGATCAACGCGAACATCGGCAATTCAGCCATCGCCTCGTCGATCGAAGAAGAAGTCGAAAAAATGATCTGGGCCACACGCTGGGGCTCCGACACGGTGATGGATCTGTCCACGGGGAAAAACATTCATGAGACCCGCGAATGGATCGTCCGCAACTCTCCCGTGCCCATCGGCACCGTGCCTATTTATCAAGCCTTGGAAAAGGTCGGGGGAAAAGCTGAAGAGCTGACCTGGGAGATCTACCGTGACACGCTGATCGAGCAGGCCGAGCAGGGCGTGGACTACTTCACCATCCACGCAGGAGTGCTGCTTCGATATGTCCCGCTGACTGCGAACCGAATGACCGGAATCGTGTCGCGCGGCGGCTCCATTCATGCCAAGTGGTGCCTGGCGCATCACCGGGAGAATTTCGCCTACGCGCATTTTGAAGACATCTGCGAGATCATGAAGGCCGACGACGTGTCGTTCAGCCTGGGAGACGGGCTACGCCCCGGCTCCATCGCCGACGCCAATGACGAAGCGCAGTTTGCGGAACTTGAGACGCTGGGGGAACTGACCAAGATCGCCTGGAAACACGACGTGCAGGTCATGATCGAAGGACCGGGCCATGTGCCCATGCATCTCATTCAGGTCAACATGGAAAAGCAGCTCAAAGAATGCCAGGAAGCGCCGTTTTACACACTCGGTCCGCTGACGACCGACATCGCGCCGGGCTACGACCACATCACCTCCGGCATCGGTGCGGCCATGATCGGCTGGTACGGCTGCGCCATGCTCTGCTACGTCACGCCGAAAGAACATCTCGGACTTCCGGATCGTGACGATGTGAAGGCCGGAGTAATCACGTACAAAATCGCCGCGCATGCCGCCGATCTGGCGAAGGGGCACCCCGGCGCGCAGGTCCGCGACAATGCGCTGTCGAAAGCCCGGTTCGAATTCCGGTGGGAAGATCAATTCAATCTGTCCCTCGATCCGGATACCGCCCGCAGCTTCCATGACGCGACCTTGCCGGACAATGCCGCGAAGGTCTCCCATTTCTGTTCGATGTGCGGCCCACACTTTTGTTCAATGAAGATCACGCAGGACGTGCGCGACTACGCAGCCCAAAAGCATCTGGAGGAGCAGCAGGCGATCGAAGTGGGCATGAAGGAAAAGGCAGAAGAGTTCAAGAAATCAGGGGCAGAAATATATCTCTAGACTACTGTCAGCAATCAGCGATGACTGATGAGCTGAATACTGATAGCTGAAGGCTTCTTCGCAAGGAGTAGTTTTATGGCTAAGCCCAAACCCGCGCCGCTACGCGAACGCGATATCACCCGTCATATTGCGCGGGAATACTATAAGGAATTCGATCAGCTCATCGAGAGCGATGTGATCATCGTCGGGGCGGGGCCATCCGGTTTGATCTGTGCCCATGACCTGGCCGCGATGGGATTTCGCACGCTCGTGGTCGAGCAAAGCCTCGCGTTGGGCGGGGGGTTCTGGTCCGGTGGGTATTTGATGAACAAAGCGACCATCTGCGCTCCGGCCAATGACATTCTTGAAGAGATTGGCGTCCCCTGCAAGCCGGTCAAGGACTGCGAAGGGATGTACATCGTGGACCCCCCACACGCGACAGGCGCATTGATCGCTGCCGCGTACAAGGGCGGTGCCAAGATCATGAACCTGACTCGGGTGGTGGATCTGATTCTCCGCAGGGATGGCGTGCTGGAGGGTGTCGTCGTCAACAGTACGACGGCTGAGATGGCGGGGCATGACATCATTCACGTGGACCCGATCGCCCTGGAGAGCACCCTCGTCGTCGATGCCACAGGCCATGATGCGGTGGTGGTCGAGCTGCTCCACAAGCGGAATCTGTATCAGTCCGTCCCGGGCAACGGCGCGATGTGGGTCTCTCGATCGGAGGAAGAAGTGATGGACCGTACCGGGGAGGTCTATCCGAACTGTTTCGTGATAGGATTAGCAGTCGCTGCCGTGCACGGCACTCCGCGGATGGGGCCGGCCTTTGGTTCAATGCTGCTGTCTGGACGGTACGGCGCGGAATTAATCAGAAAGAAACTAAAGCAGGAGTAGCGGACAAGAGCGTATGGCGTATGGCCTATAGCTGATGGCCCGTCAGATCGGACGACTTCCCACCAGCTGTTCGCTAAAGACTCTTGATTGTGATCCCATGGATATTCAAGATTTTCTCATACAGGGTGGTGGCAGTGAGGAAGACAAGAAGGAGGCCTGGACTCTGTTTCAAAACGCCTATGAGCGCCAGATGAAGGGTGAACTGGAAGAGGCGGTGAATCTCTACAAGAAATCGCTCACCATGCACCCCACGGCGGAAGCGTACACATTCTTGGGATGGACCTATAGCTTTATGGGCAGGCTGGATGAGGCCATCGATGAATGCCAGAAGGCCATTTTGCACGACCCCGAGTTCGGCAATCCCTACAACGATATCGGCGCCTATCTGATCGAGAAAGGCGAGTTTGATGAAGCGATTCCCTGGTTTGAACGGGCGATGCACGCGAAACGGTATGAAAGCCCGGCCTTCCCTCACTTAAATCTTGGTCGCGTCTACGAGCGGAAAGGTCAATGGACGGAAGCCATCGACAGTTATAAGAAGGCGCTGACGCTCAACCCCGAGTATGCATTGGCAAAGCGTGCCCTAGGCCGGCTGATCAGCTCACTGAATTGACCAAAACTAACAACCCGCAACTGAGAACTTTTTGACCTCCATGACTCCTACGAATACGAAGACCGTTTTGGTGGCGGTGAGCGACATATTTTTTTACACCAAGATTCGTGATGCCCTGCTGCCCAGGGGCTATCAACTGGAGCGTGCTCGCACTCAGGACGAGGTGCCGCAGAAAGCGGCATCGTTGAGTCCTTCCGCCCTCATTCTTAATATGAATGACGTCACGCTCGACGCGTTCCTCGCCTTGGAAGCCCTGAAGGCCGACTCACGACTCAGTGCAAGTCCCATTTTAGCTTTCGCCAACCATGAGGAAGTCGACACCTGGAAGCGGGCCAAAGAGCTGATGGTCACCAAGATCGTATCGCGCAATGAATTCTCGGCACGCACGCGAGAGCTCGTGGAAGAAATCATCGGCGGTCAGCCGTCAGCATCCAGCAGGAAGGGCCAGGGGAGAGAGGCGATAGGCTAGAGGAAGGAGAAAGGAACTCCTGCCCATTGTCTCTAGCCTCGCGCCATGACAAGATGAAACT
>JBQTHT010000255.1:0-22034 GCA_052389595.1 Nitrospiraceae bacterium
TTCTGAACGGGCTTCGCGCTCGTCGAGGCTGGCGGCCACTCGATGTCCAAGTGAGGCGAACGCTTGATCAGTCTTTGGACGACCTTGCGGATTTCGTGGAGCGGCACGTTGACTTTTCGGCCATCGAGACCATTGTCGCGCAAGGAATGTGAAGCGATGGGGCCAGTAAGGCGGATTCGGAAAAAGGTCAGACAAGGAAAGCTCCTCTTGGTTGTCGGTGGAGCCTCATCGGGAAAAAGCGATGTTGCCCTGAGCCTTGCCGGGAAAAGTGGGAAACGGGCCTTTGTTGCGACCGGACAACCGCTGGATGAAGAAATGGCCGAGCGGATTGGCCGACATCAACGAGTGCGGCCGTCCGATTGGGTCACGGCCGAGATTCCCATTGATCTCAGCGCGTGGTTCGAGAAATACGGTGGGCAGTATGGCGCCATAGTGGTGGATTGTCTCACGCTCTGGCAGAGCAATTTGTGTGAAGCCGGTATGGCAGAAGGGCTGATTTCGGCGAAGGTTGATGAACTGCTCCGAATGATGCGATTGACTTCCGCCACGATCGTTGTGGTGAGCAATGAGCTTGGCATGGGGTTGGTGCCGGTTGACCGCTTTAGTAGAGCATTTCGCGAGCTCGCTGGACGAGTCAATCAGCAGGTCGCCGCCGAAGCCGATGAAGTCTACGCTGTGATGTGTGGCCAGGCGCTTCGTCTGAAATAGGTAGGGGGAAGGCTATGACGCTGAACGAAATGGTGAGTCGAGTTCGACGATCGGATCCTGCAGCAATGAGTCATGCGCAGGCGCGTCTCGACCGGCTCACCAAGCCACTCGGCAGCTTAGGGCGTTTGGAAGAACTCGCGACTCAGTATGTCGCCATCACCGGCGAACGATACCCCAAGGTTCCCCGAGGGGTCGTCTTCACCTTTGCGGCCGATCATGGTGTGACCGTCGAGGGGATCAGCGCTTACCCAAGCGAGGTCACCGCCCAGATGGTTTTGAACTTCTTACGCGGCGGAGCCGGTGTCAATGTTCTTGCGCGTCATGTCGGGATCGATGTCCGTGTCGTCGATATCGGGGTCGCGCACAAGTTCGGCCCGCTCCCGGGACTGATCGACAGAAAGATTGCGTCGGGAACACGCAATTTCTTGTCGGAACCTGCGATGAGCCGTGATGACGCCGAGCGGGCGATCATGACGGGTGTAGAGCTGGCCGCTGAAGCGGCTCAGCAGGGGATCGCCCTGATCGGCACGGGGGATATGGGAATCGGGAACACAACGGCCAGTTCGGCGATCACTGCGGTGATGACCAGTGAGTCGGTCGCCGAGGTCACGGGGCGAGGAACAGGGATCGATGATGCCGGCTATGCGCGCAAGATCGATGTCATTCATCGCGCGCTCGACCTGCATCGCCCTGATCCCAAGGATGCCATCGACACGTTGGCCAAGGTCGGTGGTTTGGAGATCGGCGGCCTGGCGGGACTGATCCTTGGCGCAGCCGCGTCGCGCATTCCGGTCGTCCTGGACGGCTTCATCGCAGGAGCTGCCGCGCTGATTGCAGTGGGGCTGCAGCCGCTCTGCCGAGACTACCTGATCGCGTCACATCGTTCGGTCGAAAGGGGCCATCGGGCCATTCTGAATCACTTGAACCTGAAACCGCTCCTCGATCTTGATCTTCGTCTGGGGGAAGGCACCGGCGCCTGTCTTGGGATCAGTCTCGTCTGTGCGGCGATCAAGATCCTGACGGAGATGGCTACGTTCGATGAAGCTGGTGTGTCGGAGCGTGGCGGATGACAGACGTGATGCGGCCTTTTCTCTTTGCCTGGCAGTTTCTGACGGCGGTCCCACTCAGTCGAAGCCACCATGAACCGGCGCCGAACGAGCTGGCCGGTTCGATGGTCTGGTATCCAGTCATCGGGCTGCTGCTCGGCGGACTGTTGGCCACCGCCGATTCCGTGTTGGTTAGGTGGTTGTCTCGCGAAGTCGAGAGCGCGCTCTTGATCCTGTTGCTGATCGGGCTGACTCGAGGTCTGCATCAGGACGGACTGGCCGACATGTTGGATGGCCTTGCAGGGGGACGCACCGCGGCCGATCGATTGACCATCATGCGCGATCCCAGGATTGGGGCCATCGGTGCCACAGGGCTCTTCCTCTCTCTGATCCTGCGTTACGCTGCTCTCGTGGTTCTTCCTGAATCGATGCGTATGCCGGTGTTGTTGTGCATGCCGGCGGTCGGTCGATGGGCGATGGTCGTGGGAGCATGGGGCGCTCCTTACGCCAGGGCTGAAGGCGGGTTGGCTGCTCCGTTTCTCATACACCTATCCGCGCGCCATGCGGTCGGAGCAACCCTCGTGGTGAGTGGTGCGCTGCTCTGGGCAGTTGGATGGCGGGGAGCGCTCGCGAGCATTGTCATTGGGGCCATCCTTAGCCGGATGCTGACCAGCTTCTATCAACGATTGCTTGGCGGCATCACGGGGGATACGCTCGGAGCAACCAATGAAGTAGCTGAAATCACATTTCTCATCGCGACGCCTCTCTTGGCCGGCTTGCGATGATGGGCGGAGACCTCGTCCTGGCCGGTGCGCTCGACGCCGCGATTGGAGATCCGCGTTGGCTTCCGCATCCCGTCCGTCTGATGGGACGCACGATTGCCTGGTTTGAGCGTCGAGCGAGGCCGATGTGTCAGACGTCATCGGCGCTCCGATGGGCAGGCATCGTCCTCGCCGTCGGTCTCCCTGTGGTTGCCTATGTCGCCGGATGGTTCTTGATTGTGGTAGCGACCAACGTTCATGAATGGGTTGGAAGAGGAGTCGCCATTTTCCTTGCATGTAGTACATTGGCGTGGCGGGATCTTGTGGATCATGTGAGCGCGGTCTCGAACGCGTTGAAGACCGGTGCGCTTCCGCAGGCGCGGCAGGCGGTGGCACGCGTCGTTGGCCGGGACACGGAGAACTTGTCTGAGGCGGACGTGGTGCGTGCCACGGTTGAAACCATCGCGGAAAGCGCATCGGATGGTGTCATCGCTCCGTTGTTCTATCTGGCAATCGGCGGCGCTCCCTTGGCACTCGCCTACAAAGCGATCAATACGCTTGATTCCCTGGTCGGACACCGCGATGACCGGTATCGAGACTTCGGATGGGCGTCCGCTCGATCGGATGACGTAGTGAACTGGGTCCCTGCTCGCATAACTGCCTGGCTCCTGGCGATCGCCGCCGGCTTGACGTTGCACGGTAGGAAATCCTTCCGACAAAGCCGGCAGATTTTGATGCGCGACGGACACAAACATCCCAGTCCCAACAGTGGCAGGCCGGAGGCAGCTATGGCCGGCGCCTTGGGTGTCCAGCTCGGAGGCGTCAATTTCTACGATGGAATAGTGAGTGAGCGGCCGTGCCTTGGGAATGCCCTCGAGCCTTTGGCGCTGGGGCACATCGAACAAGCTTTGACGCTCGTGAAAACCGCCTATCTCATCGCGTTCGTCGGCGCCTTGGCATTGCTGTGGCTGCGACCATGAAGAACTGTCATGGCGGCAACGTTCATGCTGTCGCGCGTGAGCTTCGGACATCCGTCGGCGCTATTCTCGATTTCAGTGCGAGCATCAACCCTCTTGGGCCCGCCCCAGGTGTTCGTCGCGCAATTGCGCGAGGGTTTCCCCTCCTGGCCCATTATCCGGATCCCGCATGTTGGACGTTGAGAGAAGTTCTCGCAGCGCGGTGGAAGCTTTCGCCTGAACACGTGGTCGTCGGCAACGGATCAACCGAACTGATTCATCTGCTTCCCCGTGCGCTCGCGATCCAGCGGGCATTGATTATCGGCCCGACTTTCTCGGAATATGCCCGTGCGGTCGTACGCTCCGGAGGCCAAACCACAACCCTTTCGGCCAAACGGAGCGAGGACTATAGACCGCCGCTGGAAAAAGCTGTTGCACTCATCCGGTCCGGCCGCAAGGGTCGAAGGCCGATTGACGCAATCTTTTTTTGTCATCCTAATAGTCCAACCGGCCAGGCTTGCGGGGTTACCGAAGCGCTCACGCTGGTGCGGGAAGCTGATCGCGTGGGGATTTGGACTATCCTGGACGAGTCGTTCGTTGAGTATTGTGAAGAGCGATCGCTGCTCTACGCACTTACGTTATATTCGCATCTGATCATACTAAGGAGTTTCACGAAATTCTATGCGTTGCCAGGACTTCGCCTTGGATATCTGGCTGCCTCCGAGCGAGTGACTTGTCTAGTGAGGGAATTGCAGCCACCTTGGTCCGTTAATGCGCTGGCTCAGGAGGCTGCGAAGGCGGCCTTCAGGGATCAGCGACATTCCAGGCAAAGCCTTCTGGCGATGGAGCGCGAACGGGCTCGCTTCACGATACAGTTGGGTTCTGTGCCAGGATTGACCTTATTTCCTTCACAGGCCAATTTTCTGCTTCTGGAACTACCCCGGTCGCACCAGGCGAATCAGGTCACAGCCACGCTTCGACGGAAGGGCGTGCTAATCCGGGACTGCTCGTCGACGCCCGGACTCAACCGCCACACCATTCGGATCGCCGTCCGCAAGAGGCGGGACAATGAACGGCTCGTCGCTGTGCTCAGAGACCTTCTAAACTGACTCACTCATGACATGAACCGATCGACACGGAATCGCGTCCACGTGAAGTATCGCATTACCCGTGATACCTTGGTGATCGATCTGGGCGCAGTCCATCGGGTGTTATCTTCCGCACCCCTCGGCGGTGGGCTGGTTCGCGCACGCTCCATCCTCAACCACCAGGTTGCAGCGAACCCGGCGACTCGACCATCTGAACCTTCCAACAGACGATCACAACGAGTGACCTGGAGAAGTCCGGCTCGTTACCTCGGATCGCTCGCCTCGGAACTCGATGCGGCGGTCCCCTCTATTGGTCTCATGACGGCTGTTCCCATGAAGCAGTTGGTGGCTTTCCGCGAAGAGTCCAACGGTCTCTGGGTCGAATGTTTCTGTACCGTCGGTGTGACTAATGCAGTAAAGGCCGGCGAATCGGTGTCCTTCAAAGGTTTGGGGCGACGATGCTGCACAGCGGGAACCATTAACATCATTCTCGTGACGAATGGAACCTTGTCGATTTCGGCGATGGTGGGGGCTGTGCAGGTTGTGACTGAAAGTAAAACGGCGGCACTGGGAAATCGAGCGGTGCCCAGTTGGACCGGCCGTGGCGCCGCCACTGGAACCGGCACAGATGCGGTAGTCATTGTCT
The DNA here is from genome assembly GCA_052389595.1 of Nitrospiraceae bacterium. GTDB lineage: Bacteria > Nitrospirota > Nitrospiria > Nitrospirales > Nitrospiraceae > JBQTHT01. The sequence goes on from JBQTHT010000255.1 coordinate 5,206, forward strand.
GCCGCCTTCGGGGGAGATATAAAATCCAATACAGCGGCACCCATACTAAGATCGGGGCTATGATCGGCCGGCTTGTCGGTCGATGCGTGGAGGCAGGGCTTGATCGCACTGCGCGATGGGAACATCGGAACAACACGAAACGAGTGGCAACGCGAGGTACTAAAGATTAAGTCAATGAGTGGTCACAGATTTTCTGTGCTGTCCGCTTCACAGACCGTGGTTTCCATCGCACCTAGATTCCTTCCTAAACTGCCCGGTCCATAGGCGCCGCGCGCCTAAGATCCATGCCTTCAATGGTACCTACCTTCCAAGACCTCCTGCAATTCACGAAGCGCACCCGGCAGTTCAAAAAATTGTCGGATACTGACCAATAAGGGACGTTCGCCTCCATTCACGGTTGCCTCAGTCACTATCACATCTACCAGCACGTGCTATCGTTTGCTAGTAAACCGTTATATTTGCGCAGGTTTGCGTCTGTTATGACCCATAGGCCGAAAACGTTCTAAGTGCTGAGTTAATAAGGCATAGAAGTTGCTGGACCGGATGATCGACCGAAAGGGCGCTGATTGAGCGATCAATCAAGAATACGGCCCGACTCATCGTTCAACGAATGGCCGCGCACCTTGCCAAGGGATCACAACGAGATAGACTGAAAATGCAAGCATCAGCCGTGACCATTTCAAGGAGGATGTTATGAGAACTCGATTATCGGCATTTGTGATCGCGACCGGGCTGCTGGCAATGGCCGTATCACCCGTCACTGCCAAGGCCGGCGATGAAGCAGAAACGGCGGAGTTGTTGATCACCCTGCTCAAGGTCGGTCGTGGTATCGTGTCGGAGCATCAGGCACTTATCAATGATGCGTCCAAAGGGGGGAAAGGCTTCACGGATGATTTTGTGGGGAATCAAGTCGTCGAACGATTCAAAGGCAAAACGAAGATTGACCTGACCAGGCCAGCCGGTATTCCCCAGGCAGGGCTTCTACTGAGCTTATTGGAGTCGGAAAGGGAAGTCGTGGCTGAAGCCCAACCGGTGATCAATAAACAAGGGGTCGGCTTTAAAGGATTCCTGCCGGCTGTGTTTGCGCGGAAGTCCGGAGAGAGATTCTATCGAAAAACGGGCATCCGCTTAAAACTGACCGGAATCGATTACCGCAATCCAGGGAACAAGCCTGATGACTTTGAGGCGGAAGTGTTGCGTATGTTTTCCGATTCGAGGCATCCGAAGGGCCAGCAATACTCCAAGGCCACGATGCTGGCGGGAAAGCCGGTGTTGCGCGTCATGGATCCGGAATATGCCGGGGCCTCTTGCCTCTCCTGTCATGGAGACCCCAAAGGGACACGTGATATCACCGGTATGAAGAAGGAAGGGTGGAAAGAAGGCGACTTAGCCGGAGCCATCAGCATCATCATGCCGATGCGCTAAGTCATTCGACTGGACCGCAACGACGCGTGTCGCAGCGGCGCTTAACCGTAAACCTGTAAGGAGGGTGAACGTATCATGAGCAAGATTGTAGTCGTGGACGACTCTTACGCGGAACTGCAAATGATTGAAGGCTATTTGAAATCTGCGAATCACACGGTGGTCAGCTATCCGAACTCTGAAAAACTCGAGGACAAGCTGGCGACCGATAAGCCGGACCTCATCATTCTCGATGTCGTCATGCCGGGTCGTAACGGCTTTCAGGCTTGCCGCGATATCAAGAATGACGACCGCTTCAAGACTATTCCGGTCGTCCTCTGTACCTCCAAAGGCCAAGAAAGCGACAAGTTTTGGGGACAACAGCAGGGTGCCAATGGGTATGTGGTGAAGCCCTTCAAATCGGAAGATTTGTTGGCTGCCGTGAGGAAGGCGCTGAATTAGGTTGACCTGGATTTAGGAGTGTTTGCCCAATGAATTCCAATGCCCAGGCCCTCCTTCCACGAACTGATACCTCCGCCGATCATGCTCAAGGAGAGTCAACTCTCCGGATTTGTCTCATTACGTTGGCTGGCGAGCTGTTCGCAATTGACCTACGGAATGTCCGAGAGGTCTTTGAGGTGGAGACAATGACCCCTGTGCCCGGCATGCCCTCAACCTTGATTGGCGTCGCCAATCTCAGAGGTTTGGTCATGCCGCTGGCTGATCTTCGTCCTGCCCTGGGATTGCCCGACACGGGACCGGCGCTCAAGTATGCGGTGGTCATCCAACATGGACACCAACAAGTCGGAGTACTAGTGGACCAAGTTCCTGAAATTCGAACCGTCTATCAGAATGAGTTTTTGAAAGCTCCGGCTCAGACATCCGGAAAAGCACACCCATTCATTTCTCGAATCCTACAGGTCGAAGATCGAATGAGCGGGGTGATGGAGGTCCCGACCCTCTTGGCTTGCGTAGAGACAGGTGGCAACTACTAGGTACCACGTGGCATCGAACCGATGTCTAGAACGGCTCAAGGGTAAAGAGCGATAAGAGAGAAGGAGGAGCGACATGGCACGGCAGACCAAGGTGAAATGGCAGTTCCACAGCTGGTTTCAAAACCTCAGTACTCACACGAAACTCATGGTCGGATTCGGCGCAGTCAGCGTCATCATTTTGGCGATGACGTCGATCGGTGCGGTCGTGCTGCAGCGACTGGCCGCCCAATCTCAAGTACTGTACGTCTCCTATGCGGTGCCGTTAGCCGACTTCAATGAAATGGGTACGGCATTGACGCGTCATCACGAGCTCCTTCTGGATATTTCGGACTCCACACGAAAGAAGGACTTTGAGCAAGAATTGACTCAGCTCGCCCCCTACAAGCAATTGATCATGAAAACCTTCGCTGCCTATGAGGCGACGGACCTCCGCGCGGCGCGATCGGGTCGTGATGAGACCAAAGACCTGCCTCACCTCAAGGTGGCGCTTCAAACTTATTTCCAGCAGGCTGAAGGAGCGCTCAGCGCGTTCACCGACAGTTTTGACCAAAAAGGATTGAGTGCGGAGCAGGCGGACCAAATGCGTGAACTTGGGGTGCTCGCGCTCACGATCAACCTCACGCCCACGTTCGATCAGGTGATTAAACGGCATAACGAGCAAGTCTTGGATATGAAGGATGTGGCCAACGATCTGAACGAAGACGCCGTAGCGATCGCCGGCAACGGGCGATGGCTCTTGATCCTCGGTGGTGTCGTGGCCGTGGCGTTGGGGTTGGGAGTCGGATTGCTGCTGGCACGATTCTTTGCCAAGAACGTGACGCATATCGCGCAAGTCGCCGAGCAAGCGGCAGCCGGTAACCTACAAGCCCGAGCCAAGATGGAGGGCACGGACGAATTGGGTCTCATGGCTAAGTCATTTAACACCATGCTCGACCGAATCACCGCCCTGGTTCAATCGGAAGAAGAACGCGACATCATGCAAAAGCGACTGATGCAATTTCTCGTGCTGGTGTCCGACGTAGGAAAAGGTGACTTGACAAGGCGCGGTGAAGTGACTGCCGACATGTTCGGAAACCTTGCCGACGCGTTCAACTTGATGTTGGGTAAGTTTGCGCAGTTGATGAAGCAAGTGCGTGAAGCGGCCGAGCGGGTCAACAAGTCGGCGGGATCGCTGCGCGAGACGGCAGGACAGATGGCCGGCACGGCGAAGCATCAAGCCGAAGAATCGGTCAAAACGTTGGGCGCGGTGGAAACTCTGGCTGTCTCCATGCGTCAAGTCGCCGAAACGGCCGGCTCTTCGTCCGAGAGCGCCAAGCAGGTATTGCAGGCGACGGAACGAGGCAGTGTCGCGGTGCAAGAAACCGTGCACGACATGCACAGCATCCGAAGCGCGGTGCAACGCATGTCCAAACAGGTCAAGGGCCTGGGTGATCGGTCCTTGGAAATTTCTCAAATCGTGTCCACCATCCGAGACATTGCGTCGCAAACCAACCTGCTCGCGCTGAACGCCGCCATCGAGGCGGCCGGCGCCGGAGAAGCAGGCGCACGGTTCGCTGTCGTCGCCGATCAGGTGAGAAAGCTGGCGGAAAGCTCCACACAAGCCACCCGTGAAATCGCCGACCTTGTGAAAGTGATTCAGACAGAAACACAGGATGCGGTGGTTGCGATGGAACATGAAACTCAAGCGGTGGAAGCCGGGTCGGCTTCTGCCTTGCGTACCGGCGACGTGTTCAAAGAAATTTCTGAGATCTCGAAGCGGTCCTCAGAGCTGGCCCAAAGCATTGCTAATTCGGCTACGGACCAGACATCGTCAACCGACAAAGTAGGCCGATCGATCAAGGACTTTACAGGAGGCGCCGTTGCGACACAGAAAGCCACCGATGCCACGCGCGTGACGATTGAAGACATGGCAAAACTGGCCGAAGGTCTGAATGCCTCCGTCTCTCAGTTCAAAATTGCCTAGGTGCATGGTGGCATGGTGCAAAGCACCTCGTCCTAGAATGTAGGAGCAGGACTGATGAGCTCAGCTTTTGATCGCGAGGCCTTAGTCGGCATCTTTGTCGCCGAAGCCACGGATGGCATGGCGACCCTGTGGACGGCGCTCTACCCGTCCGATGACCGGCTTCCCTCTGCGGAGGCCATGCAAGAACACCATGCGATCGGGCACAAGTTACGAGGGGCTGCATCGTTGTATGGCTTTACCGGTCTCGCCAAGTTGGGCGAACTTTTGGAGACCGTCTTAGAGCAGGCAACGGCGATTTCTCAGGGGCAGTGGCCGAAGGCGGTCGAGGAGTTACGCGGCCTTATCGCAGCCTTTCGCGCCCAGCTCGCCATTATCGGGGGGGGCGGAGCAGAGGATGGAGCCGTGGTGGAGGAATGGAGACAACGATGCGAAAGTCTCCTTCCTGCCTCCTCGGTTCAAGAACCCTCATCCAATGGTCTCCTGGCGGCAGACTACCTTGTCCTCAACCTTGATGCCGAGGTGCTGTCGTATTTTGCTCCCGAAGCGCAAGAATACCTGGATATGATGGATGCGCTGCTCCATCGGCTGAGCGAAACTCCTCAGGATCGTGACAGCGTCCAGCAGCTCTGCCGTATGGCACACACCCTCAAAGGGTCGGCAAATACGGTGGGATTCCGTGTCATCGGCGAGGTGGCTCATCCAATCGAAGAGTGTATGGTGGCTGTTCGAGAAGGGCGACTAGAGACAACCTCCGGTCTGATCCAGGCGATCAAACAGGCAGTCGATCTCATCAAGATTCTGATGAAGCGCGATCCCGGCAATCTTGATCGGCTCCGACGCGACATACCGGCGGTGACTATGGACTTGCAACGAATGGCCAAGGGAGAAGTGTCTTCGCTGGCTGGCTTTAGCTCACAGCAGCCACCTGTCGTGCAGACCACACGTGCAGCGCTTGTTCACCCGGAATCTGTAAAACTTGATCAACCGCAAGTAGCTGCTTCTGAATCCTTGCTGGACACGTATCTCATCCCAGCCCTTGATCCGGAAGTGCTGTCCTATTTTGCTCCGGAAGCACAGGAGTATTTGGAAACGCTTGAGGCGCTGCTGCTGCGTCTTGAAAAAGATACTCAGAATTCCGATATCATCAACCAGCTTTTCCGTACGGCTCATACTCTGAAAGGATCGGCGTATACGGTTGGGTTTCAAGCAATCGGCGATCTGACCCATCATATCGAAGATTTTATGGGAGCGGTGCGTGATGGGCGCATGCGCGTACTGCCAGGGTTGACGGACCACATCCTGTGTGCCGTCGACGTCGTGCGAACTCTGATGCGCCGCGACCCCAGTCAAATTGACCAATTGCGGCATAGGTTTTCAGCGGTCATGCGCGACCTGAAGAAGCTGGATGCTCTGGCCAGCGCGGGAGGAGTTCGCGACCTACCCACCTCCGGAGACACGGCAGAGTCCAGGGACTCGACAGAATTTACAAGTGCGACAGAGTCGGAAACATCAAAGACACAGGAATCAAAAGGGACGGAAGAACGTGAAGTCATTCGTGTCAGTCGCGATCGATTAGAACGGCTCTTGAACCTCGTAGGAGAATTGGTGATCGGTCGAGGTCGGTTGGAGCAGAGACTTATAGTCTTGGATCAACTTTCAAATCAGGTGTTGGCCTGCAAGAACAGGTTGACCGACTCGGTTCGAACTTTCGAAGACAAACACGCCTTCACGCTTCCGTCAACCTCACCGAGCGGCAAAGAAGCGATGGGCCCGGTTGTAGCAGGACTCAGTGATTTCGGAAGCTTGGAATTCGATAAATACGACGATTTTAATATTCTCTCTCGTCGCATCAGTGAGGTGACTGCGGACATCGGCGAATCAATGTCGCAGTTAAGCGGATCGATCAGACGCGCGCATGACGATATGAGCGAACTCCAGCAACTCACCCTAGGCATGCGGGATGAAATTGCTCGAGCGCGCATGGTTCCGGTCGGCACTCCCTTCACCCGGTTTCGACGCGCGACGCGCGAGATGGCAAGGGCGACGGGGAAAGAGATCACCTTGGTGACCTCCGGCGAACACACCGAAGTTGATACGGGCTTGGTCGAGCGGTTAGTCGATCCTTTGATTCATCTTGTGCGGAATGCCGTCTATCACGGCATTGAACCTGCCGCCACGCGCGTCGCGCATGGAAAGCCCTCGACCGGAAGCGTCTACCTGCACGCCGCGCATCGCGGCAGCGCCGTCATCATTGAGGTCGAAGATGACGGATCGGGATTGGATCTTGAGAAGATCAAGGCCAAAGCTGTGGCTCGAGGACTCGTTCGATCGGAAGTCGCAGAGACTCTTCCAGAGCAAGAAGTGATCAAGTTCATCTTTCTGCCGGGATTTTCGACGGCCGATCAGGTAGGAGATCAGGCCGGGCGGGGAGTCGGGCTCGATGTGGTGAAACGGGTCATTGAGGCCATGAATGGTCACCTGGAGGTGGAGTCGATTCGTGGAACCGGCACAAAATTCACTCTCCACTTGCCGTTGACCCTTCTGATTGCGACTGCGTTGATGGTCCGAGTCGAGAACGAGCGGTATGCCATCCCTCTTCCCAGTGTTCGCGAAGTCACGATGCCTTCGGCAAACTCGATTCAACATATGGGTGAGCGCACGGTTCTTCATATTGCGGATGAGGCCATCGAAGTCCAACCTCTTCGAGCGCTCTTGCGCCGCGAATCAGGCCTTGTCGAGGGCAGAACTCCCATCGTCATCGTCCGCACTGCGACAGGTCCCCTCGGGCTCGCGGTGGACGAATTGTTGGGGCGACAGGAAATCGTGATTAAGACTCTCGGCACCCTCAAACCGTTCGGTCGATCTTGCTTCGGCGGAGCAACGATCGATCCAGAGGGACGGGTGGTATTGGTTCTAGACATCGGCCGACTCACAGCTCGTGACAGCCAGTATTCGGCGGCGCTCTCGGATGAAACTTCCGTTCCGCTTCTGCCGGAGGCCTCTGTGCCGACTGATCTCATGGGTGAGGGAAAGCAGAGGGACTTGCCGATTCTTCTGATCGATGACTCGCTCAGTATTCGAAAGTTCGTGGGCAAGATGCTTGAAACGGCCGGATATCAAGTTGACACCGCTGTAGACGGTGAAGAAGGGCTCCGAAAAGCGTCGGACCAAACATATCGTTTGATCATCACCGATTTAGAGATGCCGAAGCTCAACGGATTTGAGGTGATCCAAGCCCTCCGGAGCCGGCCGCAGACCCGCGCGACGCCGATCATGGTGATGACGACACGCGCTGGGGAGAAACACCGCCAAATGGCGATCAACGTCGGAGCGACTGCCTACATTGCCAAGCCGGTGGAGGAGCGCTCACTCATCCGGGAAGTGGAGCGATGGATCGGCCATGAAGCCGGCGCTCAGACTCCCATTGCTTGATTACCAATTGATGAGCCGCTGCCAGTGCCTGTGAGTGAGGTGAATGAGTCTCCGTGGACACAATCCGAAGACGCGTCGGACCGTGGCTTTTACGACCAGCTTCCTGGTCGTCTCCGCTGGGCGAGTCTCTCTTGCCCTGCCTGCGGATTGGATTCGAGGCATTCTCACCCCGGACGAAATGGGCGCTCACGAGCGGGTCGAAGCACTCGGTGTTATCTATGCCTCCACGGATCTCGTGGGACGATTAGGCCTTCAATCGACAGACTCCACAGCGGATTCTCGAACCATCCTCTGCTCGAATGGCCATCAACATCGGGCGTTTGCCGTTGAGCAGGTCTTCGGCCTCCGAGACGTGGACTCTCAGCACCTTCTCCCTCTACCGCCTCATTTCTCCGGTGGCGAACGAGAGTGGTTTCAAGGCGTGTTTCTCTTTCGAGAAACAGCGGCGCTGGTCGTCAATCCACACTGGCTGTTGTCCGATGACCGCTCTATCGCTACGATCGAAAGAATCAGCGAACGTCGCCAACAGCCTGCCGCAATAGAGGCCACTCCATCGGGCACTCCGTCCGCACAGGTCCCGACGCTTTTGCAGCCTGCACAGTTGGAGGATAGAAGCGATGCTGAGAACACACCGTGGACCTCAATATAAGACTCGTCGCTCAGGCGGTCTAGTCGTCTTTTCCATCGGAGGGCGGCGCCTCGCGGCTAAGACGGAGGAAGTGGGAGGCGTGGCTCCATGGCCGGACACCATGCCCGTTCCAAGTCAGACTCCCTTTGTCACGGCCATCGCTCGTCGTGAAAAAGACCTGCTTCCCGTGTTTGATTTGGCCGCGCGGTTGAATGTGGCCGTGCGGGGGGACACGCCACTGTGTTTGATTGCCAGGCACGAGCATGGTCCAATGGTCATTCGCATTGATTCAGACATCCCTTCGTTGCGTATGGTCGACACGTCCGCCGTTCAACCGATTCAGAGTGAAGACCCGGACGCCATCGGCGTCTTTCAGGATGGCGCGGAACGAATTCCGGTGTATTCGCTGGCGACATTAGGGAAAACTCGTGTTGACCCGCGAGGAATGTGATACAGATCAACGGTGAAGGAGCAGGTGTCGATGCCGAAGATCCTGATCGCTGACGACAGCATTGCTGTGCGCAAGGTCGCTGAACGCCTTCTGACCGAAGCAGGCATGGGCGTCACGCTCGCCGCCAACGCGCACGAAGCAATAATGTGCTTAAGTAAGGAACTTCCTGATCTCATCGTGACGGATGTCATCATGCCGGACAAGAGCGGCTATGAAGTTTGCGCGTATGTGCGGTCCCAAGCGGGTTTGGCCGAAACGCCGGTGTTGCTCATTTCCGGCATTGTCAATGATGAGGTGACCAAGCAAGCCGAATCATGCCGAGCTGATGGAGTATTGAAGAAACCGTTCCAGGGTACATCGCTAAAGGACCGAGTGCTTGAATTGCTGTCGAAGCGGCAAAGCCAAGGCTCTCCCGTCCATGTCGAGGCCAGTAGTGCGCTAAATGCCGCTGCAACCGAATCGTCTCAAGTCCACCGGATGACCGAGGAGGAGCTTGAATCTTTGCGTCGGGCGGCGGATCGAGTGAAAGAAGTCGAAACCGCACTGGAAACCGAGAAGGACCGTACGGCAAAACTCGCTCAGCGAGCGTCGGATTTGGAGCGTCAGGCGGCTCGAACGGAAGAATTGGAGGGCTTATTGGCCGCTGAGCAGCAGCGGGTAATCCAAGCGACCAGTCGAGCAGCCAATGCCGAACGTCAAGCCAATCGGACGGCGGAGCTGGAGGGCCTGCTGGCTGCCCAGCAGGAACTGGCTACCCAGCGCGCAACCGATGCGGTGAAGCAGGCAGCTCGCGTGAAAGAACTGGAAAGTTTATTGGCAGCCCAGCAGGAGCAGGCAAGCCATATGGCCAAGCGAGCAGCCGAAGCCGAACGGTCGGGAGCGCGCGTGCGGGAATTAGAGGCTACACTCAACGCAGAACGAGCCGCCGCGGCTCAGCTCGTACAGCAGATGACTGAGCTAGAACGGGCCGTGGAGCGTGTCCGAGGACTCGAAACAGCGCTGTCAGAAGAACAACAGCGAGGGGCCACGCTTCGCGATCGGTTGGCTGAGTTCGAGCAAGCGTCAGCGCGAATGAAGCAGGAGGTTGAGGCGTCGCTTGCAGCTGAGCGACAACAAGTCACTCAACTCACACAGCGGTTGGCACAAGGAGAGCGTTCTTCAGGCCACGTGAAAACGATGGAGTCCCAGCTCTCTGCCGAACGAGAGCGGGTGGGCCAGCTGACCACGCGCGTAGCCGAGGCCGAACTTGCCGCTCAACAGGCAACGAAACGGTTCGAAGAGATGGCTCGCAAGTTATCCGAGATCGCAGGATTAGCGTCACAGCTCGGTCGCGGAAAAGGGCAGCCATAGGTTCGGCTCCTTGAAAGGAACATGCGGTTCCTGGAAGTAATGTGGTCAAGGCTGACCGATGGCATCCGATCTCACTAGCGATGATGACTTTCAAAAAGAACTATTGGAGCTCTTTGTCCAAGAGGCTCAGGAATGGCTCCAGCAGATCCAGGCTGCGATGGGGGAATTGGAAGGCCGTCCTCTAGCAGACCGACGCGTCCAGCTTGTCGACACGATAGTTCGGGGGCTCACCAACCTTGGAGGATCTGCGGCGACGGTCAACCTGCCGGAGGTCGAGCAAGCCACCTTTGCCCTGTTGCCATTCCTCGATGGTGTCAGGGGTTCAGGGAGTCTTTATGACTCAAAAGACTTTGCCGAGTTTCGCCATAATCTTTACTGCATTGCGATTGTGCTCGGCAGAACCACGGGAACCTCCTTCGATAAGGAGCTCGTCGAGCTCTTTGCGCAGGAAGCCCGTGAATGGCTGGGGCAAATCAATGCCGCATTGAATGAATTAGGTAGGGGGCCTGCGACAGACCGCCGTGCGAAACTAGTCGAAACGATCACCAATGGACTCACCAATCTAGGAGGGTCGGCCGCAACGGTCGACCTGCCCTACGTCGAACGAGCTACCTTCTCATTGTTGCCGTTTCTTGAGAGCCTGCGCAACCCTTCCAGCCAGACCGTCTCCGAAGATCTGGCGGCCTTTCGCCACAATCTAAGCTATGTAACGACCGCGCTGGGCAAAGCCACCGGAACCTCGTTTGAGGATACGACGCCTGTTGAGACGGTAATGGCGCCAGCCGTTGAACCCCGTTCGATTCTTCACGCTCTGCGAGATCTCCAACGAAGCCAGAGTCAGTCGCCGAACGCCGACAGACAAGTGGTCGGTGTCGTGATTCACAGAATGGAGGAGGCTCTGATCCGCGACAGCACCCTTGATGCTCCAGAGCTTCATGCATTGCTTGATGATCTCGACGGATCGGATCTGCAATTCCTTAAGTTGATCCATCAGCAATTGCCCGATCTGACTCAAGCAATCGCTGGGCTGAGATCTGAACGTCCCGCCCTGTCCAACTCGGATGAGAATTGGGATGAGACGATACATGCCGTCCAGCGACTGCGCGAGGCTGCTGTCATGGCCGATGCGGGTCCGCTTCTTACGTTCTTGAGTGGGCTCCAGGCGTTTGTGACCATCGTGACCCAGCGTCGAATCGCGCTCGCAGCGAAACGAATCGAGGCCGTCGAATCTCGCCTGAACGGGATGATGACGATGGCGCAGCACTGGATCGAAGTCAGGCGGCTGGAGAGGGCGGCGATCGAGAAACTCCTGCCTACGTGATAGGAATATGTCGTCCTGTAGTCAGCCGCGCTCCTCATCGCCTCCTTTTCTCCCGTCGGTCGTTAATCAACTGCTGCGCCGAGTTCAATTTTAGTTCGAGACGGCACCGGCCGCAAGCGACGAGGCGCCATGCATTACGAACAGTATTGGGGCTTACAGGCTTCGCCTTTCGACAACGTACCCGATCCGCGGTACTATTTCCCATCGGTCAAGCACGAGTCGGCGCGGCAGCGCCTCCTGTATGGGATTCAAGCAAGAAAAGGAGCCGTGATGTTAACGGGGGAGGTTGGCTGTGGAAAAACACTGTTGAGCCGAGCGTTGATTCTAGACCTGCCGCGGGCCAAGTACGACATCGCGCTGGTCGCGAACCCGGCGCTTCCAAAGAGTCAGTTGTTTCCGGAGATCTTGTATCAATTTGGGTTGAAAGGCACGGATTCCAAAGTCGAATGCTTGCATCGTTTGAATGAGCGCTTGCTTGTCAATCATCAGCAAGGTCTCGAGACGGTGTTGGTCATCGACGAGGTTCAAGCGATTCCCGACGATCGGTGTTTTGAGGAACTGAGATTACTGATCAATTTTCAACTCAATGACCGATTCCTGTTGACGCTGGTTCTGATGGGGCAACCGGAGTTGAAGATGCGCGTGCAGCGTATCGCGCAGCTCAACCAGCGGATTGCAATCCGATATCATCTAGAGGCGTTCAATGCCGACGAGACCCGAGACTACATCGCGGCTCGTATGAGAGCGGCGGGGTGCACTCGGGACATCTTTACCAAGGATGCCGCGCATGCGATCTATGAGCGAAGTCGCGGTATCTGCAGGCTCATTAATTCCTTGTGTGATCTGTGCCTTCTGTTAGGGTCTATGGAAAATGCACGGGATATCGACGGTATCTCGGTTGCACATGCCGGCTCGGTCATGTAAGTGAAGGTGAACCTGATCAGACGATGTCGTATATGCAGAAGGAAGGCGCCCATAACGTGACCTCTGTCGAGTGGAACGAGAATTGGTATGGTCTGGCTGTGGAGGAGCTCTCGCGCTTGGCGAAGGATATTCAACAGCAGCGCGACGTGACCCTGAAGGATATCGAAGGCATAGCGGGTGGAATCGTCCAATCCGTCGTCGGGGGCGATCACCTGGTCGTTAAAGCACTTTCCAGTCCCCCGGGACCCCCACTCATCACCAACTTGGTCAATGTCGCTATTTTGACGACCAAGGTCGGAATTGGATTGGGATATTACGGTACCGAGCTTGGGCGCCTGGCGTTTGCCGGACTCATGCACGATATCGGTCTTTTTGCGGTCCCTCAATCCTTGCTGACCAAAGCCGGTCGACTCACGGCTGAGGAACGGGGAATTGTCGAGCGACATCCTGAGCTTGGCTACCGATTGATCGAACAATTAGGTCGTGATTACGAGTGGCTGGCCGAGGTGGTACGGCAGGCGCATGAGCGGTGGACAGGGCAGGGATATCCACGAAACCTGAAGGGCCGACAAATTAATGAATTCGCGCAAATTATCGGCGTAGTCGATGTATTTGATGCGCTTGTGAGTCCTCGTCCCTATCGGCGTCGGCTGCTGCCGCATGAAGCGGTGCGCGAACTCCTGATTACGGAACGAAGCGCATTCCCTCGCGAAGTGGTCAAAGCGCTCGTCGAACAGCTGTCGGTCTATCCTCTTGGCACCACCGTGCGGTTGAATACCGGCGACGTGGGCGTCGTCACGCGGACGAATCCCAGCTATCCGCTCCGGCCGGTCTTAAGCTTAAGTCATGGCTCCGAGCGCACATCTGTCCACGCGCGTCTTCTCGATCTGAGCCTGACTCCTCATGTCTCGATTATCGAAACCATTGATCCACCTGCGATGGATAGGGTGACATTTCCAGCGCCAATAGCTGCAATCGTTCCAGCAATTAGTAAGGCGGCAGTGACCTCGGACGGGTTTACCGCTCTGCTTGAAAGCCTGGATGCGATTGCCACCCAGATCCAAACTATCGTAGAGAGCAAGGTTGTGAAGGGTCAAGAGGATTCTTCACTGCACGAAGTTACGGCACCGCCACTGCTACGATCGACCATGGACGAAATCCACGATGCCAGTTTTCAAAAGGAAGTCATAGGACTGTTTGCGCTGGAAGCTCGTGAGTGGCTGAGTCAAATACAGGCGGTGCTTAAGAAGCTAGGAGGGCGACCTTCAGAGCAATTACGAGCCAAATTGCTTGATGTCATTCTGCATGGCATTACGAATCTCGGTCGATCTGCGATCACCGTACAGTTGCCGACCATCGAACAGATGGCTTCTAGTCTCGTCCCAATTCTCCATGCGGTGGGAAATCAAGGCTTCATTGTGACGGCAGATCAATTTTCTTCTTTGTCCCAGGGCCTCGAGAGAATAGCGGCTGCCGTTCAGCGTCTTACCGGAGAGCCTCCTGTATGTGTCGACACGTCTCGACAGACGGGTCATACCGATCATGCGCAGGAGAAGCAGTGGAGGGATTCAGTTGCTGCGCCGTCTCGTGTAGGTTCTCCGCCGATTTTGGATGCCTTGCGAGAACTCCATCGTGCTCGAACTCGATCCATGGAACCCATCAGAGATGTGCTGGAAACCGTGATCCAACGGGCAGACAGTGAACAGGAACGAAGTACGGCTCCGATCGATGTTCATGCCATTGGTCGGATCCTAAAAGACCTGGATGACTTAGAAACGCACTTCTTGGTTGATGTGCAGACTCGCGTTCCCGTCATTCTTCAAACAGTGTCGGCCTTGAAAACAAACAACGGCGGCTCTCCTCTATCCCAAGAAAGCTTGGAACCAATCCTCGCGGAGGTGGAAGCGCTGTATGAAGCAGCCCGTAGGGTCAATGCATCGACGATCATGCAATTCTTGCAAGGGTTGCGAACTTTTCTCATGGTCGCCGCGTATCGAAAAATCTCACTGGCCGTACATCGGCTGGAAGCCGTGGAATCCCGCCTAGAGGCCCTGGTTTCTATGGCGCAACAATGGGTTGATGTAGGGCGGATCGAACGGACCACGATCGGCGAAATCCTTCCCACTTAACTCCGGAAGCTGTATTCTCCCCGTGCACGGTTTTCAACAACTACGGTGGGGATGTTCTGTCGTCTAGAACTAGCACACGATCTTGTTGAAATCATGTGAACGTATCGCCTCATAGTTGAGTACCTTCCTGACCTGCGCCAATGGTCTTACAGATAAGACGTTGCCAAAAATAGGATTCCTCGAACTGTGTATGCTTCTTCTCATTTAGGTCTTCCGGAAGGAGACGTCAGTGAAACGGAGAATGAGCCTGCGGTCCAATCCAAGTATGACGACCCTTGAAGCGCGATCGTTTACTCAACATGCGAATTGGTTCATGAGGAAAGCGGACTAGAACTCGGGCAAGTATTTTTATTCCACTAAAATTCCCTCAGGATTCCGGTAGCGCTATAATTCTCACCAACTTCGTTCGATGCCTAAACTGATCAGCGCCAAACGAGCAGAAGGCCACGTCGATAAAGCTCATGATTATGTTAAGGCCTATATAGTCTTTCCCTCCGGCTTGCTCGGTCTTATTTTCATGGTGGCGGGTACAGCGGCACTGGGGTACCAGGTCACGGCCACCGACACCTATACCTCGGCAACCTTCGTGCAAAGCACCGGCCTGTTGATGCTGGGCGGCTTGTTCGGCTGGATCCAGACCCGCTACCACAAGTATCTGTTACGGGAACATCCGTCAGTGTTTGCCGCTCGATTGCGAACATTCACGCGAACGAATCGGGCAAAATGGAAAAAAGAACCCGTTCTGTCCAAAGCGGCTTTTAGACAGCGGTGGATTGTCCCGGCATATCTGGCCGGCATCCTCATCCTGGTCGCGGCATCTTCCGCGAGTGCAATGATGGGGCAGGTTTATTATGTGGCAGCCTACCTTATGCCGTGGGCAGGGTTTTTCTGGGCCAGGTTATTTTTCTGGCGAGCGCTGTTGCAGAAAGTGAAGGAGGCCTCGTAACCTCGGTGACTTACCGGTTCTTCTTTCGACTTTTCCGTGTCGCCGCCACCCTCGTTTCAAGTTCCTGAATTCGACCCTCCAGTTCTCGGACGCGTTGCCGTAGTTCAGGTAATCGAGGAATGATTGCCTGGGCTTTAATGAACACCTCATGAGGCATGACGGGTGCGCCCGAGACGATTTGGTTGGGCTCGAGATTACGGGTTACCCCCGAGCGTGCAGCGATCATGACATTGTCGCCCACATGGATATGGTCGGACAATCCGGCTTGCCCTCCCACCATAACATGGTGACCTAAGGTCGTACTCCCGGCAATGCCGACCTGAGCGACGACGATATTGTCTTCTCCCACTGAAACGTTGTGGGCGATCTGTACGAGATTATCAATCTTCGTGCCTCGCTTGATAATGGTTCGCCCAAGCGTGGCTCGATCGATCGTCACGTTGGCGCCTAGTTCGACATCGTCCTCCACGGTGACCCCACCCAATTGAGGAATCTTGTAATGGTGGCCTTGATGTTGGACATAGCCGAATCCATCGCCGCCGATCACACTCCCGCTGTGAATAATTACGCGGGCACCGATGGTGCACCCTTCCCGCACGACGACGTTGGGATAAAGCAGCGTGTCGTCGCCAATGACCGAATCATCTCCGATGAACACGCCGGGAAAGAGCGTCACCCTATTGCCCAGCTTGACCCGATCCCCCAAAGTCACGAAAGGCCAGACTGACGGCTCCGATCCTATCAGCACATCGCACCCCCGCACGGTTTCAGCGGCGACCCCTCGTCGCCGAAGAGGCGGGGTAAAAAAATGTTGCGCGACCTGAGCGAATGCGTATGCGGGATTGGATAGGACGATCTGTGGGCGATCGAGTTCCACGATATGGCGGTTCACAATCAGCGCGCCCGCGCGTGAGACCGAGGCGACTTTGTGAAACCGATCGACAGCGACATACGCCAAGTCCGTCTGGCCAGCCTCCTCCAAACTCGAAAGGCCTGAGACCGTCGCATCGCGAGACCCGATGAGCTGGCCGCCGATGAGATCATGAATGCGGGCAAGAGAGATGGGGGATGCCGCTCTGGGTGATAGCATCTCGTGGTCAGGACTGCTTGGGCTTTGGGTTTGCCGCGGGCTTGCCGCCAGGCTGAGCGGAAGTTGAGTTCACTTTCATGGTGACATAGGTCACCACATGGCCGACCGTCACCAGTCCCGGCAAATCCTCATCGGGAATGGTCAGATCAAAGACCTCTTCGATCTTGTACAGCAATTCAATGGTTGCCATGGAATCAAG
>JBQTHT010000256.1:0-2421 GCA_052389595.1 Nitrospiraceae bacterium
ACCGTACCGGTATATGGAAAATTTACATTCTGAACTAAAGCAGCAGGGCATTGTGGCCGAAATCCGTCCGGAGCCTTTAGAGTTTCAGCGGGGAATCAACCGGATGCTGCGGTTAAGTCGGTGATGCATTCACTGGTGGTGGGAATTGCCGCAGACGCGCCGCTCTGCATGCACGGGCGGATAAGGAGGGGAATGATTCCTGAAGCAATGGAAAGCTTCAGTCCAGGAAAACTGGGCCGAGTGGTCATCGACGCGGTCGCGGTTGGACTGACCATTAAATTGTTCGCTTATGTCTGGACACATTATCTCAACATTGGCGGCAAAACAAAGGGGCAAAACAAAGGGGTCGGGAGTCTTAATGGCCAACTATCGTCGAACAAAGACTCCCGACCCCTTTTATCTTTTCCTGGGAGCAAACTTTTCTGTGAATAGAACGAGCCGCCCCGTTTTTCAAATATCGATAGTCCTGTTTGGAGTTCTTGCAATGCCTCAGGTCTGTTTGGGAGAGGGAAACCAAGAAGCCACAAGCCTTCTCAAGCAGGCGAGTAAGGTTGGCACCGCTTAAGTCAATGCGCATGCCTGACCGCAATGAGTGACCCGAGCATGTTACGGATAACAGGGCGGGGGAAGCCGATGGAGGACAGCCGCGTGAAGCGCTTCTGCAATGGTGAGATACTCGCGCGTCTCTGCCATGGAGGGGACCAATGCATCTCCCGGATAGCGGAATTCCCACGCAAAGACCGTGAGGGTCGCGGCAGGTTGCACGCTGATGTGCAACGTGGAATCCAGCTCCAGGCAGGCGCGACCCAACTCGTCCAGATCGTGGGTTTTCTTGAAGGGCTTGTCGTGCGCGGTCAGAAAGCCTTTCAGGGTTTTCTCCGCCGCCTGCTGGCAGTGAAAGAGCGCGTCCTCGATCAGCGGTGGGTCGGCGTCCAGGTCGATGTGGGCGCCACGCAAGTCGTTGGCGGCTTTGCCGAGCCAGCCTCTGACGACGGCAGCCTTGTCAGGCTGCATAGAGCAGGATTCCTTCTCGCTCGACGGTGGCCGGCAATGAGCACACGACGGTCCGCTGTCGCTCGAATTCGTCATGGGTCAGGACCAGCACATCCTTGGCGACTCCGATTCCAAGGAGGGCTTCAAAGGCGGCCTGATCGCGGCGATACCGCGGCAAGGCCGACGTGCGTACGACGACAAGGAGATCATAGTCGCTGTCCGGACCGGCATCTCCTCGCGCCTGTGACCCAAACAGGTAGATGCGCTCCGGCGAGAACGCCGCGAGGAGGCGCTGAACCATTTTTCCGATCACTGGATCGGGTGTTTGGAGGGTCATTCTATTGGAGGGTCATTCTAAATGGTTGCTCCAATGTGCGGGGATTATACCGTGGCCTGTTCTCTATGTCTAAGGTTCAGCCGCCTTGCCCTGCCTGCTATGGGTGCTGCGTGGTTGGCAGTCGTCGCTTTGATCTGCTTCGGATTCTGGCCATTTCCAGTGCATGCCGAGCCTCCTGACAAAAAGATCGTCGATGTCAGAGCGATGTCGGTCAAGAAGCGAGCAGCACTGGGCGAGAAGCTGATCTTTGGAGAGAAGGGAGCGAGTCGAACTGAATTTCGGGTCGGCAGAGCTCAGTGCACTCTCTGCCACGACTTTTTCAAAAAATCGAACAACGCTCCGAGTCCCCCATACGGACCACATTTCTTTGATGGATTTACCAAACGTATCGAGCGCCTCCTCGCGAGCCCCGACTATCGACAGAGGCCCACCAATACCGACCAACCGGAGGCATTTCCTAGCAGCGGGCATGCCACAACGCTCATCGAATACCTGGCCGAATCGAACATCTGCCCATCCTGTTACGTAGTCCCCGGCTTCGGCGTGAGAGGTACCCACGATCGTGAAAGTCCGATGCCGAAGATCCATAAGCCGCCGATCAGTCTCTCTCTTGCTGAGCTGATCGCGATCGACACCTGGCTCTATGTTCATGATGGGAAAGAACCGCCGTCACCGCAAGAAATCGAGAACGCCTACAGAAAGTTCATTCCGCAAGCCGAGTGGGCGCAGGGTATGAGATGAAAAGAGACCAGTTGCCGTTTCTGGCCCCGTTTTCGTGGACGAAACTCTGGTTGCAATACTTCATTCTGGAGGGACTTGCATGCACGATCGATTTCGTTCGCTCGAAACGCTGGTGAACATATTCGGCGCCTGTCTCCTTGTGAGTGTGCTTGGAGCGCTCATGCCGACCGATGTGCTACGTGCTTCAACGTTGCCTCCTGTCGAACCCATGATCTCTTTTTAGAGGAGCCGTGTTGATGGAACCGATGCGAGGGCTAGAGGTCGAGCGCGAAGCGAAGGGCGTCTTTCACCTTGGCCATGACCTCGGCGGGAAGCTGACCCAGCTTGCGCTCCAGCCGGGGTTCGATGAC
>JBQTHT010000257.1:0-9013 GCA_052389595.1 Nitrospiraceae bacterium
GCAAATCGAGACCGATCACCGCAGCCCCCGCCTGATGCGCGGCAGAGACGACCTTCGCAATCAAGGCTCGATCCCAAATACCGTCGCCGAACCGGTTGTCTGTCTCGGGATCTCTGATCACTACGAGGATTGAAGAACTGGGGGAGGGCGGGGTCCGCACGCGATGCCAATTATCGTAGAGGGCCCACTCCAATGTGGTAAAGGCGACTGGAACCGGTTGCCAGATAGTCCATGCGATGATGGCCGATAGGATTGTAATGAGAACGGTGTGAAGGAAGTGCAGGCGCATCGCGCGCGACCAAATGTCCCTCTCGCGCAGCATAGGGATTAATGGCCTTTCTTCCCGGTGCGTGGCTCCTCATGAGTGCGCTTGGTCGCGCCTTTGGAGAAACCTTTTAGCAAGGCCTTCGCTTTCACGGGGTCGGGAGAAACTCCGAGGCCTTTCGCATAGATTTGAGCCAGCATAAGTCGCGAACGAGGCAGTCCCTCGGCAGCGGTGGTGTGAAAATATCGCAGGATACGCGCATCGTAAGGCGGTTGGCCCTCCGCCCCGTCTTCGTACAATTTTTCCAGGTAGGTTTGCGCAGCCTCATTGAGCGTGTAGGCTTCCCGTATCAAAACAGGAATTGCCTGTTGCGGTTGCCCTGCTTTGAGTAGCGCGACGCCCAGGCTTGCCTCGTCGCCGGCACGCGGGAAATCTGGAAACTCTTGCCAGAGAAGATTTTGATAGTCGGCGAAAGCCTGCACAGCCGCGTGAGTCTCTTTCTGCGCGCGGGCTCCTCGTGACGCGGATGTCTGTCGAAGTTGAGCCAAGGCGTCGCTCGCCTGCGTCATGCCCTGTTCCGCTGCGCGGACCCACCAGCTAATCGCGAGCGGGAGGTTTTTCTCAATTCCCTGGCCGGACCGATAGGCATTGCCGAGAAAGTATTGGGCCTTCGCCATGCCGCTTTCGGCGGCCGCACGCAATTCCTCCGTTGCATCCGCCGCACGATTCGTCAACTTCAAGACTAAGCCGAGGTGATAGTGCGCATCGGGAAAGTCCGGCTTCAGTCGCAGAGCTTCGCCATAAGATTGAATGGCGGCCTGACGATTACCCATCGTGTAGTGGACCATTCCCAGATTGTAGTGGGCTTGCACGAGGCTGTCGTCTAAGCGCAAGGCCTCGTGTAGTTCAGCGAGGGCTCCGCGCCAGTCCTGTTTAGCCATGAACACGGTCGCGAGAGTGAGATGGGCCTGGGATACATCGGGTTGAACCTGAACTAGGGCCTGGGCCTCTTCGAGAGCAGCCTCGACGTCGCCGATTTGATATAACGCCTGCACGAGCTGGACACGCGCGTCCGTGAAATCCGGTTTGATCTTGAGGGCGGCCCGCAGTTGCAGAATGGCATCGGGTGTCTCGCCGGTATCAGCCAGCGCGAGCGCAAGTTTCAGCCGACTCCGAATATTATCGGGCTCTTGTGTGACTGCGTGGCGCAATGCCTCAAGCGATTCTTCCGTGGATGGACTCAGCGGCTGAGAAGCCGCCTCGGGAGCGGGTTCGCTTTTCTGAGGAGCGTGGTTTGCGTCGGATGGCGCCGGATCAATTGGAACCGAAGAACTGTCCGCAAGAGCTACATGCTGTGGGGCGACCAAAAGCAGGAAGATCACAACCAGGAAAACACCCTTCATGTCGAGCCTGTGATCCTCCGTGCCGTCCCGATGAGACCGGTCTGATTATACCATCCGAGGCTCACATTAGCAGGACGTGGAAAAACTTTGCGGCCCGGGTTTGTATCGCACTACGGCCGGCGTGCCACCCAAGCCCGATGCGCCGAGCGGACGTGGAAAAGGAGTTCATTATTGTTTTTTAACAGCCTTGTAGGGCTCGCAATAAAAGACTCCACCGGCATGGGACCGGAGTCTGGTGCGAATGCGCGCCACTTCTCTTCGAAGAGCAGCGGGTCCCAGGTGTTTAGGCTCGTGCGTGATACGCCAGACCGGCTCCTTGCGGGACGGCTCATCGGCCATTCGTGGGATGATATGCCAATGAATGTGCGGGAGCACGTTGCCCAAGAGTTCGTAGTTGATCTTCACGGCCTGGTATTCCAACGTCAGCACCTCCGCCATGGCGGTCACTTCTTCGAGAAGACGGCTCCGCTGATCCGGCGGAAGGTGAAACAACTCCGTCGCATGCTGCTTGAAAACCAACACGGTCCAGCCGGGAAAGTATTGATCTTCGTGGAGAAACGCGATGGTGAGTCCACAGTCCGCGATCCGGTGAGTGCTGGGGGGCCAGTCTCCGTTGCAGGCTTGGCACGGTGGGGCGGTCATGGCTGGGTGGCCGTGCGCCATTCTTCTTCGGTCAGGACCCCTTTCTTGATAAGGAGTTGAATCAACCTGTCCACGGAATTCTTGGTTGCGGACGGCGGGGACGTGTCTGAGGGCTTTGGCGTAGGAGGCGGTCGTTTGAGGCCGAGCACACGAAACGACGGTGTGAAGACGATCACGTAGTCTTTGTTTCTGATGCGAACGGTGGCGGGACGGCTTTGACCCTGCGCGGTGAGATCTGCTGACCCGGCTGGAATGCGAAAATAGGGCTTCCCATCATCTGTTTCACCGTCCTGGCCTAGTACCTCCATTCGGCTGAGGAGGGAATCATTGTTGAGGTTCTGCCGAGTGTCACCCGCAAGGTCGGTGATCCTATCGAGCACGATCACGAGTGAATCTGAAACAAGTGGGTCAGACGAGAGGTTCTTTACGCTGACATCGTACCGATACTCGCTGGCAAAATTATCGCGCCCTTTGAGTGTCACGACGGCCGTGGCCTTCCCGGTCAGATCCGTGAGTTCGTCGATGGGAACCGCGGCGAACAAATTGGAGGAACATCCAAGTAGGACGAGGATCACGTACAAGCTGCGCATGGAGACCTCCCCGGTTGAGGACTGCCATGTTACTGGGTTCATGCAGGATAGCAGAGAACTCATGGAGGCGCGAGCCCTTCCGGTTGCCTTGACACCCTCTTGACCCTGAGGATATTCTGGCCGCCGTGAGTCCCCACAGATGTCTCTCCATCCCATGAGACGCGCCATCCATGCAGCGCCGCTGCTTATCTCTCGGACTTTGGCGATCAAATTGTTGAGCCTCTACGATTATCCCCATCCTCACTCCGGACGGTTGATTCGCGGCTACGATCGGCCCCATGCACTCCGCACGGCCCGGATGTGCGCTGCAGTGGCGCAGCGATTCGGTCATGCGCCGGAACGAATCACTCAGTATCAGATTGCCTGTCTTTTGCATGATTTGGGCCGGTCCGGCTTGGACCGGAAATTATTCGGCCGTATTTGGTCCTGGGCCAAGCAGCGAGGCATTCCGACTCGCCCACGTGAATGGCGAGCCATCCATCCCACGACCATATATGGACGAGAAACCGAAGCGTTTCTCGCTCGATACAAGGGTGAATTGACAGGTGCCGGGATTGAAATGGACGCCTGGGCTTCCGAGCAGGTCGAGATGCGCCTGGGATATGCGCGGCGGCTTCGGCGGCGCTTGCGGGAAGTCGGCCCGCGCCTTCGGAGCTTAGGCATCCGTTGGGCACCCTGGATGACCTTGGTCATGCTCTATTATTACTATCCCGAAAGACTAGCTCAGTCGAAACCTTGGGTCCGCCAATTGGCGGAAGTTCTGGTCGCGTGCGAGCAGTTCGAGGCCTATAGCAATCAGCAGCGTGGCCGTGACTACTACGTGCGCAGGCGGGAGACGTTCTCCGACGCGTTCTCGTACCTGGAGAAGCTGGAACGAGAAGGGATTGTCAGCGAGCCGGTGCACCGAGCGCTGTGCGAGCTTGTGGCGGAAGGAGTATTCGATGGCTTGTTGGAAGAGGCGCGAGGCCACGCCCTCACGCGAGCAGAACGACAGCTGTTGAGGCGTCTCGTTGTGGGGGCGGCGCCATGTCCGTAAAAACAGTCCCGTTGCGCATCACGATGCGGGGGGATTCTCACATCGAGAATATCACGCAGGTGGTGCAGGAGGGCTTGGCGGAGAGTGGACTCCGAGCCGGGATTATGACCGTCTTTATCAAACACACGACGGCCTCGGTCATGATCATTGAGGATGAGCCCGGCATTCGAGCCGATACCAGAATTATGTGGGATCGGCTTGTTCCTGCCGATCCGGATTGGCGACACAATACCCACAATCCCGGCGAAGACAACGGTCACAGTCACCTGCGGGGCCAATTGCAAGGACCATCGCTCACCATTCCCTTTCAGGAGGGCGCGCTCATGCTGGGCACGTGGCAACAGATCGTCGTGATAGATTTCGACACTCGCTCGCGAGCCCGCGACCTGGTCTTCCAGGTCGTTGGAGAATAGCGATTGCGACGGTGACCATCCATCAGCTTCGGCTCCGTAGGATCATGGTCCTGTGCGGACTCTTCGGGGTGCTTGCCTCTCCGGGGCTTTCCCATGACTGGGGCCGACCGCTCGGACCATCCTATGCCGGGCCGGAAGTTCGATCCCGCTTGATCACACCGGCATCCTCCGAATTGGGGGCCGATGAGCAGGCCACCATCGGTGTTTTTGAAAAAGCGACGCGGTCGGTCGTGTTCATCGCCAACACCGCCATCCAGCGTGATCCCTGGTCCTTCAATCTATTCGAAACACCCCAGGGTTCCGGCTCCGGATTTGTATGGAATCAACAGGGACACGTGGTCACGAATTTTCACGTCGTCTATGGCGCGAATACCATCACGGTGACACTGGCCGACCAAACGACGTACAAGGCGCAGGTCGTCGGGGCCGATCCGGATCATGATCTGGCGGTGTTGCACATCCAGGCTCCGGAATCTACTTTGGCGCCGATCATGATCGGCACCTCGCACGACCTTCGTGTGGGGCAAAAGGTGCTCGCCATCGGGAATCCGTTCGGGTTGGATCATACCTTGACTACCGGTGTCGTCAGCGCGTTGGGGCGTACGATCAAGTCGTTGTCGAATCGTACCATCGACGGAGTTGTTCAGACTGATGCCGCGATCAATCCCGGTAATTCCGGTGGGCCTTTACTGGACAGCATGGGCCGGTTGATCGGCATCAATACGCAAATTATCAGTCCCAGCGGCGCTTATGCGGGGATTGGATTCGCCGTGCCTGTGGACACGGTCAATCGCATCGTGCCTGAGCTGATTAGGTACGGCAAGCTGATCCGGCCTGGGTTGGGCGTCACGCTCGTTCCGGATGCCATTGCGAAGCGATTGGGACTGAAAGGGGTGATCATTGGGAAAGTATTGCCTGGCAGCGGCGCGGAGCGAGCCGGCTTGCGAGGAGCGCGCGAGACGATCAGCGGCCGCGTGGAAATCGGGGATATCATCGTCGGTGTCGATGGGAAGACGGTGACCTTCCTGGACGATCTCATGGGCGCGCTTGAACGGCATAAAGTCGGTGATCAGGTGATGATTGACGTTGTGCGAGGAAATCGTCGCCAGCAAGTCCCCGTGGTATTGCAGCCGGTTCATGAGATCCGTGGCCGTATCGGATTGCCGGACGAGTGATGGACTTGATAAGATGACGGATCGGACGGTGGCGTGCAATGCAGAGACGTTGTGGAGGGGGGAATTCATGAGTGACCATCGTGAGGCTGATCCTTCGAAAAAAGCTGAAACCAAGCCGGACGCTACAGCTCGCACGGCGACGGATCCGCTTGAATTGATCGAAGCCTGTCTGGCGTCCTTCCCCGAGCAGGACCCGCGACAGAAAATTCTGTACAAACTTCGCCATGTCGTGATGCTCGATCAAGCCGCCCAGCAACGGCGCGAGGCGGAGTTCAAAAAACTGAGCGACGTGGTCGGCAAGTTGACTGCGCCGGCAAACCGCATCGGAACGCTGCTCGAGTTGCCTGCTGAAGGCTTAGCCCGCATCGTGGTCGGCGGCGCCGAGTATTACACGAATGTCGATCCTCGCGTGTCTGCGGATGATCTCAAGATCGGAACGCAGATCTTGGTGAATGAGGCCTATGCGCTCATCAAAACGTTGGGTTACGATCGTAATGGACCACTGCTCAAGCTGGCCGAGGCTCTTCCGGACGGCCGTCTCAGGTTTGAGCAAGAACCTGGTCGGCAGGCCCTCATTCTCCAACGATCCAGCGATCTGGTCGGCGCTGAATTGAAGGCCGGCGATGAAGTGCGGATCGATCCGAGCCATCGGATTGCCATCGAACGTTTGGACGATCGACGAGCGCAGAGTCATGTGCTGGATGAGGTCCCCATGGTCGCTTGGAGCCAAATCGGGGGGCAACAGCGAGCCATCGAGGCCATCCGCAAGGCCATCGAGTATCCGTTGGCCCATGCTAAGACGTTTGTGCAATATAAGTTTACTCAGCCTAAAGGCTTCCTTCTGTATGGCCCTCCCGGTTGCGGAAAAACATTAATCGGACAAGCCGCAGCCGCTAGTTTGGCGAAAGTGGTGAGCGCGACGACGCCCGACGAGCCGACCTCCGACGACTCGAGGCGAGCCCCGGTCACCGGCGGCGCGTTTCTACACGTAAAAGGGCCGGAGATTCTCAACATGTGGTTGGGGGAATCGGAGCGCATGGTTCGTGACCTGTTCGCGCAGGCCCGCGCCCGGCGGAAGGACGGCAAGTTACCGTTCATCTTTATTGATGAAGCCGAATCGATCCTCGGCACGAGGCGATCGATGAGGTCGTTCAACATCTCGAACACCGTCGTGCCGATGTTTTGTTCCGAGATGGATGGTATCGAATCGTTGCGGGATGTCGTGATTATTCTCGCGTCCAACCGCCCGGATCTGATTGACCCGGCTGTCCTACGACCGGGCCGCATTGATCGCAAGATCAAGGTCAATCGTCCCAACAAACAGGCGGCGGCCGAGATTCTGCGAGTGTATCTGACCCCTGATCTGCCGCTTGATTCTGCATTCTTGTCTTTCCATGCGGGCGATCGGGCCGCCGCCTGCGAGGCTATGGTCGCTCGCGTCGTGGAGTCCATTTTCCAGCGCAGCGATGAGCGCCGCCTCTTATCAGTCCGCCTAAGGAGCGGTCAAAACAAAATCCTCTATCGCGGCGACCTGGTCATCGGTGCGATCTTGGCGAGCATTGTGCAGCGCGCCAAAGAGCGAGCCATCGAGCGGGCAATTCAAAAGAACAACGAGACGGAGTCGAACGGGATCACGATCGGAGATCTCGAAGACTCGACCGATGCAGAATATCGCGAAGGCGAGGTCTTGCCTCCGGATGACGCAGCTGAGGAGTGGCTCAAGCTGTTGGACCATCACCCTGAGCAAGTCGTCGGTATCTCATCCTTCCGCAGGGGGCGGAAGGCCGAGGAACGACTCATCGGGCAGATAATCTAAATTGAGGAATGTGGTGATCTGCTGATCCGGTGGTTGCTCCAAGAGCTATCGCTCCATCACCGGATCAACACATCGTCCATTTGACCATGCGCCTCTTTGGGATCGAAACCGAATACGGGATTACGCGGATTGATCAGGACACGGTGGACCCTGTGGTCGAATCGATGGAACTGGTGCGGGCGCACCTCACGAAAGCCTTTGAAAAGACCTGGGACTATTGCAGCGAAGACCCTCATGAAGATGCGCGAGGATTTCGGGCAGCCGGGCTTCAGCAAGACAAGGAGGAGGACGAATTCGCAAAAGCCGATGCCCAACGCCCGTTCTCTTTCCACGAGATGAAGAGCGATCTGGTGTTGACCAATGGAGCCCGCTTCTATAACGATCACACGCATCCGGAGTACTCGACCCCCGAATGCCGGAGCCTCCGTGATCTGATCGCCCACGATCGAGCTGGAGAACGAATTCTTCATCAAGCGGCCGTGCGCCGCAATCGCGCGCTCGGCGGCACGCAGGTGCAACTCTATAAGAACAACACCGATTTTCACGGGCACAGCTATGGCTGTCACGATAACTACCTTGTGCCTCGTTCGATTGCCTTTGAGTCTTTGGCGGGCGGGCTGATGCCGTTTCTGATCAGCCGCCAGCTCATTGCCGGAGCGGGTAAGGTGGGAGTGGAGACGCAAGAAGGCGGATTTCAGCCCGGGCGCTTTCAAATCTCTCAGCGTGCGGATTTCATGGAAACGGAACTGAGCGTCGATACGATGCACAATCGACCGATTCTGAATACCCGCGATGAACCCCATGCCGACCGCGCCAAGTACCGTCGATTACACTTGATCGTTGGGGACGCCAACATGTGCGAATATGCCACCGCTCTTAAAGTTGGAACGACCGCGCTGGTACTGGAGTTGATCGCTCGGGGCGCGGCTCCGGCGATGGAATTAGATAATCCCGTTCGAGCCATTAAGGAGCTCTCGCAGGACCCCGATTTGAAGACTGTGGTTCGGCTGAAAAATAATCGGATGATCTCGGGTCTGGAGATGCAGGAGATGTATTACACTTCCGCCACACAGTCTTTCGCCGGTTTGGATGAGGATACGGATTGGATTCTTCATGAGTGGGGTGAGACGTTAGCATCGTTGATCGGTGATCGTGCGCAGTTGGTCGGCCGCGTCGACTGGGTTACCAAACTTTGGCTCTTGGAGACGTTTGTTCGTGAAGAGCGATTGAGTTGGGATGATCCGTGGTTGGCCAGTCTGGATTTGGAGTATCATAATATCGATCCTGAGCGCGGGCTTTATTTTAGTCTGGAGGCCGAGGGGAAGACCACGCGAATTGCGAGCGAAACAGCCATCGCTTCGGCAATGAGCGCCGGACCCGTCGATACGCGGGGTGGAATCCGAGGGCTCTGCATCAGGCGATTTCCGGATCAAATCAAATCGGTTCAGTGGGAACGGGTGCAGTTTATGGGAGGATTCTTGCCGAAGACGTTGGAGATGAGTGATCTGTTTGACCCCACCGAGGTGATGGCGCTCGCGCAGGTGCTCGGCACAGCCGCCTCTCCCGCTGAAGCCCTGTATGCATGGAACCAGAGGAAGGGACATACAAGATGCACATGATTGATACATAGGAGCGACGAGAGCGCCCTTTCTATCAGATACCGACGCCGGCAA
>JBQTHT010000258.1:0-20322 GCA_052389595.1 Nitrospiraceae bacterium
AGATTGTTGGATGTCTTGGCATCGCATGCTCACTCCCCGATGGGAGCGGCACGGTGCCGAAGCTTGTTGGCCGTCACCGAACTGCAGACAGCCCAAAACAAGCAGCAGGAAACGGTCGAGATGGCGACGTTGGGAGAGACGACGGACCCATTCCCGACACTTTCCTTCCCGGATATCAAAGAATCGCTCGCGCGCGTCGCGAAAGGGGCGTCGGTAGAAGCGCATGAACTCAGAGATTGTTCCATTGTGCTCGAGGCCGCCGAGCAGGTACATCGATATCTCGGCCGGCATCATCAGGATGGACCGGCTCTGGTTCAACTCCTTGCGCCGATGGCGGATCGTGCGGATTTACTCAAGCTTCGTCGAGCGCTCGATGCCGCGATCGATCCTGACGGTTCGATCAAGGAATCGGCGACCTCGGAACTGCGCCGGCTGACACACCATGTGCAGAATCTCAAGCAGCGTATGCGGCATCGGTTGGAACAGATTCTTCATTCCCAACGGTACAGCGAGATTCTGCAGGAATTGTATTTTGCCGAGCGGCAAGGCCGCTATGTGGTGCCGATCAAGGCCGAGATGCAAGGACGAATTCCCGGCATCGTCCATGACGTCTCTGCGAGCGGCGCGACCGTTTTTCTTGAGCCGCGGGAGTTGGTCGATCTCAACAACGGGATCAAAGTTGCGGATCTTGAGATCGAGCGGGAAGTCCGACGTATCCTGCGCGAGCTTTCCGCGTTGCTGGCGGAGCGAGCGGATGCGATCGCCGCAACTCTCGACGTGCTGGCCGAATTCGACTGCATCATGGCCAAGGCTGCCTTGGGCCGTCAGCTCAGAGCGCAGCCGGTGAAGCTTAATGGTGAGGGTCGGATCCTGCTGAAGCAAGCCCGCCATCCTTTATTAATGTTGACCAAAGATCAGGTTGTTCCCAACAGCATCGCCCTGGATGAAACGGTCAGGGCATTGATCATTTCCGGGCCCAACACCGGCGGGAAGACCGTGGCGTTAAAAATTGTGGGCCTCTGTGCGTTCATGGTGCGGGCAGGACTGCACTTCCCCTGTGACGCGGGTTCAGAGATGGCGCTGTTTCCGGAGGTCTACGCCGATATCGGAGATGCCCAAGACTTAGCGAGAGACCTGTCGAGCTTTTCCGCGCACATGACACAAATGATCCAATTGCTCCATCACGCCGCCCACTCGGCGCTACTCGCGGTGGAGCCGGCGTCCGCACCGGCGAAGGTCTTGGTGCTTCTGGACGAGCCGGTGACATCCACCGATCCAGCGGAGGGCGCGGCTTTGGCGGAAGCGTTACTTGTGCGGTTGGCTGGACTCGGTACGAAAGTCATCGCAACCACTCACTACAACGCGCTGAAAGTCATGGCCCAGAGCAGAGAAGGATTTGCCAACGCCAGCGTCGAGTTCGACATCGCTACGCTGTCGCCCACCTATCGACTGTTCCTCGGCATGCCGGGAGGCTCGTCCGCCATCGATATCGCCGGTCGATTGGGGATGGACGAATCGATTTTGGAAGAGGCACGCAGGTTGCTGAAGAAAGACGATCGCGCATTGGACAGCGTTCTCAATGAACTTCAAGAAACACAGCGACAGTTGGTTGCGGAAACCGACCGCATGGCCAAGGCACGTCTCGAAGCAGAACGAGCGGAGCGAGAGGCGAAAGAAACTTTCGCCCGGCTGCAGACCAGCGAACGCGAGGAGCGCAAGGGAATCAAGAAAAAGCTCACCGAAGAATTTCTCCGCGCGAGAGCGGAGGTGCAGGCGACGCTGGATGCCGTCAAACGTGAACGGACAGTCATGAAAGCCAAAGAAGCCAAGCAGCGCCTCGCGGTATTGGAAGAACAGGCGCGCGAAGAGCTGACGTCACAGGTCCAACGCGTTCCGATCGAACAATTGCAGATCGGAGACCCTGTTGAGATTGTCCGCCTTGGGACCATAGGTGTATTGCTGGAGTCCCCGCAACAGAAGAAGCGCGTGCGGGTCAAAGTCGGTGACGGTGAAATGTCCATTCCTGTTTCGGGATTAGTCGGTCTGCCGTCCCATGAAAAAGCGGACGCGCGGCCAAAGCAGGCCGACCGACCCCTTTCGACCATGACGTTGCCCGTAGCGAGGGAGGATGATCAGGCAACGGTGCTGGATGTACGGGGAAAAGCCGCGGATGAGGCGCTCGACGTGCTGGTCGCAGGTCTGGACAGAGCGGCACTGGTTGGCGCACCTTTCGTGCGGATCATTCACGGGCACGGCACAGGGCGACTGAAATCGGTGCTTCGGGAATATTTGAAAGAGTCCCCCTACGTGGCCGCGTTTCGGGCTGGAGATCGGGCTGAAGGGGGAGACGGAGTGACGATCGCCCAATTGAAATAGGTCCGCGCTCTTGACATTTGTCTCCAAAGAGATGTTGGATGAAACACTAGTGAGTTAGGGATCTATCATCTCGGTTCTCACCTCCCCCCCGGGGAACCATGAGGAAGCGGATCAGCCTCCAAAGCTTGATCACGCTGTCAGTGCTCTCCATCGGTCTGCTCTCCGGCACCATCGGGCTCGCATATGCCTACTGGCACGCAAAGCAATCCCTCCAAACAACCATTGGCCTCACGTTCCAGGAGCTCTCCCGCCAAAGCTCCGATAAAGTCGGTCTGATCCTCGCTAAAGAAATCGAATGGGTGACACGACTCAGCGCGTTACCGGAGGTGCGGGACGCGGTCAAAGAAGGGGTCCGTCTGACCCTAGACAAGCCGGAGTTGCAGAAATGGCGGGAGGAACAGCGCCGATATTTCCGATCCCTTATCGTTCTCGATCGCCAAGGCTATTCGGTCGGAGGGATGACGAGTGACACGACGCGCGCTCATTACAACAAGCAACCCTGGTGGTCCGTAGTGTTCGAACTCAAACAGCCGTGGGTAGGAGACCTGCACCTAGAGGAGACCGGAGAAGGGTATTGGGAATTGGCCGTGCCGATTTTTGATAACGACCTGGTCCTCGGCGCCCTCAAAGTGGTGATCGGAACAGATGAACTCTTCACGTCGATTTTGCGAAGCCGCATCGGGGAGACCGGACACGTCATGCTGGTGGCTGATGAAGGCACAGTCTTGGCTTGTGCGGTTCTTTCGCCGGCTCTTCACGCCAAGACGGGAATCCCGTTGGGGAAGAGAGATCCGTCGGGTCGATCAGCAGTCTCCAGTGCGATGTGGACGGAAGTCGAGAACGATACCCATGGAAGCCAGGGAGTCATCGTCGGTATTTCCCCCGTCACCATGCCGGCCACCATCGTGCAAGAGAGAGCTTGGTACATCCTTGTGCGCCAGGATCCACAGGAAACTTACGCGCCGCTGCACGTTCTGATGTGGAAGCTCGCGGGCTTCTGGGTCGTGGCTGTCGCCTTGGTCGTATGGCTTCGTTGGAGGTTGGCGCGCCGCATCGTTCAGCCGATCAATGCATTGGTCGAGAAGATCCGGCTGTTGGGTGAGGGGCAGGGCCCACTGGCGCTCAAAGCGACGACCCCTGGGGGCATCGTAGAAATTGACACCTTGGCTGCCAGCTTTGACGACTTGGCGGAGCGGCTCGAACGGGCATCGCGAGAGGGGCAACGCTATATCCAGCAGTTGGAGCTTGCGAATCGGGAGATCGCGACATCCGAAGAGCATTACCGCACACTCTGGAACCATTCGGTCGATTCGAAAGTGATCGTCGACGCGCAGGGTATCGTGCGGGATGTGAACCGCCGCGGTGAGATGAAACTCGGACGCCGGACGGAAGAGCTGATCGGCACCCATGCCGCGGATCTGTTGGTCGAGTCGGATCGCATCCGCTTTCAGCCCATGCTTCAAGAGGTGTTGGGAACGGGGAAGGAGAAAGACGCAGGCGAAGTCCATGTGCCGGCCCCGGCCGGCGCGATGCTGACCATGGAGCTGGATCTCGTACCGGTTGAAAAAGTGGGGTCGGGGACGCAGGCAGTCATGTTGCAGTTGAGTGATGTCACGGAAAAGAAGCAACTCGAGGAGCAACTGCTGCGTTCCGAGCGTCTGGCCTCGCTCAGCCAGTTCGCCTCGATGTTCGCGCATGACCTCCGAAACCCCCTCGCAGGGATCAAGAAGACTCTTGAGTTGATCGGGCAGCGGCATGAATTCCAAGCCGAGCCGCTGGGGCGTTGGTGCGAAGACCTCCGCTTCACCACTGACCTGTTGTTGGGCATGATCAACGATATGTTGGATGTCTATCAAGAAAGCTATTCCGGTCTTTCTCTGATCACGTCCAATTTCTCGGTCCAGGAGGTGTTGCAAGAGATTGTTCATCTCTTTAGATCTGATTCCGAGGCGAGAGAGGTCACGATCTCGCTGAACGTGCCGACTTCTGAGATCATGCTGACGGCAGACCGCCGCCGCCTTCAACGGGTCGTCATGAACCTCGTTCATAACGCGCTGAAATATTCTCCTGCACGGGGCACGATCGGACTTACGCTACGGCTGGAACGGCAGGCGCCGCAAGGCATCCTATCCGGTCGGATCAGCGGACCGCTGGTGTTGATTGAAGTGGAGGATGAAGGACCGGGAATGAATCCCGAGGAGCTGCCTCACCTGTTCGAGATGTTTTTTCGCAAGAAGGATGGTCATGATCTGCGGATTGGTCGAGGGTTGGGACTGCACTTCTGCCGGCTGGTCGTGGAAGCGCACCAAGGGAGCATCTTGGCCGGTAATAGGGTAAGCGGCGGGGCCGTCTTTTCGGTAATGCTGCCGCTGAATGAAGAGCCGCCATGTCCATAAAACTCCTGATCGCAGAGGATCAGAGACTATTCAGGCAGAGTTTACGGTTGCTCCTTGAGCGCGAACGCGATCTGACCGTTCTGGCTGAAGCCACCGATGGGAGAGAGGCCTTCGATCTGGTCATGAAGTTGAAGCCGGACATCGTGCTTATGGATGTGGATATGCCCAAGCTCGATGGAGTAACCGCCACGAGATTGATTCGCGGCTGTCTGCCCGATATCAAAGTGTTGATGCTCTCCGTGCACGATGAAGATACGCGGATCGTCGCGGCGGTACAAGCCGGCGCCTGTGGATATATTCTCAAGGATGCGGATCACCAGGAGTTTCTCCGAATTATCCGAGCTACCTTCCGTGGCGAGCCGGTATTTTCCCCCTTCATGCCGGACGCATTCGCCAAGAAGGCTTGTCGAGTTGCGACGCAGATGCGAGGACAGGGAGGCGATGTCTTGGACTCTCTTACGGACCGAGAGCGAGAAATCCTCGCCTTTGCAGCCGTGGGTAGAGGGAACAAGGAAATTGCCGATCAGTTATGCGTGTCTGCCGACACCGTAAAAACGCACCTCCACCACATCTACCAGAAGCTCGGTGTTGCCGGTCGTGTTGAAGCCGTTCTTTCCTACCTCAACGCGAAATAGTATTCTCCATGTTTCCGCCGGATTGTTCCGTCCGCGAAGCTGTCGTGGCGCGTGAGGCAAACCGGAATCCGTGTGTTTGAAGCCGCTTCACAGGTTCCAGCTTCTCCTAATGGGCGCAGGTCGGGTGTTGTTGGTCGATCCATGATGCAGGGGAGCTTCGAAAGAGTCAGCCGTATCTCGGCAGTTGATGAGATGACTCGAGCGCACGCTCCTGGAACCGGGCGGTAAAATGGCGGAGGACCGGAGCTTCGTAGGTGATGGCGAGTCCGCTGAGCGATTCCCGCATCCGGTACAACTCGATGATAGACTCGGCCACGTAGGTGATCTGCATGTTCGTGTATACTCGACGGGGAATAGCCAGACGGACCATCTCCAGTTCGGGATGAATCGTTCGGCCCGTTGCGGGATCTTTTTTTCCAAACATCACCGTGCCGATTTCGACCCCGCGGATGCCATACTCGCGGTAGAGCGCAACAGCTAGGGCTTGAGCCGGAAAGTCGGATTGCGGGACGTGCGGAAGAAATTCTTTGGCGTTGAGGTACACCGCGTGACCGCCGACCGGTTTGAGAATCGGAACCTCGGCTTGATCGAGCAACTCGCCGAGATACCGCACCTGTCCGATGCGAAAGCTCAGATAGTCCTCGTCCACTACCTCGCGAAGTCCTCTGGCCATGGCCTCAAGGTCACGACCGGCCAGACCACCGTAGGTTGGAAAGCCTTCCACCAGTATCAGCATATTGGTGATATCTTGCGCCCATTGATCGTTGTTCACGCTCAAGAATCCACCAATATTCACGAGCCCGTCCTTTTTGGCGGACATCGTTCAGCCATCTCCGTGGCTGAAGAGCTCACTGGCGATCTGCGCGATCGACTTATCGGCGTACCCCGGTTCCCGTTCCTTAATGAAGAAGCAATTCTCGGCGAACCGACAGGCGTCGAACAGAAGCGGAATGCCATGATTGTTCACGAGAGCGCGGGTTTGCCGAATATTTGACATCGACACCGGCTGGCCGCCGCCGCTGTTGTTCGTGATCGTGATCATCACCAGGGGAATACGCTCCCGACCCAGGCGGTTGATAGTTTCCTCTAATCGGACCAAGTCCATGTTACCCTTGAACGGCAGCTCGCAATGGGGATCGTAGGCTTCCTTGACGACGAGGTCCAACGCTTCGGCTTCCTGATGTTCGACGTTGGCGCGAGTCGTATCGAAATGAATATTGTTCGGCACGCACATGCCAGGTTTCACCACGGTTGAGAACAGAAGATTTTCGGCCATCCGGCCCTGGTGTGTGGGGATCACATGCTGATAGCCAAAGATCGACCGCACCGTCTTTTCGAAATGGAAATAGTTTTTGCTGCCCGCGTAGGACTCATCGCCTAACATCATGCCGGCCCACTGATTGTCGCTCATGGCTGCAGTGCCGCTGTCGGTGAGCAGATCCACATAGACGCTGTCGGCCGGTACATGAAAGAGGTTGTACCCTGCCTCGCGCAGCAAGTGATCCCGCTCCTCACGAGTCGTCCGGCGGATCGGCTCCACTACCTTGATCTTGAACGGCTCCGATGGGAACCTCATGGCTCCCACTCTGCATTCAGGAACCTGGCTATGCGTGCCTTGAACGACGGGTCTCCTTCGTACTCGAACACGTACCGGGTCATGTCGAAGAGGGAGGCGGGATCCAGCTCGCGAATCAGCTCCGGCTTCCAGGTGATTTCGAGTCGGTTGATCATCGTGATCGGTGTCGGCTTTCCCACCACGCCCAGGGGAACCGTTCCATAGGATTGCGAGAAGATGAGGATCTCTCGATCAAACATGGCCGCATTGATATCGTACGCGGCGCCGTGTTTCTTGAAATCCTCTTCCAGTCGCTGAAAGGTCGGCGATCGGGTCAGTTCTTCCCGAAAGGCATAATAGATCTTGATGCCGGCTCGATGCTGGTCATCCATGACTTGAATTGCATCCGCGACCAGGGAAACCTTCCGCATCTGCTCCTTGGTGAGAATGAGCAATCGACGAATAGTCACGTTGCGTCGAACCGCGGCTTGGTTCGCCAGCAGATAGTTTGGGTAGAGCGCTTCGCCTTTCTTCCATATGTTCCATCGCTCCATGATCGCGTCTATGGAGCGCTCGGCCGTCTCCACCAGCCGGACTGCCTCTGCGTTGGCCGAAGCTCCTTCGTAAATCAGCGTCTGTGTCTCAAGTTGGCGCAGTTCCCGCCCAATGGCTTCGACCTTCTTCGGGATGTACTTTGGGCTCTTGGGAACGTGAAGCATGACGTCAACCGCGGTGAGTGCAAGTGTCCAGTACTCTTTGGCCTGTTTAGGAGCCTTGTCTTTTTGTGCGATCAACAATAGTTCGACCGGATTCTTATCGAGGAGTTTCGCGATCTTGATACACACTTCCGGTTTCGGCACCTTGAGACCCCGGCGCATGAGATTGGCTTCAGGTTGCGCAATTCCCAATTTCTCCGCTACCGCATAGTCGCTGCTCAGCTTGTAGCGGTCCTTCACAGCTTCAAGATATTCGGCAATCTCCGACATGAGGGGCTCCAGGTTCGCGTGTGCAGAAAATTCTATCCACGGCCAAGACCTCGATGCCGGCAGCGTGACATGAAACGTGGCCTCAGCGCGAGCTGCGGTCGGGTCCTAAGCTGCTTGGTGTGTCCGTTGTGTTCCCTTCGCCGGCAGTCGCCTGTGCTCCAACCCTATCCAGAAGTCTTCGAGAAAGTCCAAAACAGCTTTGACACCGTAGCGAAAATCTTCTTTCTCATTTTCTGACATTCCGGCCGTCGTTCCCTGCACAGCGGCCACTGCATGTTCCATTGCTTCTTCGTGGGTAGATTCGAGTTGTCGGTGAAAAGTAAAATAGGTGATGTCAATCTGCGGATAACGATCCTTCTTTAGGCGAGTCAGGCCCGGGATCAGGTGATCCCACATCGTGATCGCCATGTTCTCCAAACCAAAAGAAGCGCCGAGAGCCCTCGCATGGTTACCGTCGCTGTACAACCGTTCCATGCCTTCAATGTATGCGCGAGTTGAAGGCAGCATCGGTCGAGTCATGGCCTCGCGAACGTCGATTCCGATTGAATGCAGGAAATCTCGATACAGCAATTCATGACGGTTTCTCGTTTGCCCATCCCCCAATTCAGAGTACAGCACCTTGGTCAGCTCATCCGCGACCGCTTCATCTTCCGTATTGACCAATTGGGACACCAGAATCTTCGGGAAGAAACGAGCAAAGTTGTAAAACTCTTTTGCAAACTCACGCACTTCTTCGTCGGTGAGATCCGCCAATTGAAAGCGATCGAGATAGAGATTGTTGATCGCGCCGTGGCGAAGAACGGAACCGCGCATCTCTTCATAGAAGGTCATGACCCACCTCCCGATTCAGAGATCTCGACATGGTTTGCAAGCCGCTCACGTTACGTTGGTGTGATAATATACTTTTTGTATCAAAATGGCAATATGACAGTAAATAAAATCGAATGGAACGCACGGCTGTTTCAAATATTGCCAGATACTCATGATGGATAGTGGACGTTGCAAGCTCTATGCGATGATGCAAAATATATATTGTATGATGCTGACAGTATGTTATACTCCGATTGTATTGATCTGAACCATGCCGGATTCCAGGGCGATACTGAGCACGGTTTCGCCCGACACAGAGGAGGTTACTCATGAAAGAACCAATGGGTATCGACCACATCACACTCTGTGTTGAGAATCTTGACGCGGCGGAATACCTGTTTACCAAGATACTCGGATTCGAGGCGATTTGGTCGGCGCGAGATGTGGGCAGCGACAAGTCCAGTATGGACACGGTCGTAGTACAGCGGGGAAATGCCAAGGTGGCGTTGATGCAAGGACGAGATAAGTCGGTGAAATCCCAGATTAACGAGTTCATCGAAAAATATGGCCAGGGGGTTCAACATATAGCGATCGAGGTGAACGATATCGAAACAGTCAGCCGTGAATGGGAGACGCACGGTGTTAAGTTCAGCGGCCCATTGAAGGAAGGGCGAGATGGGTTCGGGCCACTGAAGCAACGGTTCACCTATCCGCTGTTCCCGGGGGCTGGCGTGTTCTTTGAGTTAACCCAACGAGAACATGGGGAGGAAAAGTCCAAGACCTTCGTGCGAGGAACGGTGGAAGCACTCTATAAGGACATCGAACGGGATCAGCTTGCAGGAGTGGAACAAACTATCATCGACTATGATACCTGTCCGATGCCGATAAAAAAGCCGCGTCCGCTCAAACGTGCCTCGTGATTCTGTCCCTAGTCTCCATCTGTTGGGCAAGCCGATTATGACAAAAACGTAGAGGGAGGCACGGCATGTACCTGCTTAAGAAAGGGAATGTTCCCCGCCAGGCTCATGTTGGAATCCCGGAAGGGCTGTGTGAGGAGGAACATGGCCGTCAAGGATTTAGGGGCCCTTCCTCGCATTTGTACCGGCAACATCCTCCGACTGGATGGGTACGAATCGAAGGTCCTCTCAGACCTCGCGCGTTTTCATGCGCCAATTTGCATACGGCTGAGGAGCGATCTGCGGACGCCAGGCCGGTTGAGATTCTCCGTAGCCACGATGCCTCTGTGTTCGT
Organism: Nitrospiraceae bacterium; assembly: GCA_052389595.1. Classification (GTDB taxonomy): domain Bacteria; phylum Nitrospirota; class Nitrospiria; order Nitrospirales; family Nitrospiraceae; genus JBQTHT01. Next base: position 10,010 of record JBQTHT010000258.1, read on the forward strand.
CTCCCGCCGCGCGGAGACGATGTCGTATTTCTTTCGCAATTCCGACGGAGACGAAATCCATTTTATTCACGGTGGCACGGGACGATACGAGACCGATTATGGAGTCCTGCCGTACGAGCCCGGTGATTATGTGGTAATTCCAAAGGGTACGACTTACCGAACCGTCGTGGACCTAGGGCCGTCGTTGTTCCTGATCGTTGAGACGCCGGAGCCTGTGGAGTTACCCGATCGAGGTCTTCTCGGCCAGCACGCTCTGTTCGACAGAGGCGTATTGGTGACACCGGAACTCGACCCTGCACACGAGGAGAAGGCCGAAGGTCGGGAGTGGGAGGTTCGGATCAAATGCCACGGAGAGTTCACTCATGTGGTCTATCCGTTTTATCCGATGGATGTTGTGGGGTGGAAGGGAGATCTATGGGTCGCGAAACTCAATGTCCGTGATTTCCGTCCTGTGACCAGCGCGCGCTATCACCTTCCGCCCAGCGTACATGCCACCTTCCAAGCGGGTGGCGCCCTGATTTCGACCTTTGCGCCCCGTCCTCTGGAAAGCGATCCCCAAGCGCTCCGTGTGCCGTTCTATCACAGGAACATGGATTATGACGAAGTGCTCTTCTATCACCAAGGCAACTTCTTCAGCCGATCGGGTATCCAGCCGGGCATGTTGACCCTGCATCCTCAAGGTATTCATCACGGGCCGCAGCCTCAGGCGGTGAAGGGGAGCAAGGAGAAAAGCCACACGGACGAAGTGGCGATCATGATCGAATCCAGACGGCCACTGACCGTGTCGCCGGAACTTGAGTCAGTTGAGCTCAAGGATTACGTATCGAGCTGGAGCCGTTCATGAAGCTGTTCAGCTTTCAAGTCAAGACTCCCGTCGGAACCTTCATGAGGATCGCGGCGTTGCATGATCAGCACCTAGTCGATCTGAACATGGCCTGCACACGCTTGTTCGCCGATCAGAAGGAAGTCCGACCGCACCGGCTTGCCGACGCGCAGGTGCCTGCCACCATGCTCGAGTTTCTGGAAGGAGGGCCTTCGGCGATGGCAGCGGCGCGGAGGTCGCTGAACCATGCCGTCGGCCTCGGTCCTTCCGCCCAAGGCCCTTCAGGCGAGACGATCTTTTATCACAGCGCCAGTGTTCGAGTGATTGCTCCCGTGCCGAATCCCCCCTCGCTACGCGACTTCATCGCATTCGAAGATCACATCGCCGCTACCTCCAAGAAGCGCGGCCAGCCGATTCCGCCCGAATGGTACAAGGCGCCGGTCTACTACAAGGGAAACCACCGAACGATCATCGGGCCGGACGAAGAACTTCGCTGGCCGCTCAATACAACGAAGCTGGACTACGAGCTGGAGTTGGCCTGTATCATCGGTCGCAGGGGCCGTGACATTTCCGAACGAGAGGCGCAGGAGCACATTGCCGGCTATACCATCATGAACGACTTCAGTGCACGCGATGTTCAGTTTCAGGAGATGGCTTGCCGATTGGGACCGGCAAAGGGCAAGGATTTCGCGACGGCGATCGGGCCCTGTCTTGTTACGCCCGATGAGATCCTGGATTTGAATGCATTGGAAATGATCGCGAGGGTCAATGGAGAAGTTTGGTCGAAGGGAAGATTCGGGACCATCCATTGGTCTTTTCCCCAGATGATCGCTCACGTCTCGAGAGGAGAAACGCTCTATCCCGGCGACTTGTTCGGCTCCGGGACGGTGGGTGGTGGATGCGGGTTAGAGCTGGATCGGTATTTGCAGCCGAATGATGTGGTCGAGTTGGAGATTCAGCCGATAGGAATGTTGAAAACACATATTGTGAAGGCCGCTGGGTAGGAGCCACCCCGATGAGTGTAAACGCGACAGATGAACAAGTTCTTGCGGAACTAGTCCAGCGACACCGTGAACTGTATGCGGGACCGGACATTGATCCCAAGCTCGAACGCATCATCCGCGACGGGCCCCAGTCGAAACTGTCGAGCTGGGACATCCATCGGGTGTTGCGAACCTCCCAATCCGTCTTCTTCGACACGCATGTCGAAGTGGTGTCCGGTCATCACACGGGAACCTACTTGCGATTTGAATCCATCGCGCGCGTTCCGGAATTGATCAAATTCCTCGCGCGCGACATGGCGGATTGGATCAGGCAAACGTTTCACACAGATCCGATCACAGGAATAGTGGCCACGACGTCGGCCGCTGAGTTGCTCGCCGAGGCCATCGCGGATCTCCTGCACGACAAGATGCGCCTGCGGGTTACCTTGACTCCTTACGATTGCGAGACCGGACGAATCGGGACCGACGTCAAGTCAGGAGTGATCCACGCAGGTGAACGGTTCGTCGCGTTGAACGACGTCACCACGCGCGGGAACTGCGTCAGCAAACTTGGAAAGGTCATCACGGATAACGGAGGTTCACTCGCGGGCATGATGGTCTTTGCCCGCCGAGACAGCGGACAGTTTCCCCTGGTGAACGAGCTTCTCGCCAAGCATCCGTTCTTTTACACGACGGATCTGGAGATGCACCAGTGGGAGCCGCAGGATTGTCCGTCGTGCAAGGCGAACACACCACTTCTGTCGTGGAGGGATATGCCGGAACTTTGAAATGAGATGGTGATCAATGAAAGCCGAACGGGTTGCTCATTTGACACGGAGGTTGTCATGAATTTTGCAGCTGTCGCGAAAGAGATCAAGCGAGCTGATTTGCTGCAGATGTACTACTACCTCCGGCTCACACGGACTTTGGAAGAGCGTATCACAGCCCTCTACCGCCAAGGCCGGATCATGGGCGGTTGCTATACCAGTCATGGCATGGAGGCGATCGCGGTCGGCTACGCATCAGCCCTCGAGCGAGACGATATCATAGCCCCGTTTCACCGAGACATGGGGGCGTTTCTCATGCGAGGCATCACGCCCGGTGAAGTGATTGCTCAATATCTCGGCAAGCGGACGGGACCGACCAGAGGGAAGGACGGCAACGTCCATATGGGCGATCTAAAGCGCGGTATCATCGGCTTCGTGAGCCATTTGGCCGACAACCTTCCGGTGGCGACAGGCGTCGCGCTGGCTTTCAAATTGCGAGGCGAACCCCGCATCGTCGTGACGAACACGGGAGATGGGGGGACAAGCCGGGGCGATTTTCATGAAGCCATGAACTTTGCGGCGGTGCGCAAGCTTCCCGTGGTCTTTTTCTGCTGTAACAATCAGTACGCCTATTCCACCCCGATGAGTCTGCAGATGGCCATTACAGATGTGGCCGACCGGGCAAAGGCTTACGGCATGCCGAGCGGGATCGTGGACGGCAACGATGTTGTGGCGGTCTATCTTGCCGCCAGGAGTGCGATTCAGAAGGCTCGCGCCGGTGAAGGGCCCACCTTCATCGAATGCAAGACTATGCGGATGCATGGCCACTCCGAGCACGATTCGGCCAAGTACGTGCCACGTGAACTCTTGGAGGAGTGGGCCGCCAAGGACCCGATCGTGAAGGCGGAACGGTTCCTCACGCAGTTCGGCTATGGAGACGAGGTGACATTCCACGATGTCGGAGCGCGCGTCAAGAAGGAGGTCGAGGCGGGCGTGGAATTCGCTGAGCAGAGTCCGCTTCCCGAAGGGAAAGAAGTGCTTGAAGGCGTATTTGCGAGCGAGGAGGAGATGAAGCCATGACCACTGCCGTTGCCCCTCGTGAAATCACCTATCTTGAAGCCATTTCCCAAGCCCTAGATGAGGAGATGAGCCGTGATGAGCGCGTCTTCCTCATGGGCGAAGACATTGGCCCCTACGGGGGAGCCTTTCGGATTACCGAGGGATTCCAGAAAAAATACGGTGAGTGGCGCGTGCTCGACACGCCGCTCGCCGAATCAGGCTTCGTGGGCGCAGCGATTGGCGCGGCCATGATGGGTATGCGTCCGGTCGTCGAGATGCAGTTCGCCGATTTCATCTCTTGCGCATTTGACCAGATCACTGAAGTCGCCGCCAAGAACCATTATCGATGGGGAGCTGCGGTCCCGCTCGTGATCCGCGCTCCCTTCGGCGGGGGGGTGCACGGTGGCCCCTTTCACTCGGAATGTCCGGAAGGTTGGTTCTTTCATTCTCCGGGACTGAAGCTGGTTGTGCCTTCCACCCCCTACGATGCCAAAGGCCTATTGAAGGCTGCGATTCGCGATCCGAACCCCGTGATCTATTTCGAACACAAGTTCCTCTACCGTCGGGTGAAAGCAGTCTTGCCGGAGGAGGATTTTGTCGTCCCTATTGGGAAAGCGGAGGTCAAGCGCGGAGGAAACGACATATCGGTGGTCACTTATGGAGCAATGGTGCATCTGGCGCTGGAGGCGGCGGAGCTTCTCGCCAAGGAGGGCATTGATCTGGAAATAGTGGACCTGCGGACGTTGATTCCGCTGGACAAGGACACGATTTATCAGTCCGTCAGAAAAACCAGCAAAGCCATCATGCTGCATGAGGACAACAAGACCGGTGGGATTGGAGCGGAGATTGCCGCACTGCTGGCCGAAGAATGCTTTGATTGTTTGGACGGCCCGATTCTTCGGGTCGCCGCTCCCGACACACCGGTGCCGTTCAGTACCCCATTGGAAGAATACTTTCTCCCGAAAGTCAGCGATATCGTGACGGCGGCTCGGAAGCTGGCTGCCTATTGATCGGAGCAGGCAGTGGCGACGGACATTACCATGCCTCAACTCGGCGAGAGCATTGCAGAGGGGACGGTTGTGAAATGGCTCGTTCCGCAGGGGAGCCTCATTGAAAAGGATCAGCCCTTGCTGGAGGTCGAAACTGATAAGGTCGCGCTTGAAATTCCGTCTCCTGCAGCCGGAGTCTTGATGCAAGTCCTTGTTAAGGAAGGAGAGACGGTGCCGGTCGGAACTCTTCTGGGACGATTGGAGAACGAGCCGTCGACCGGAGCTGGGGTGATCACTCGTGTCGGCGGCGTCGTGGTTCGTCAAATGGTGCCCAGCCAAGAAGGGGATGATCGATACTCGCCGGCCGTCCGTCAACTCGCGAAGGAACATGGTGTGCAGCCGGCACAGGTGACAGGCACCGGCGCCGGAGGACGAGTGACGAAGAAGGACGTGCTGGATTTCATGGCGCGTGACGCCTCAGGCGGGAGGCATGAAGGATCGGGGGGCGAAGCTCCATCCCCTGACGCCTCATGCCTCCCCCCTCACGAAGAGATTGTGCCTTTCACGCAGATGCGAAAGACCATCGCCGACCGGATGGTCAAGAGCAAAGAGACCTCCGCTCATGTGGCCACGTTCTTTGAAGCCGACTTCTCGGGAATCGCGACATTTAGAGAAAACCGCGGCCTGACATATCTTCCCTTTGTGATGAACGCCGTGACTCGCGGACTCACGGACATGCCGGTGATGAATTCTTTTTGGGGAGAGAAGGGCATCGTGATCAAGAAAGATATTCATCTGGCCATTGCGGTGGCATTGGACGAAGGCCTCTTGGTCCCGGTCGTCAAACAGGCCGGTCGCAAGGGGATGATCCAGCTCGCCAAGGAAGTGGCCGACCTGGCCGAGCGAGCCAAAACGAAAAAGCTCAATCCGGAGGAAGTCCAAGGCGGTACCTTCACCATTACCAATCACGGCGGCTTCGGCAGCCTCTTCAGCACTCCGATCATTCATCAGCCCCACATCGCGATTCTTGGCGTGGGAGCCGTGCAGAAGCGGCCGGTGGTCATCAACGATGGCATCGCGATCCGGCCGATGTGCTATCTGAGTCTGTCGTTCGATCACCGGGTGATCGATGGAGCCACGGCGGATCGGTTCATGTCCAAAGTCAAAGGCTATCTCGAACAGAGTCAGTGGGAGAAGTTCCTGTGAGTAAGAAACAAAGGGCCGTCATTGTCAGCGCGGTCCGGACTCCGCTGGGAAGTTTCAACGGAGTCTTTAGTGCCGTGCCCGCTACCACGCTCGGAAGCCTGGCCATCGCGGAGGCACTCAAGCGCATCCAACTGCCGGCCACGCAGGTGGATGAGGTGTACATGGGCTGCGTCTTAAGCGCCGGGGTCGGGCAGGCACCGGCTAGACAGGCGGCAATGGGAGCCGCAATTCCAAACTCCGTCGGTGCAACGACGGTCAACAAGGTCTGTGGATCAAGCTTGAAAACTGTGATTATGGCGACCCACGCCATCGCGGTCGATGAGGCGCGGATTATCGTGGCGGGTGGCATGGAAAACATGACCCGCGCTCCCTATCTGCTGGAAAGAGCGCGCCAAGGCTATCGACTGGGCCATGGGGAATTAACCGACAGCTTGATCAAAGATGGCTTATGGGATGTCTATAACAATTTCCACATGGGTGACGGGGGCGAACTCTGTGCAGCCCAATACCGGTTGACACGCAAGGAGTTGGACGATTTTTCGATCGAGAGCTACCGTAGGGCTCGTGAAGCGATTGCCACCGGAGCCTTCCAGCGAGAAATCGTCCCGGTCGAAGTACCGCAGAGGAAGGGCAATTCGATCATTGTGACGGACGACGAGGAGCCGAACCGTGTAGATTTGAGCAAAATACGGTTCCTAAAGCCGGCGTTCCAGGAGAAGGGGGTCCTCACTGTCGGCAACAGTCCCTCCTGTAATGATGGAGGCGCCGCGCTGGTGGTGATGGCTGAAGATGAAGCGACGAACTCCGGGCTGACGCCCATGGCCCGAATCGTAGGCTATGCAGGAGCAGCCTTGGCGCCGGAGTGGTTCACCATTGCGCCAATCGAGGCCATCAAGTTGGTGTTCAAAAAGACCGGTCTGTCGCTGGCCGACATCGACCTATTCGAGATCAATGAGGCCTTCTCGGCTGTTTCTCTCGCGATAAACCGTGAGTTGGGGCTCGATCCAACGAAGGTAAACGTCAACGGCGGGGCGGTTGCATTGGGGCATCCGATCGGAGCGACAGGGGCGCGAATCCTGACGACCCTGCTCTATGCGATGGAGGCACGCGGAGCCAGACGCGGGCTTGCCAGTCTGTGCATCGGGGGCGGTGAAGCGCTGGCGCTGGTGGTGGAAAGACCATAGAAGTGAAGCGTGATCAGTGATGGGTGATAAGTCTGTGACCCGATGAGACTCGACGACATCACAACCATCGGCGTGGTCGGCGCAGGCCAGATGGGCTGCGGGATCAGCCAGGTGTGGGTCGCAGCCGGATATCAGGTGCTGCTCGTCGATGTGGCGGAGCCGCCGCTCGATGAGGCGATGAAGACTATTCGCGCCGGCATCGAACGGGCTGTTGAGCGTGGCAACCTGTCGCATCAACAGGCCGATCAAGTACTGGCTCTCATCCATCCGATGGTGCGGCTTGAGAAGATGCGCGACGCGCAGCTCGTCATCGAAGCGATCCCGGAAGATCTCGCGCTGAAGCAGAAACTTGTCGCGCAACTTGACCGCATCTGTGATCCGGCGACGATTCTAGCCAGCAACACCTCGTCCATTTCCATTACAAAGCTGGGCGCGGCATCGGGCCGTCCCGATCGAGTCGTCGGCCTGCACTTCATGAACCCTGCTCCCGTCATGCGGCTCGTCGAAATTGTGCGGGGTCTGGAAACTTCCGAGCACACCATGAACCTCGTTTTGGATCTCGTGCGGAAACTCGGGAAGACGCCCGTGGCATCGAAGGACGTCCCAGGGTTCATTGTGAACCGCATTCTGATCCCAATGATCAATGAAGCGATCTTCGCACTGGAGGAAGGAGTCGCCTCGGCTGAGGCGATCGATCAGGCCATGACCCTCGGGGCGAACCATCCCGTCGGACCGCTCGCGCTGGCCGACCGCATCGGCTTGGACACGGTGCTTGCCATCTGCGAAGTGCTGTACCAAGACTTGGGCGATCCGAAATTCCGTCCCTGTCCCATGCTCAGAAAATACGTGAGAGCCGGGTGGTGGGGCAGAAAAAGCGGGAGAGGGTTCCACGTGTATGAGTCCGTAATTCTCGGCGCACAGCCCTCAGCAAAGGAAGCCGGCTGAGCGAGGATGGCTGAGGGCTGCCGATAATCGGTGAGGTGGCGTGGTGCAAGAGCGCAAGCCACGGTTCACGTCGCTCTCAGGACTGGATGTCAACCGTATCTACTCGTCCGATGACCTGAAGGACCGGTCGTCCGACTTAGACATCGGTCTGCCCGGTGAGTTTCCCTATACCCGTGGCGTCTATCCCACCATGTACCGAGGCCGGCTCTGGACCATGCGCCAGTTCGCCGGCTTTGGATCAGCCGACGATACCAATCGCCGGTTCAAGTATCTCCTCCAACACGGACAAACCGGCCTCAGCGTCGCCTTCGATATGCCGACGCTGATGGGCCTCGACGCAGACGATCCTCGCGCCCACGGCGAGGTGGGTCATTGCGGAGTCGCCGTCTCTTCGCTCGCCGACATAGAACGGCTGTTCGACGGCATCCCGCTCGATCAGGTCACGACCTCCATGACCATCAATGGTCCGGCTGCGGTCATCTTCGCGATGTATGTGGCTGCGGCGGAGAAGCGGGGCATTCCACTCGAGCGGATTGACGGGACGCTTCAGAACGACATTTTGAAGGAGTACATCGCGCAGAAAGAATGGTTGTTTCCGCCGGAGCCGTCGCTGCGTCTCATCACGGATACGATCTCTTATTGCGCAAAACAGGTCCCCAAATGGCATCCCGTCAGCATCAGCGGATACCATATCCGGGAAGCAGGTTCGAACGCGACGCAAGAGCTGGCCTTCACACTCTATGATGGGCTTACCTATGTCGAAGCAGCGGTGAAGGCCGGGAGTTCGGTCGATAGTTTCGCCCCGCAGCTCTCGTTCTTCTTCAATGTGCACAACGACTTCTTTGAAGAGATTGCCAAGTTCCGGGCGGCCAGACGACTATGGGCTCGCGAGATGGAACGCCGCTACCATCCCAAAGACCCTCGGTCACTCCAACTGCGGTGCCATGCTCAGACCGCGGGGTGCTCGTTGATGGCGCAGCAACCGATGAACAACGTAGTCCGCACGGCGCTTCAGGCGCTGGCGGCGGTGCTGGGCGGCGCGCAGTCACTGCACACCAATTCCATGGATGAGACACTCGCCTTACCCACCGAAGAAGCGGTCAAGTTGGCATTGCGGACTCAACAGGTCATCGCCCATGAGAGCGAAGTCACGAACACGATCGATCCCCTCGGAGGGTCTTACTATGTCGAGTCCCTGACGAATCGGCTCGAAGAGGAAGCGCTGGGCTACTTCCGCAGACTCGATGAAATGGGCGGCATGGTGAAGGCGATCGAAGGAGGCTTTCCGCAGAGAGACATTCTGGAAGCTTCTCAACGCTACCAACGGGAAGTGGAACGGAAGGAACGGATTATCGTCGGCGTCACCGATTATGTGGAGCAGGAAGAGCGGCGTATCCCGACGCTGAAAATCGGACCGGAGGTGGAACAAGACCAGGTGGCGCGCCTGTCCGATCTGCGCAAGTCTCGCGATTCCTTCAAGATGGCCGGTGCGGTGGAAGAACTCCAGGAAGCGGCATCCTGCAGCGAAAACGTGATGCCATACTTGATCGAGGCCGTGAAGGCCAAGGCGACGCTGGGAGAGATCTGCGCGGCGCTGAAAGAAGTGTTTGGGACCTATCGGGAGCCGGTAGTCCTTTGAGGACAATGTCATTCGCATTGGTCATGGAAAGACTCGGCTCGGCTCAGCTCGTGACCATTGACTAGTTGGTGCGTGCATGAAACTCGGCGCGTTTGAAATTTACCCCGTCACCGATGGTCGGTTTCGGCTCGACGGTGGCGCCATGTTCGGTGTGGTGCCGAAGGTCCTATGGGAACGATGTTGCCCGGCGGATGAGCTGAATCGCGTCCCCTTGAGTCTCACCTGTTTGCTGATCCGGGCGCATGGGAAGAACATCCTGGTCGATACGGGGCTGGGCAACAAGGAGAGCGAGAAATTTCAACACATGTTTGCTGTGGATCGCACCCCGACATTGCAGCAGTCCTTGAAACAGCGAGGCCTCAGTCGCAACGACATTCACATGGTGATTAATACCCACCTCCATTTTGATCATGCGGGCGGGAACACGATGAGAGATTCCGACGGCAGGCTGGTCTCCACGTTTCCCAAAGCGGCCTACTTCGTCCAACATGGAGAATACGAGGACGCGGCCCGGGCAAACGAACGGACAAAAGCCAGTTACCGGCGGGACAATTTCACCCCCATTGCTCGTGTCAACCGGTGGGAGTTTCTGAACGGCGACACGGAGCTGCTTCCTGGTATCACGACCATTGTGACTGCCGGTCACACTCGTTGCCACCAAGGCGTCAAGATCGAATCGGAGGGCCGTGTGGCGTTCTTTCTTGGAGATCTCATCCCA
>JBQTHT010000259.1:0-14458 GCA_052389595.1 Nitrospiraceae bacterium
ATGGCGCCAGTTGCTTCAGGACCGGACGGGCCACATGTGAGGGGACCGCAAAGATCATGCAAGTCGCTCCCTGCACGACGTGGGGGAGCGACCCGGTGACAATCAGGGACGGTGGGAGCGTGACACCCGGCAAGAAAATCGAGTTTTCATGAGTGGACTGAATCGCTGCGACGACCTCAGGCTCGTACGCCCAGAGCCGTACCTGAGTAGCCTTTTCCGCAACATGGCGAGCCAGAGCTGTCCCCCAGGCGCCGGCGCCGATGACCCCCACTGTCTCGATGGTTCGGTGCGGATTTACCATGAGCCTACTCAGTGCCTTCTCTCGCCGTACGGCGCACGGCGTCAATCCCGTGCAGCGGCGGATTATAGGTAGTGTTTCGGAGGGCTGTCAACGAAAGGAGGCGCGCAAGACAACCACCTGCGCCTCAAGTTTACCCATAGCTACGAGGTTCGCGACGCGAAGCTTGAATGAGCGTCACGTCTGCGGTTTGAAACAGTGAGGCCGCCGTGTCTTAAGAGCCCAATGGATTCCTAGCCGGCCTGCAGGTTTTATGAAAATGCAATGAGAAGTAAACGGGTTTTGGTATTCTTGGCATACGCCTTGCTCCTTTACCCGCGACTTGCTTGGCCGATGGGTTCGACGCTCACCGATGGAAAGAAGAGACTTCATACAATTAGTTAACAAACTAGGGAGTTTCACGCATGGGTAAGCCGCATTTGACAAAACAACACCTGCTTCTTGCCTGTTGTGCGCTCATTGCATGGAGTCTAGCTTCCCACGTTTCCGCGTATGCAGAAACCTACATCGGTGGCCAATTCGGGGTCACATTTCCCGGCAATCTGAGTAATGGGCAGGTGACGACTCCTGGATTCGGAGCGTTGACCCTATCGGATCAGGAGCTCTCAAATTCATTGATGTGGGGACTTAAGGCCGGCCATTATTTTACGGCCCTTCGTTGGTTTGGAGTTGAAGCCGAATTCTTCTATACGACACCGCATGTGAAACAGCAGCCACTCACGTTCAAAGGACCTGGTGGAAATGCGATCGTAGACTCACAAGGGCTCTATCATCGAGTCATGACCTTTGCTCCAATCAACCTCATGTTCCGATACCACAAGACCAGACTCCAACCTTATTTTGGGATCGGTCCGGGGATATTCTTTGCCAGGATTAAAGATCCGGCTATCACGTCAGGAGATAACAGCCAATCCAGCAACGGGAAACTAGGCCTGAATATGCAAGTTGGCGCTCGGTATTATATTACTCGGCGGTGGGCAGCTTTCGGTGAATATAAATTCAACTATGCACGGTTTGACTACAAGGACACTCCAAACCTCTTTGGATTCAAGGCCGACTATAGCGCGCATATTTTCGGCTTCGGCATTAGCTACCACTTTTAACTCCATCAGCATTAGCCTCCACCCGTTTCGCGTTAGTTCTCCTGATAGAGATGACGTTCTCAACTCTCCCGGTTCATGCTTGCGGAGTGCTGGAAAAGGGTCGGCATTCTGTGTAGGCTGATCGTGAAGGGAGAAAGATGAAGACGTGCAGTTCTTGCGGGCGTGAACTTCCCGCGATCAGTCGCTTCTGCACTCAATGTGGTCAACCACAGACACCGACTTCGTCGTTCGGATCATCCACAACACAGGCTTCTCCCATCGGAGAGCTGAATCTTCAGATTCTGTACGGAATGGTTGCTGGACTCGTCCTCTCGCTGCTGTTTCCTCCTTGGGAAAGCGCCCCCTCTCAGCAGCCGGAATTTCTGGGATTTCACTTCGTTCTCGATCCGCCTGTTCCGGACGCCATCGTCAGCCGTGTGCTCATCACCATCGAGTTGGTGACGATTGCTATCGCCGGCCTCTACTGTTCTTGGTTGTTTAGAAAACCACAATAGGCGAGCGGCTGGAGGCAAGGGGCGAGGATGTGATAGGACGTCTCTCTAGATCGTAGATTCCTGAGTATTAAGTTCGGGAGCGTCTTGGGCAACTAATGTCTGATCAAACTTTTCCCGCTAGCCTCGAGCCCCTCGCCTCTCGCCCGTTTTCAGTCAAGAGCCAGCGTGAGACACTTTGCCGACCCGCCGGACTTCATAAATTCATCCAGTGGAACCGAATGAACCTGATAGCCATGCGTTTCGAGCATCCGCATTGTGGTGGGACAGCCGTCAGGTAAGACGACATGCTTGCCGACACAGACGGCGTTGCAAGCAAACTTCAAGGCATCTGCATCACAGACGATCAATCGTCGCTCTTCGACGAGGCGTTCAGCAATCGCGGTCTGTCCGTAGCGATCAAAGGCCGGCGGGTAATACAGGAGCTCTCCACCACTCAACGGGCAGAAGCAGGTATCCAAATGGTAGAAGCGGCTGTCTATCAATTCTAGCGGGATGATTTCGCGGCCAAACAATTCACTCAAGCGGGGAAATGCGCGGACGTCCGATCGCTGGCGATAGCCGCCAAACCATCCATCACTGAATCCCAGCAAGTCACCCGCGCCTTCAAAATAGAGCCCTTCCTCCAACTGCATCACCTCGTAGCCCTGTTCGCGAAACCAGGCTTCGAAATGCGCTTCTTCGCGCTGACGCTCCGGATGGCGGAATCGACTTGGCACCGCTCGACGGCCGGCTACGATGCCGGCATTGGCCGTAAAAACCAAGTCCGGCAAGCCAGGGACCGGGTGTAGGCATTCCAAGAGCGCGCCGATCTTCTGTTCTAGTACTGTCATGAGCTCGTGCCATTGTATGCGCGCCTTCTCGGCATCGACCACATTCGTGCGACGCATCCAGGGATTGATCTCATAGTCGATACGGAAATAGTCCGGGGCGCAGACCAGCAGGCGGCTCATGCTTTCCATCCCAACCGGCGAGCCAGTTCGTTCATAAATGACGCGGCATCCATGACCAATCCCACCGCCTGGAAGCTTCCGCGATCCGCCAGCTTGGTCGGGACGGCTGGATTCACATCGACACACACGGTCGGGATGGTCGCGGGAAGCAGGTTGCCGGTCGCGACGGCGTGGAGAGTCGAGGCAACCAGTAAAGCCAGTCCTACTCCGGGAATCGCCGCTCGCATCGCAGCCTGAGCAGCCACGGAGTCGGTGATCACGCCGGGCAAGGGACCATCGTCCCGAATGGTTCCGGCCATGACGACCTGCACCGCTTGCCGGACACAGGCCGCCATGATTCCTCCGGTAATGACTCCCGATTCCACGGCTGCCTGAATGCTGCCGATGGAGCGAATCCGATTGATCGTGCGCAAATGATGTTCATGACCATGGGGCACCGACCGGCCAGCCGAGAGGCCATAGCCCAATGATGTTCCGAACAAGTGCGCCTCCATATCATGCGCCGGTAACGCATTGCCGCAAAAGAGGACGTGAATGAATCCTTCCTCAACCATCCAGGCGAGTGGGTCTCGACCACCGGCATGGATAAGAGCGGGGCCGGCAGCCAGTAAGATTTTCGAATCGGCCTGTCCTTGTCTCTTGGCCGAGCGAAGCATCTGCATCCGCCGGGCCACGTCCGCGATAATATGGTTGTGGGGTCGCTCGGCGGAGATTTGGGATTCCATAAAACTAAAGACGTCTCGTTCCTTGGGCCGCTCTAGGGGCAATACCCGTACGCCCTCGCGTCCAACCACAATCAGATCTCCTTGCTTGACCTGATTCATCGTGACGGTCGTCACCGTTGTGCGGGCGACATCCACGCGAAGGCCGAGGTCCATCTCGATCGCATCTACATCGAGCCATCGCCCCAAGAGCCGAACCTGTGTCGGAAGGTGTGTGGTGGCATAGAAGGTATCCGGAAACACGCCGTCAGCGGGCGCCGGTTCGATCAGGCAATCGGATTCCTTTTCGACGGATGCCCCATGCGGCTGAATGGTTTCAAGGATCTCAGTTAAGAGTGTGGCCGATGGCGCCCGAATCAGAATTTTGGCTCGAGACGGCTCCTCGCGGGTCACACCGATTTTGACCTCGACCAGATCGAAACTTCCTCCCATCATCAGAATCCGATCCAGCACCTTGGCCAGAATCAAGGAGTCGATAATATGACCTTGAAGGACGACGGTTTCTTGGACTTGAGTCATGGTCTTTTCGAGGCTAAAGGCTAGTGGCGAGAGGCTATCGGTTGATCATAACATGAGGCTATGAAAGCCGACGACGAGAAGCGTAAATCGATCCGAATTTCTCTTCTGTTACCCCTCGCCTCGTATCCCTCGCCCCTCGCCTATCTTCATTAATTCCCGAAGGACAGAGGTGGCATAGGCTCCCGGGGGAAGGGAGAACGAAAGCGCCAGCTGGTCCCCTTTTAAAGACCAGCTCACATCGTCCATCCTGATACGCAACGACCGACGCTCCCCTCGGAACCCACAAGCTTTCGCCCCTTCAATCAGCGCTTCTGGTGTGGCGCCGGCTTCAGCGACCACATCCCGTTCAATCTTGCCCGGTTCACCGGATGCCCAAGGCGCGCGGGAACCGAAGAGCGGGCCTGTCGGGCTGATTTCAAATCGTGCCGCTCTCGGCTGTTCTGCCGCCGCATCCTCCACCAAAAAACAAGCTCCGTTCTCTTCTTTCATAGCCCAGTCTCCCACCTGAATCTGATCGATCCGTCCAAGTCGGCGAGCGACGATCAGGTTAAAAAGAAATGATTGATAGGCATGCAGATACCACAATCTCTTGGCGCGGCTCATCCGGTTTCGCCGGGCTGCATCGGTGAGTAATTCAGCGCCGAGCTGATAGTTCTGTCCCGCCCGGCCTTGCCGTTGCTGCCCGAAATAATTCGGCGCACCTTTGCGCGCTAGGATATCCAGCGCCAAGGGGACGGTGTCGATCGCATGGGGTTCAACCTCCCGCACGACAAGGTGGAAGGTATTCCCGGCGTGGTGACCGGTGCGGAGTCGATTGCGATGGCGGCCGAGTAGCTCGACCGCTACCAGACGGTCATCGACTTTGATTCGTGAGACGTCTTCCACGCTGATGCCCTGAATGGAGACCATTTGCGTCGTCACGGCTCGGCTGTCCTTGAGTCCCGCGACTCCGATTGACTTGGCTTTGACGCCGCACGTAGATGCGAGTCGCAAAACGAGGTCCGGCGTGGACAAGCCTCGTTTCGTGATTTTGAGATAAAGATGTTCGCCTGCTCCGCATGGCACATACAGAGGCTTTTCTTCCACCTGGAAATCCTCGGGGGTCGTGCGTATGCGGCCTCCGATGCCGGGCAAGGATGCGGTCAAAAAGGGATGATCTTGTTCTGCCACCTAAGACTCCAGAGGTTGCGGATGCCCGATCACAGTCGCATTCACAGCAGGGCATCACGATGTCCACCGGAGACCCCATGCTATACTGTTTGCATGACTTTGGGATACCTCAAACGCGCCTGGCTTGCCGGTACAGAACTCGCGCCAAAATGGTGGAATGTTCTACTGTTCTTGACCGTATGGCTCGGTTGCGACGGGGTTGTTGCGGACAGGACATTGGCTGCCGTCCGCGACGATGTCTTCACGCTGTTCGCACAACACATTCGCCGGCAAGTTGACATCGACAAGCGTGCGTTCGTCCAAGCCAGCACCTGCACGCAATGGTTCTATAAGCGCCAGCAGCACAAGCCGTCACGGCCACCCATTGAGGGAGTCGCCTGGTCTCCTGCTGAAAGCGATCAGGGACTGTTCCCCCGAAGGATTCTGTCTCCTTCCGATTGCGACAGTCGTTACCCGGGAGGCTTGGAGTCCGTGCGCGACGACTTCAGTCAGACGCAGTCGTCCCTCTCCTTGAGTCTCACATTCTATGAGTTCGCTTTGGTCGGTGACCGGGACGACGACGGGACGTACAGTGAGGTTGAACTGAGAGACATCCTGCGCTCCCTGGATCTGTCCGCCGATCCGCCGGTCACGACCGCGATGCAGGCGGTCGCGTTGAACGCAAAATTCGATACGGTACACCAAGCCAGGGGTCTCGACACCCTGATGGGCAGCATGGGGATGTTGTACGAGCAGGGCTATCGACTCACCGCTGCCGACCGAGCTGAACTGAATCGAGTCATGGAATGATCTCCACATTCACCCGATGGCAAGAACAGGCGCGGATGATGCTGGGTCACACCGTCAGTCGGCCGTTACATCACGTCTTTAACTTCATCCCCCAGTGGGAGCTCGGGCTCTCCGTTCCGCAGATTTCTCGATTAACTTGTCGCCATGCCTCCCTCACTGGCTGCCGGGCGGTTCAAATCAGCGATCTGCACCTCGATCGATATCTGCCTCGCCACGAGACGATCCTCCGCACGATCCATGACTTGCGGCCACGTTGGATTTTTGTCACCGGCGATCTACTGAATGTGCCGGACGGCATCCCCCATCTCTTCCGCTTTCTGGCCGACCTTCGCGCCATCGCACCGGTATATATGACGTTGGGAAATCACGATCATTACAGCGGCGTCCCGGTCGACCGCTTCAGCGAAATGGCCGATCGACACAAACTCGCGCTGTTGATCAATCAAGCCTGCTTCGAACCGGTCGGTCGCGGTGAACTGGCTATCGTCGGCCTGGATGACCCGTCACTCCATCGTGCCGACCTGCGATGCATTCCTGATGCGCGAGAAGAACGATTCACAGTGCTCCTGGCTCATTCCCCGAACATCCTCGATCAACTGAACGATGACCATGCGGTTGATGTAGTCTTAAGCGGGCATAGCCACGGCGGCCAGTGGTTGATTCCTTACTGTCCTACCTTCTGGTTACCTCCTGGCTGCGACCGACTCGTCAGCGGAGAATACCGATCGAATGGTCATCGGCTGTATGTCAATCGAGGGCTAGGGTGGTCCGTGCTGCCCGTTCGATGGAACTGCCCGCCGGAAATTCTGCTGATTGAGTGGACCGACTAGAAGCCAGTGATGAATGTTGAGTCATGAGTTGCAGTCAACGTCTCACTCAAAACTCCTAACTCTACTGCCCTCTAGCCGATCCGCTCTAATGCCTCCTTCGCCCGGCTTCTGACTGTTTGATCCCAGTCTTCTTCCATCACCTTAGACAGCTTCTCCTTGGCCTCGATCGCCCGCATCCGTCCCAACCCTAAAGCGGCGCCGGCTCGGACATACGCATGGTCGTCATCCAGGGCGGCAAGTAGTAATGGAATGGAGGCCTTCTCCCGCAATACTCCCAGATGGCTGGCCGCCATGCCTCGAACCCGATGTTGTTTGTCGCCCAAGAGTTGCGTGAGCGTGGTGGCGAACAGTTCCTGCAATGCGTGAGCAATCCGTTCCAGACCGTCTCGCCGGTACCTGTTCACCTCGATGAGGGTGAACGCCAGTTCTAATTTCTTGTCCGACGACGTCTGGCGTTCAAACGCGGCGATGAGATGATCTCGTCTGGCATACAGCCGGCGCCGCTCGCGAATCGCGCGGACGGCGAGCCAGATCATGAGCGCCACCAGTCCGGACAGCAAAACGAGGGGAATCGCGCGGTCAACAAACGCGTCTTGCGTGTCGGGCGGAATACGCTTCCACACCCACACCCCGGTGACGATCAGGCAGAGTAACGCCAGTATGGCCGTGAGATTCGCTTGACCTGGCTGACCGCAATACTTCACACGGGGATCATAAGAGGCAGAGCTCGCGACGTCAACGCAGTTCCCTCATCAAGTCTTTACCACATTTGGAGAAGACTTTCTGTCGCTTGACAGTCATACTAGCTAGAACTACTATGCGAAAAGATGATGGAACTGCCGGATCTCAAAGACGACCCCTATCTAAAAATATTACGTCCGCTCGTGGAGGCGTATCTGGCCTTTTGGCGTGTCGATAGCCGGCACATTCGATTGCTGCGATTGACGCCGTCGCAGTTCGATGTAATCGCAACGCTGGGGGACACGGAGGGCATGACCTGCTCGGAACTTTCCGCGAGGACGTTAGTCACGAAGGGGACGTTGACCGGGGTTCTTGATCGACTGGCCGCTAAAGGGTTGATTCGGCGGGACAACGTAGCCAACGATCGTCGCCGCACCAAGATTCGCCTGACCGACAAGGGCAATAGCGTGTTTCGCAAAACCTTTTCAGCGCATGTGGCGTTTCTCCGTCCATTCTTTGAGCGTGCGCTCACGCAGAAGGAAATTGAGCGGTTACGGACTTGGTTGCTCAGAATTCGCGACAGCTTCCAGCGCAACGATCGGGGACAATCGGGATGATCATGGTCGTGTGATGCGCGTGACGATCCTCGGTTCCGGCACGAACCTGCATCCTCAGCGGGCCGCCGCTGGATATCTCGTCCAGACGGATCAAACTTTCTTACTCGACTTTGGGCCTCGGACCCTCGTCAATCTGGGGAAGACCGGTGTCAACCGGCATCGCCTCACCCATTTTCTGTTCTCCCATTTTCATGCCGATCATTTCTCTGATTTCATTACGTTCTACTTCGATGCCGTCATCCATTCCAAACTTGTCGGCCCGCGGCCGGACATGACGTTGATCGGCCCTCATGGGACGAAGAAATTATTCCGGACGATCTTCAAGACTTTTCCCGCCTTCGATTCCGCCGGATTTCGGGTCACTATCAAAGAAGTAGCGGATCGACCGTTTCGCCTCGGCGACACACGAATCGTTCCTCGCACCGTGCGTCACACCCCGCGGCTGCATTGTGTCGGCTATCGAGTGGAGTTTGGCGGAAAGACGATCGCGTATTCCGGCGATTCTCAGTATTGCGAGAGCCTCGTGGGACTGTGCCGGGATGCGGACCTTGCGGTGCTGGATTGCTCGTTTCCTGCGAACAAACCCGGGCCTGGACACATGCATGCGGGAGAGTGCGGGCTGGTTGCCCACGAGGCCGGGATCGATCGGCTCATCCTCTCGCATTTTTATCCCATCGCGGAACGGTTTGATGTGGCAAAGCAGGCGGCGCGGCGCTTCGGAGGCAGGATTGTGCGCGGACGGGACTTGTTGTTGCTACGGCTGTGAGAGTGGAAACCCTGGTTTTATGTATGAGGCTTGCGGCTAAAGCCCGCCCTCACGGCTATCGCAACCCAAAATTTCAATGAATTTTGTGAGGCGGGTTTTCTTCAGCGGGTCATCCAATTTGCTATAAATCGCAAGGAGGTTCTTGAGCATCCGGGTGAGAATCGCTCGGGTGGGGCTTTGTTCCAGATACTTGTCATCGAAACCATAGCCGGCTTCGGTGAGAAAGCGGGCGCAATTCTTTTCGGTCAGGAGCGCGCCGGCATTGAAACAGTCCACAAAAATCTTATAGCGATCGGATTCATACTTGACGAGGAAATGGCCGGGCATGCCGATGCCGAAGATCGGGAAGCCCAGACGTTTTCCGATCAAGAGATAGACGGTGGACAGGCTGATGGGGATCCCGGTCCGTCGGTCGATGACACAGTTCAGGTAGCTGTTTTCCACCTCATAATAGTTCTTGGTGTTCCCCTTAAACCCCTGCTCTGTGAATAAATAACGATTGAGGGTCTTGACCGCTTCCTCCCCTGAGACGCGGGACCCGATCCGATCCCGCACCTCTCCCGCCATGGCGTCAAGCTGCCGCGTATAGGCGGAGACATCCAGGCTAGGATAGGCATAGCGGGCGATGAGGAGTGCGCCCGCTTCCAAATCTACGAGATTGTCCGACCGACCCACGAGCTGCCGTAGTTCCTCTTCGAGGTGACCACCGCGAATTTCTTCCAGCACGGAAACAATGCGGTCAGCCATCTCCGGCTGCTCAATCTCCGCCTCTTGCAGCAACGGAACGGCGCTGGAGCCAAGATCGATGAGCCTGCCGCTGATGGTCTTGACGATTTTCTCGTCTTCATCGGCCAAAAGCCGAATCAATGCGCGAATCTGACTGTCATTGACAAGCACGACGTGTTCCCTCACACACCCCCGAGGACTCTATCCGATCGCTCGACGAAAAGCCTTCGCACTTCCATACAGGCAGAGTGCATCGAACACGGTCATGACCATGATCACCATCCCGATCCTCGGCAGAGCTTCAGCCCAGCCCGATAAGATAAGCGGGCGGACCGCATCGATGGCCCACGTCATCGGATTGAACTGAGCCAGGAATCCCATCCATGCCGGCATCGCCGCCAACGGCACGAGGGCCGAACTCAAGAAAATCATCGGTAGCGACAGAAAGCCCAGTACGGAGAAGAAGTCACCATGGCTCTTCACCGAAAACGCCATGGCCATGGAAATGGCGGTCAAGCCCACGCCGAACAACATGCCGATCAACAGAATCACAGCCACCCCCAAGAATCCAGTGGCAGGCTGCACGCCGAATAGGAAGGCTACGCCGAGGATGACTAAGACTTGAAGGCTCGTCAGCGTCATGACAAAGATAAACCTGCTCAGAATGACGGAAGTCCGATGAATGGGCGTGGACATGAGCCGCTCCAGAAAACCATTTTCTTTGTCGAAGAGCAGGTCCACGCCGCCCGCCAATCCATTATTGAGCACCGTCATGACGACGACACCGGCCGCCAAAAAGCTGATATAGTTCGGCGCTTGCACCACCTGCGTGTCGGCAGCCCGCTGAAACAGATTGCCGAAAAAGATCAGCCAAAACAGCATGGGCTGAACCAGCGTGAACAGCATGCTGAACTTCTCCCGGCTCAGCCGCCGCACCCACCGCATCGTCAGCGCTCGTATTTCCTGCCAATACTCTCGCATCGCTTCGCTTGGTGCTGAGTGTTGAGTGCTGAGTAGCGGAGAACTCTTCAACTCAGAACTCCCAACTCAGAACTCACTGCTCCTCCTTTGGAAAATCCTCCCGTATCGCATGGCCCGTATGCGCGATAAACACGTCATCAAGCCGGGGCCGATGGTAATCGATAAAGTCCAGTCGGCAATCGAGGCGATTCGCCGCCTCCAAGATGGCCGGCAGTGATTTTTCCGGAGAGTCGACTCGAATATCGAGCCCTGTCGTCGTCGTGCTCACCGCTCGAATTGCCGGCAGCCCCTTCAACGCCGAGGCAAGCCGTTCGATATGTCCCAGCTCCTTCACGGTGAGAGAGACGATATCCCCGCCCAGCCCGATTTTCAATTCGGTAGGAGAACCCAATGCTTTGATGCGTCCCCCATCGATGATGGCGATTCGATCACACAACTGGTCCGCTTCATCTAAATAGTTGGTGGTCATCACGACCGTTATGCCTTGAGCCCGCAGATCGCGCACGTGGTCCCAGATTCTCAGGCGGCTTTGCACATCCAGACCGAGTGTGGGCTCATCTAAGAACACGATCTTGGGATTGGGCAGAAGCCCGCACGCAATATCAAGCTTGCGCTTCATGCCGCCGGAATAGGTCTTGGCCGGCCGGTCCGCCTGTTCCTCGAGACCGACGAGTCGAAGGAGCTCAGGAATACGGCGCTGGGTCTCTTCCTGTGAGAGATGGTAGAGGTTCGCAAGGAGGTCGAGGTGTTCGCGACCGGTCAGGAAGCGATCGATGGCCCGCTCTTGCGGCACGTATCCAATAAGTTGCCGCACCCGATGTGCTTCATGGACCGTGTCGTGCCCGAGGACAAGCGCGGCCCCGGATGTCGGGTGCAAGAGCGTAATCAGGATGCGCAGCGTCGTGCTCTTGCCGGCGCCATTCGGTCCTAGCAGCCCGAAAATTTCCCCGCTGTAGATCTGAAAGGTCAGGTCCTCGATGGCTGTCAGGTCATCATAGGCCTTGCTGAGATGGGACACGTCGATCGCGACCAGGCGTCCCATCAATCCCAGCCTTTCGCGCCGGGACGCTCGTGTATTTTGAACTGGATCAGATCTCGAAGCCGCTTGGCCTGCTGCTCAAGGCTCTCGGCTTCAAGCAGGAATTGCTTTTCAAGCGGCGTGCATTCGAGAGAGGTCGACAGCGTATGAACAAGAATGTCATCACTCACGTTCTGTCCGAAGAATCCCTGACACGAGGAGCTGTCGCCACGCGTGAGAAGGTACTGTTCCAGGATACCAATCAAGTCCTCACGCAGCGTGGTATCGAGCGTTGATTCGAGCCCTCTCGGCTTTAGAACGACGTTCGCCTCACGATAGCTTTTGTCGTAGAATTCTTGCCGGATGCGATAGCGTTCCAACCCCTGCAACAGAATATTGGAGCGACCATCCGGCAGCGCCTGAACGCTGACCAGCCGTCCTACACAGCCCATGTCATAGATCGGCGGGTTGCCATAATAGTCGGACTCCCAACCTTCCTTCAAAAGAGCCATGCCGACGCAGCGCCCGTCCGCCGCCATGTCCGTGACCATTTGCCGGTACCGAGACTCGAATACATGGAGCGGCAAATATGTCTTTGGGAATAAGACGACATTGGGAAGGGGAAACAGGGGGATGCGTTCCGGGATGTGAAAAGTGGTCGGTTTGTCTCCGGCATCGTTACCGTGATCACGCTCGCGGTCGATTTGCATGCCTCACGATAGCCGATGCCCGCGGAGCTTGTCAACCAGCGAGGACTCTTGCTTTGCCGTCGTTTGAATTGAGAAAACCATTGTCAATACTGTCGATTGTCGCGGTCGTCTCTCTCGTGCTATAAGCCTACACGTGATCAAGAAATCGTTCAGCCGACCAGTCGCGGACCGAGAAACATGGCGATGGTTCGACGTGCGACAGAGAACGGCACGAGCGTGTCTCTTCCTGCTCGTGCTATTCATGATTCACACAGCGCACACGGGACTGTCCTCCGAACATGAATTTCGGTCTGCAACTCCCGGCTATGAGTATCGGTTTCCCTACGATCATGGATCGCACGATACATTTCGCACCGAATGGTGGTACTACACCGGGCACCTCACGGCGACAAACGGTCATCGCGTGGGATTTCAGTTGACTTTTTTCCGGCGCGCTATTCCGCAAGACCAAATCAAAACCCACGCCTCGCGCTGGACGATCAGCCACTTGTATCTGGCTCATTTTGCCCTCTCTGACGTGGATAACCGGAAGTTCTACGTGGCGGAGAAACTCAGCCGCGCGGGATTGGGGAAGGCGGGCGCGGACGCCGGTCATCTGCACGTCTGGATCGATCGGTGGAGGATTGACGCGCCCCCGGGGAATCAGTCTTCTCACCGATTGCAGGCCAGTGGTCAAGACTTTTCAATCGATCTGGTCGCCACGCCGGGCAAACCGCCCGTCGTCCATGGTGCGGACGGCATCAGCCGCAAGGGGATCGATTCGGGGCAGGCGTCGCATTATTATTCGCTCACGCGGCTTGAGACCGAAGGCACGGTCTCGATCGGACAAGTGCGGCTCCCTGTGAGAGGGACCAGTTGGATGGACCATGAATTTGGTTCTGCGGATCTTGGTGGGGATTTGGTCGGGTGGGATTGGTTCAGTTTGCAGCTGACGAATCGCACGGAACTGATGCTGTATCAACTTCGCCGCGCCGATGGCACGTCTGACCCGGCGTCCAGCGGGACGCTGATCCTGGACGACGGACGCACGAAAACCCTGACCGTTTCAGACATGCGCATCGAACCACTGGGATACTGGACCAGCCCGGCTAGCGGCGCCCGGTACCCATCCCGCTGGAAGATCACGGTTCCCTCTCTTGACTGTTCCTTCGAAGTAAGTCCGCTACTGGCCGATCAAGAGTTGGTCACTCGTCGCAGTACGCAGGTGACCTATTGGGAAGGCGCCGTTCAAGTGTCGGGTATCGTGAACGGGACTGCCGTGTCCGGGCAGGGGTATGTCGAATTGACTGGGTATGCAGAACGTCTCCATTAATAGGGATGCTGAAAACCCCCACCAACTTCGTTCTCGGTCGCTCGGACCACTCAACGTAGCTACCCGCTACGCCTCGTGGTCCAAGCCTCCCTGCGGCCTCGTTGATGGGCTTTTGAGCATCCCTTTGGAACGATATATTTAACGGTGCGACAGGCTCGGCTAACTGGCCGGCAGGGGGGCGGTCTCGTTTCTCATGAAACATTTCTCCCAGGTTCTTACCTCACTCCTCTTGCTTGGGATGGTTGCCTGCGGGAAACAGAGCGATGCCGTGGTCTCGATCGCGCTCCATCCGACCAATCCGGATATCTTGTATGTCGCGACGAACGAGGCCGTGTACAAGACCCGCGACGGGGGTCGATCGTGGGAGAGGTTTCCAAACTTCAGCGCCCGACGGGTGACGACGTTGGCCCTCGATCCGCAATTACCCGCCACCGTCTACGCCGGCACGATGGGAGACGCCGTCTATAAGAGTCCCGATGGCGGGCAACATTGGCTCCCTCACAACGTCGGTTTGAAGGAACACGTGTCCTATGTCAACCAGTTCGTGTTTCACCCGACGCAGAACGAAATCCTTTATACGGCCACCACGGTCGGCGCCTTCTCTACCAAGGACGGAGGCAGAATATGGGAGGAGCGGATGGATGGCATGAAGGAGGTCCACATTGTCGTGACGTTAGCCATCAACCCCAAAAACCCGCGTATTCTGTACGCAGGAACCACAGGCGGAGCGTACCGGAGTGAAGATGGCGCGGCTTCATGGAAGAAGGTGAAC
>JBQTHT010000260.1:0-2000 GCA_052389595.1 Nitrospiraceae bacterium
CGCTTCGGCAGCTCGTGCGCATGCACTCTCCTGCTGGGCCTGTCTATATTGCCCCTGTAACCTCGATGTCGCCCAAAATAAAAGCCCGAGCATCGGCAGCCAGACGACCGCC
Organism: Nitrospiraceae bacterium; assembly: GCA_052389595.1. GTDB lineage: Bacteria > Nitrospirota > Nitrospiria > Nitrospirales > Nitrospiraceae > JBQTHT01. Next base: position 113 of record JBQTHT010000260.1, read on the forward strand.
CCGGCCAGCCCCACCTTCCACAGTGTGCCGTGAATCGGACGGAGAATATCGTCGCGATCTTGACGAAACAGGACGCTCCACCGAAGCCCTTGAAATTCGCCGTAGCCTTTGGTCTGCGCATATCCTGTCACCACGAACACATGCCGCCGGAGATGCTCCTCCTCCACATATCCCGGTTCTCCCAAAAGACTTCGTACGGCAGACGGTAGCCCAATGCGCTTAAGATTGACGCGCCCTTTGTGCAGCAGATCGGCGTCGATAAAGACGTCTCCGTTCTGCGTCAAGATCTGGTACTCGATGTGACCCGAAAATCCTTCACGAGACTCCATCTCTCTGATAGTTCGGGTCAACACAGCTTCCAGCATCGGGATGCCTAATCGGGTCGTGATCACTCCCAAGAATTCCCCTTGAGCCCCGAGGATCGGAGCCGTAAAGGCCACCGCCTCCATGCCGTTCACGACTTCGTACGGGCCTACGTCTCCGACATGGACCTTGCTCCCGTCTCGTACCCGCTGGAACCAGACGCTCTGACCGTAGTCCAGACCCACCAGGGCGGAATCCGTCGCCGTTACGATCCTTCCTTGAGCATCCGTCACGCCGAGCCATAGATACACGGGTGCATAGGCAGTTTTCACCCAATTCAAGTATTCGTTGAGATAGACCGGGTCATGAACCCGAGAGGGGAAGGCTCTCGCCATCATGAGCGTATCGCCGTATCGTTCGAAGAGCAGCCGATCCAGCTTATCGGTGATTTCCGCGGCGGCCAACGCGAGATTTTCGCCGGTCGCGGACACGAGCCTTGTCTCGAGATAATGCAGGGCCAGGGCGCCGATCCCCAGCGCCACAACGGTCATCACCACAATGAGCACATGCAATCGGCTATACGGGCGTCCTTGGCGAGAGCTGTGGGTGTCGACTGACATGATCAGGCCGGGGTAACGATCCAATTGGAGAGCAGTCGGATTGGGCGATACGCCTGTTTGGAGGCAGCTAATCGGGAAAGTCCGGAATCATCCATGGTGTTGATGAAACTCGCCCCCTGGCTGCGCGCGGTGCGGCACGTCTCACGGAACAAAAACGGCGCCAAGCCGGGAATGGTCCGGTCAGCAACCTCCAGCAGGACGCAGAATATCGTCGGCGACAACCGGTAGCCCAACGTATAGGCACGGATGGCGCCTTCGACTCGCAACACTGCCCCGGTGAGTCCCAGCGCCTCATGATTGGCCAATGCTTCGTGATGTGCCGACTCCGTATCGGCCAGGAGATATCGAGCCATTTCATCAAGCCCCTGCGCGACCTTTTGCGATGACCATATGCGGAACAGGGACAAACATTCCTCCTGCTCGTCCGTGCGATAGGACGTGAGGCCTGCACGATGTTCCCGTTCGAACCTATTGCACGCCGCCCGCTGAGACTTATACCGATCACCGGCCACCTCGCAGAGATCGGACGCTCGATACAGATAATCGGAGTCCTTGCGGGACAATCGATAATCCAGCGCTTCAAGCACCGTCTTTTGTTCTTCCGGCACATTCTCCACCCGTGAGATCGACGAGCCGCCGTTCCGACGGCGCATCAGTTCCATAGCACCGGCAAGAGATGGCCCCAGCGGCTCGGGACCCAGTGGAAGGAGCGGCATGAACAGCCCATCAGGTGATTCTGCAAAAAGACAGAGGTGCTCATCGATCTCGGTCCACGAGTACGTCAGCATGGAACGCCAGATATAGTGATAGACAAACGCATACGCCGCCAACGGCATGTCACCCATCCACGTCGAAGAGGCCAGAGCGTGATCCATACGAGGACGATCAGCCAGCGTCAACGACGAGAGGGGTAAGGCGTGAGATGTCCATACAGGACTGAGGGTTGCGGACTGAGGACTGAGACC
>JBQTHT010000261.1:0-10256 GCA_052389595.1 Nitrospiraceae bacterium
CTCGACGAGTGCGCGCTCCCCAAGGCAGCAACCAGGCTGATGCAGAAATCCAAGCAAGCAACCGTTGACTTGAAAACCCAGCGCAACCCGCTGCACCTGCGGTCTTAGACGATAGCGTCTGGTTAAGCGATTCCACGAGGCCCCCTTACGCCATGCTGTGAATGGTGAAACTTTTGACATAGGCGTCCGCCTTGTCCGGATCGAACTCTTTGACCATAATCGTATGCTTCTTGGCCGTCGCTTGATGCGTCGGATAGCCGAGTTCTTTTGCAATACGATCACAGTCTGCTGCACGGTAGACTTGCTCAGCCACCGCCTTATAATTCACATCACCCTTGAGATGACCCCAGCGTTTCATCTGGGTGAGGATCCACATCGCCATGGAATGCCAGGGATACGGATCGAAGTCGATGCGGTTCGGTTCTTTCTTGATGCCTCCCAGTCCGTCAGCATACGTACCCGTCAACACCTGCTCCAACACTGTGACCGGCTGGTTCAAGTAATTGGTCGGCGCAATCGCGGCCGCGATTTCCTTGCGATGCGCCGGATCGGATGCATAGTGGGTAGCATCCACGATCGCTCGCCACATCGCAAGAAACGTATTCGGATTCGTCGTGGCAAAATCTTTCGTCACCGTGAACGCGCAGCAGGGATGTTGGTCCCAGATCTCTTTTGAGAGTTTGAAGATAAACCCGACGTTTTCATACACCGCCCGTTGATTGAACGGATCGGGACCCAGGTAGCCGTCCACGTTGCCGGCTTTAAGGTTGGCGACCATCTCCGCCGGCGGCACCACTCGGATCTGAACATCCTTGTCCGGATGCACCCCCCCTTCAGCCAGGAAGTAACGGAGAAGATAGTTGTGCATCGAGTAGTCGAAGGGGACGCAGAAGCGAAAGCCTTTCATCTCGGCCGCGGTCTTCACGTTCTTGTGTTTGATATGCAGCGTGATCGCTTGGCCGTTGATGTTTTCCACCGCCGGCATGTAGATGGGCGTGGGCACCGCTCCGGCGCCGAGCGTAATCGCCAACGGCATCGGGGTGAGCATGTGGGCCGCGTCGACCTCCTTATTGACGGCCCAATCGCGAATCATGGCCCATCCTGCCGCCCTCTTCACCGACGCATTGAGCCCGTGTTTTTTGTAGAAGCCCAAAGGCTCCGCCATGATGATCGGGGTCCCGCAGGTGATCGGGATGAACGCCACCGACACATCCTTCTTTTCGGGCTTTCCCACAGGATCGGCCGCGAACGCGGCCAACTTCCCAATGGGGAACACTTCGCCGATGAGAGTGGCCAGCGCCGCCGCGCCCGCGCCCACCAGGAACTGCCGACGAGACGGCTCCGCAGCGCGCAATACGGCCGCGACGACGGACCTCGTCACTGTCTCTTCAAAGTATTGCTCCGCGGATAGAGGCGATTGTGGCGTGCCACCGACCACCGTGGTTTTCGATTCAGCCGGCGGAATGGACATGTCGTTCATGTTGGCCCCCCTTATGCTGCCTGTGCTCGCTGGGATTCTACGGAGTATGCGTCTATTGTCATTCGAAAACAAAAGGCGTCCCCATCCGAAAGCGGACGAGGACGCCGTTGTCCATTCCAGGGCGCCGGCTGCGGCGCCTTGCTCAGAGACCACCATGCCTCTGAATTGTTTTTCTCCCTCAAACGAAACGGCGTCCGCCATCCTTGTTGGAATGACGGACGCCGTTGTCCGTACGCATAAAATGATCGGCTCCCCGGCGACGACTCCGTTGTCTTCACCTAGAGCGTGACGGTATGTGTATCACCGACCAGTACGACGCGTCAAGTCCCCCTCGCGAAGGAGAACGCGCACACGACCCTTATCCACTCTACACATCGTAATACAAGAAGTATTCGAACGGATGCGGCCGCAATCGCAGTTGATCGACTTCCTTTCCCCGCTTGTAGCTGATCCAGGTTTCGATCAGGTCTTCTGTGAACACGCCGCCCTTCAGCAGGAATTGATGGTCCTTTTCGAGATTGTTCAGGGACTCATCAAGACTTCCCGGCATGGTCTTGATCCTCGCCGCTTCCTTGGCCTCGAGATCGTACAGATCTTTCTCCGCCGGCTCGCCGGGATTGATTTTGTTTTCGATCCCATCCAGCCCAGCCATGAGCATGGCGGCAAACGCCAGATAGGGATTGCAGGCCGGATCGGGGAAGCGAACCTCGATCCGTTTTGCCTTCGGGCTGGGCGAATACATGGGAATACGGATACCGGCAGAGCGGTTGCGGCTCGAATAGGCGAGCAGCACAGGAGCTTCAAACCCCGGCGTCAGCCGCTTGTACGAATTGGTCGTCGGATTCGTCAACGCCGCCAGCGCCGGGGCATGCTTGAGAATTCCGCCGATGTAGTTCAAGCACATCTGCGAGACGCCCGCGTATTCCTTCCCGGCGAACAGCGGCTTCCCCTCTTTCCAGATGCTTTGATGCGTATGCATGCCTGACCCGTTATCCCCAAAGATCGGCTTCGGCATGAAGGTCACGGTCTTGTTGTGGCGACGCGCGACATTCTTGACGATGTATTTGTACATCATCATCTTGTCCGCCATGCTGACCAACGAATCAAAGCGCAGATCGATTTCCGCTTGCCCCGCTGTCGCAACCTCGTGATGGTGCTTCTCAATCGGAATGCCGACTTTCTGCATCTCCAAAATCATTTCGCTTCGGATGTCCTGCTGCGTATCCGTGGGCGCCACGGGGAAATAGCCTTCCTTGTGGCGAATCTTGGAGCCGAGGTTCACCCCCTCCTGACCGGAATTCCACACGCCTTCGTCGGAGTCGATGTGAAAATAGGAGCTGTGGCTCGTCTGATCGAACCGCACATGATCGAAGATGAAAAATTCAGCTTCCGGTCCCCAATAGGAAATATCGCCGATTTTCGTGCTCTTCAGATATTTCTCGGCCTTTTGGGCAATAAATCGAGGATCACGATCGTAGTTCTCGCGCGTGATGGGATCCACCACATTACAGATCAGACTCAAGGTCGGCACGCCGGAAAAGGGATCTAAACAGGCCGTGGCCGGGTCCGGAACCGCCAACATATCGCTGTTATTGATCGCCTTCCATCCACGGATCGAAGACCCGTCAAGGCCGGAGCCGTCCTTGAACACTCCTTCATTGAGCTCTTCCATAGGAATACTGAAGTGTTGCCAGGTGCCGAGCAGATCGACGAATTTCAGATCCACAATCATGACCTTGTTCTTCTTACAGAACTCTAACACTTCCCGAGAATCCATCCCCTCCTCCTTTCACATCCTATCCATGGCGCTTCGCGATGCGCTGTTACGCCGCTTTGGCTCCTAAGAACTGTTCAATTTCACGCTGTACCGCACTGCGGATCGTTTCCAGCTGGGTATGATCCTCGATCTTGCTTCCCTTGAGATCCGTGACATAAAACACATCCGCCACTTGATCGAGTCTGGTGGAAATCCTCGCTGCGTGGACCGAGAGGCCGAGCGTGAACATAGCGTTGGTGATGACAAACAGCAGGCCCTGTCGGTCGTCTGCGAACACATCGATGATGGTAAACCGATCCGATGTTTCATTATCCATGCGAACTTCGGTCGGCTGGCGGTGGGTTGGGACGGGACGGTTGGCCGACAATCTCGTCCCGCGTCTGATCAACTCATCGACCCGCACCTCGCCCTTCAAGGTCGATCCAATGGCTTGTCCGATAATCGCCAACCGTTCCTTCGGCGGAGGACCGCTATAATCCGGATCGGCCACCTGGAACGTGTCGACGATCACGCCGTCGCGCCGTGTGAGAATCTGCGCGTCAAGAATCTGCAGACCGTTAGCGGCCAGGACCCCCGCAATCTTTGAAAAGATGCCGGGGATCAGATCGTTGACGGTAATGACGGCATAGTCGCAGGTGCCCAGCTCGGCATTGAACACAGACTCCACCAACACTTCACTTTGGTTTCGTCGCCGGATGGCGGCCAGATGCGCCGCAATGCGCTTCGTCGGCGTTCCAAACGCATACCGCAAAGGGAACTGATGCAGTTGGGACTCGATCCAGGCGTCATCGACACCGGACTCCGAGGCCAGAGGAGGCTGTTGCGCAATTTCCTTGGCAATCCGCTGCAGTTGAGCCGGAGCATCGGCTTCATCCCGCTCTCCCGACAGTTCCGGCATGGTACGGAGATACAGCTCGACCAGAAGCGACTCCTTCCACTTGGTCAACACGCCGGGACCGACGGCCGCAATATCGGCCGCCGTGAGCGCCAGCAGCTTTGTCAGCACCTCCGGCGTGCCGACCTCGCGGGCGAAGGTCAGCAGCACCTTCTCATCGTTCGGGTCTCGCCGAAACGCGGTGTGCGCCATCAATAAGTGACGATGCACGAGGAAGACCAGCGTGCGGGTCTCCTGCTCGTCGAATCCGAACCGGCCGGCTGCTTCCTCCGCAATCCGTTTTCCGACTTCGCTGTGATCTTCCTCACGCCCCTTGCCCAAGTCATGCAGCAGCACCGCGAGATGCAAAATATCCTTTCGCTTGATGCCTCGATACGCCTCGCCGAGCACACTCCGATCCTGAGCTAACTCTTCCGCTCGCCCCACCGCCAAGAGGCTGTGCTCATCAACGGTGTATTTGTGATATTGGTTGAACTGCATGAGGCCTCGCACCGTTGCAAATGCCGGAATGAGTTTTTCCAAGAGATAGGAGCGGTGCATAGCTTCGAGTGTCTTGGCGGTTCCCGGACCGGCAAGAATCTTCAAAAACGTGTGACTGACGTCGGTGGCTTGATACGCATCGGCCGAGACTGTTTCCACGTGCTGGTGGATCTCTTCAAGCAACGGTGGCGCAATGGTCAGCTGACGACAGCGAGCGACATCGAACAGTTTGAGCTGCAAAGCAGGACTTTCCAACACCCGAGCACGCTTGTCCTCCGCCACCGTCAGGATCGATCCTCGCACCACGAAATATTCATCGACTGTCGGGGCCGGTAACAGGTTGGACAGCCTGCGCCAAAACGGCACGAGCCGACAGCGGTCCAGAAACCGCATGCACCGCTCGTGCAGCCCCATGGTGTGTCGATAGTATTGTTGCATGAATTGTTCGACCGCGAGGAGATGCGGTTGGTCCTTGAAACCCCATCGTTCAGCCAACCAGACTTGCTCATCAAAATTGAGAATTTCCTGCGCCATCCCGGCGTGGACGTGCAACAGGGAACGTACGCGCCAGAGAAATTCCCGGGCTTCCGTCAAGGCGACGTAATCCGCCCGCGAAAAAATTCCTCGATCGGACAGTTCTCGAATCGTCGGGGCTTGATAGCGAGCCATCCCCACCCATTGCAGCAGGTGAAGATCCCGCAAGCCGCCCTTGCTCTTCTTCACGTTCGGCTCCAGCAAGTACACCGTCTCCCCGAATTTCTCATATTCGCGACGCCGTTCCTCCAGCTTGTGGTCCAGGTACGTCTCCACATTCTTCGCGACGACTTTGCGAAGGTAGCGGTGATGAAATTCCTGGAACAGGTCCGGACTGCCGGTGAGGAACCGGGCTTCCATCATGGACGTCTTGACGGTCGAGTCGGTGTTCGCCAACTCGATGCAATCCTGGATCGTTCTCACGCTGTGGCCGACTTGAAAGCCACTGTCCCAAAGAGGATGCAGTACCTGACGGACCAGTTCCGGCACGAAACGGTGTACTTCCGGACGAAACAGCAGCATCAGGTCGATATCGGAATGGGGCGCCAGCTCGCGTCGGCCGTATCCACCCAATGCCACCAAGCAGCAGTGCTGGAAGCCAGTCGAAACTAACTCCTCCCCGCCCTGACGCACGGCATTGCGATAGCGCCCGATGATCAATCCGTCCACGAGATCGGTCATGGCCGCTACAATCTCCGCGCCGGACGCTCCATCCGTCAGCCGTTGATAGATGGCGCCACGCTGTTCGGTTAAGAGCGTTCCCGGGCGCTCAACTTCAGTCTCGTGTACGTTCCCGGTTGACATCTCATTGTTTCCAAACAGGATTAGAGCGCAGTTTCGCCCGACTCTCCGGTGCGAATGCGGACGGCCTGATGCAATTCTCGAACGAAAATCTTTCCGTCACCGATACTGCCGGTCTTTGCCGCGCGAGTGATTGTTTCTAAGACACGCCCGACCTGGCCATCTGCGACCGCCACTTCGATTTTGACCTTGGGAACAAATTCGATCGTATATTCCTGCCCTCGATACGTTTCCTTATGGCCCTTCTGACGACCAAACCCTTTGACCTCGGTCACCGTCATGCCCTGGACACCAATCTCCAGCAAAGCATCCTTGACTTCATCGAGTTTGAACGGTTTGATAATGGCTTCCACCAGTTTCATAGAATTCTCCTCACCCACGTTCACAGCGAAGGATGTTCAACATGGTCTTCCAACAAGGCCGCAGGGGAGCCAAAACCGGAGGCGTACCAGTTCTCACCCTCCCACCCTGAGCTGCCAAGACAGCTCTTTACCCTTCTGAGGCACGTTGAGGATTTTGGCGAGCCGAGAACGAAGTTGGAGACCATATTTCAACATTCTTTAAGAATAGGCTCGTTCGTTATGCTGCGTGATATCCAACCCCGTCGCCTCTTCTTCCGGGGGAATTCTCAGCCCCATGGTTCCTTCGACGAGCTTGAGTATTGCGTACGTCCCGATGAACGCAAATAGGCTCACGGAACATACCGCGAGGAACTGAAGACCTACCAAACCGGAGTTTCCGAAGAATAGCCCATCTGCGCCGGACGGGTTGATCGCGTGTGAAGCAAACAGTCCCGTCGCGAGAGTCCCCACCACGCCCCCGACACCATGCGTTCCCAGCACATCAAGCGTGTCATCATAGCCGATCCGTCCCTTCCACACAATTGCCAGATACGAGCAAGCCCCGGCGGCTACTCCGATACAGAGCGCTGCCGCGGGTCCGACAAATCCTGCTCCAGCCGTTGACGTCGCCAGGCCGGCAACGGCTCCGCTGGCAATCCCGAGGACCGTTGGTTTTCCTCGATGCTGCCATTCCACCACCATCCACGTCAGGGCCGCCGTCACGGCCGCGAGATGCGTCACCACCAGCGCGTTGACCGCGACCCCGTTGGCCGCCCTGGCGCTCCCACCATTAAACCCCAACCAGCCGGCCCAGAGGAGACCGGTCCCGAGCAGAACAAACGGAAGATTATGCGGCGCCATGTAATCCGTTCGCCATCCCCGCCGCTTGCCTAACACGATCGCACAGGCCAGCGCGCTGACGCCTGAACTCACATGCACCACCGTACCCCCTGCAAAGTCCAACGCGCCGAGTCTTCTCAACCACCCTCCGCCCCACACCCAATGCGCGATTGGAGCATAGACAAAGAGGCTCCACAGCAGGGTAAGCGCGATCACGGCGCTAAACTTCATGCGCTCCGCAAACGCCCCGGCGATCAACGCCGGAGTAAATGCCGCAAACATCAACTGGAACAGCATGAACGCTTGGTGAGGAACGGTCGATCCGTAGATCGGGTGCGGAGCGGCGCCGACTCCGCTGAGGAGCACCCAATCCAGCCCGCCGATGACCCCCCCTCGATCAGGTCCGAAGGCCAAGCTGTATCCACAAATCACCCAGACCACGCTGACCACACAGAGAATCGCAAAGCTTTGCACCATCGTGCCGATCACATTCTTGCTGCGGACCAACCCGCCGTAGAAAAACGCAATTCCCGGCACGATCATCATCACGACCAGGGCGGACGCTGCCATCATCCACGCCGTATCCCCGCTGTTAATCATTCCGCTCGCGTCCGCTGATCCGGTACCGCCGCTCTGTGCCCACACGTTCGACATGTGCGCACCCAGACTCACAATGGCTGCGGTGATCAGCACCATGTACCGATACACGTGCGTCATCGTGGCCTCCTCGATAAGTGCATTGCGCCATTCACAGGTTTCGATACCCGCTCGTAATAGGCATGCGGCGGTCCTTTCCCAATGCCCGATGCGTGATTTTGATCCCGAGGGGCGCTTGCCGTCGCTTATATTCGCTTCGATCGACCAGAGCGATGACACGGGCGACCGTGTCGCGTTCAAAACCGGCTTCCACGATTTCCTCCACCGATCGATCTTCTTCAACGTATGCTTTCAGAATGGGATCCAAAACGGCATAGGGCGGGAGCGAATCTTCATCTTTTTGATTAGGCTTTAACTCAGCCGTCGGTGGACGATCCAAAATTGTCTTGGGGATGACGGCGGCTCGGCCACCCTGTCGATTGCGCAGGCGAGCCAGATCGTAGACCATCGTCTTCGGCACATCCTTGATGACCGCGAATCCACCGGCCATATCGCCGTATAACGTCGCGTAGCCCACACTCATTTCGCTCTTGTTACCGGTGGTCAGCACCAGATGCCCGAACTTGTTCGACAAGGCCATGAGCACGTTCCCACGGATGCGCGCTTGAAGATTTTCCTCCGTCGTATCGGGCGCCCGGCCCTCAAATGATGGGTTTAACATTCGCAGATAGGTCCGGAGTGTCGCCGTAATCGGTATCGTGCGAAGCGAAATGCCTAATCGTTTGACCAGTTCAGCGACATCTTCTCGGCTTTCTCTGGAGGTGTATGGCGAGGGCATGAACACGCCGCAGACGTTCGTCGCACCCAGCGCATCCACTGCAATGACCGCGGTAAGGGCAGAGTCCACGCCGCCGCTCAGACCGATCACCACTCGGTTGAACCCATTCTTCCTGACATAGTCACGGACTCCGAGCGCCAACGCACGATAGGCTTCTTCCAACGACTCTAACAGCGGCTGATGGTGAGCGACATGGCGCGACCGTTTCGCCGTTTTCGTCGTTACCTCGATCCTCTTAATCATCGTGGATAATTTGCCGGCCGGTCCTTTCTTTCGACCCTGCCCCATCCGCGCTCGGGCTACCGCATCGACGTCCAAGTCCGCGATGATCAAATCCTCCTCGAACGCCTTACCGCGAGCCAGCACCTCGCCGGTATGATCCAGGATGACGCTATTGCCGTCGAACACCAATTCATCCTGGCCTCCGACCGTGTTGGTATAGGTGAGAATCACGCCGTTCTCCCGCGCGCGCGTGGCCAACATCTGCTCACGAGACCGGCTCTTTCCTATATGGAACGGTGAGGCATTGATATTCACAATGACCTCGCCTCCCGCCGCGGCCTGAGCGCGGGTCGGACCTTCAGGCAACCAGATGTCTTCGCAAATATTGACCCCCACGACAGTGCCATTCAGGATGAGAAGCGGAAGGCGGCGGCCCGGATGAAAATACCGGCTCTCATCGAACACGCCGTAGTTCGGGAGACACCACTTGTAATAGGTCGCGACGAGACGCCGATCCACGATCATCGCGGCCGCATTATAGAGTTCGTATCGACCGGCTGGGACCACCACCGGAGACGCAGTCTTATGTTCGGATATGCCTCCATGCCCCACGTAGCCCACGACTGCCGCAAGACCCCGACATTGGCTCACGATTCGGTCCAATGCCAGACGGTTGCACTCGACAAAGCGAGGCTTCAGCAGGAGATCCTCCGGTGGATAGCCTGTGATGGCCAATTCGGGAAATACCACCAGATCCGCTTTGGCTTTCGTGGCTTCCCGCAGCCACCCCGTCACCAGACGCACGTTGCCGTCCAGATCTCCCACGGTCGGATTCATCTGCACCATCGCGATCCTGAACTGCCGCATACTCTTGCCTGCTACTAGACAGGTTGTTCAGAACGGTGAGCCACCGACACCGCCACTCACTCGCCCATCGGCAGGATGGCCAGCGTACCCTTTACTGCGGGCATAGAACGAGCACAGCTCTATCGTGCGCGTTCTGCGGGCACGAAGGTAATCTGGCCGTCCTGTCTCAATTCCATTTTCAGCATCCTGGCCAAAAAAAACGCCCTCAATCCATCGGGACCGAGGACGTCGTTGTCCGCTTTTGTGCGCTGCCGCGGCGATCTGGAGACTCCATTGTCTCCGAAAAACGGGGTGAGAGTATCATCGGATTGTCGTGGCTGTCAAACCTCTTTTTCGAACACATGCCACGGTCAATACTTTCGCAAGATCACGGGGGAGAAATTCCACAGCGTCCTGCGCACCGCGCCCCATAAGGCTTCCAGGGTCGAGTTAAGTTCCGGCGCCGATCGGGCCACCAATTTTACGACCAGACCCGAGACCGCCGGCTGAGAAACACCGCCGAGCACGCGACCGGGACGCGCATCAAGAATCGTGGCAAGTGTCTCTTCCAGGGAGGTCCAGACCTCCGTCTTGACCGTATCCCC
>JBQTHT010000262.1:0-3927 GCA_052389595.1 Nitrospiraceae bacterium
GACTCAACCTCGTCTACAATTAACTCGACTGGCATCGACTGGCCGCCGTAGACATGCGGACCGGCAATGATCTTGGCTTTTGAGTGGCCATAAATGGCTGTCGCCACTTCCTTCGCCAGCCACCCCACGTAGTTGAACTCTGGGATCACAATCAGTTTGGTGCTCTTGCAGAGGTCTCGAAGTTCCTGCGTCGGGAACGGTCGGAGTGAGCGGACCTTGATCAGCCCGACCTTAATCCCTTTATCCCTGCAGATCCGGACAGCTTCGCGGGACTGGGCCGCCGCGCTTCCTGAGGCAATGATCACGGCGTCGGCACTGTCCATATTTTCCGCCGTGTAGAGCCCACCCATATATTTACCGATATATTTGCGCGAACGTTCGACCGCCGCCCACACTTCTTGTTGCCAGACGGCGTGAATGTTATACGCCATGAAGTTCGATTTCTGGACCGGCGCATCGCGTGATAACCGAGCCGGTGGATTCTCCGCATCCAGAACCGGCACCGCGCCCCGCCATGCCTGACGCGGAGGCAGCTTGATGCCTCGGTCTTGCATGCGGACATAGCCTCGCGCATGGGTCACGAAGAAGCCGTCGCAGCATACGCCTACGGGGAGCGTGACGTCGTTTTTCTCGCTGATGATGAACCCTGCCATGAGAAAATCGAACATGTCCTGCTGGTTCTCTGCGTGGAGGACGATCATGCCGCAATTCAGCAGATAGGACACCTCGATATTATCCGGCTGAATAGCCAGTGGGGCATTCACCACCCGGCAGGTGAACATCGCCACCGCAGGCAACCGGTGCCCCGGCCACGACGCAATGGGCTCGAGACCGCGCAACGTCCCTGGGCCTGCTGTGGCAGTAAAGCAACGCACACCGGCACGCGATCCGCCCGCAATGGCCGACATCACGCCATACTCTTCTTCACCACGGTAATATTCCTTCACATACCCTTCGCCATAGAGCACACCGATGAGCTGCATGGTTTCACTCTGCGGCGTGATCGGATAGGCGATGGACAGATCCACATTGGAGCGACGGACAGCCTCCTTGGCCGCCTCGCTGCCCGTGATGAATTCCTTCATTCGCGGCGCCTCGAGGAACATATATTCAGGGGTCACGATCCGCTGTTTTTTCGCTTCCGCGTGGGGGTCCTTCTTACCTTCCGACTTCGGAGCCGCCACACTGGTGATGGGATCGCCTTGTGGATTGGTTTTTTGTTCTGATTCGAGGGCTTCGCTCATCGTGACACCTCTTTCCGAAGAATTGACAATTAAGTCATTGAGTCATTGCTTGAAAGCAACCGTTCATGAGCAACTGTCTCAATCCTTTCAGGCTTCGCTCTGCATCTGTTCCGGTTTATGCCCAAACATCGCCGCGCTGCCGAGACCGGTCGGCGACGGTGTGAGGGCCACGGGGTTCGTATGCGTCTTTCCGCCGTGGACCTTGGATTGCGTGCCGGTGAACCGGACGTTCTCTCCGTTGGCCGGTAACTTGATGCCCAATTCCTCCCGCACTCTTTTAAAGATCTGGGCAGTCTTCTTGAGCTTCGCCGCGTCCGAATCTCGAATCGTCAGCATGGCGTCTTCGTGTCCCTGCTCGGCGCAGATCGCCATCGTGCAGCAATTCGTGCCGGCACGGATCATTTTGAGTGTCAGGTTGGCGTAGTGACAATGGACTCCGATGAAGATGCAGGCTTCGATCTTATTACCCCAGATCGTGAGGTTCGGATGGTTGGGGTTGATCATTTCTTCCGGGTCGATCTTCGGATACTTGGGCCGATAATCGGGCATCGGGATGATCAGAACGTCAGGGATCTGAGCGGCGATTTCCAGGACGGTCTTTGCCTTCTCCACTGCATGCTCATTCCAGGCCCATAACACCATTGGACCGGGGAAGAGCGTCGCATTGGGACTTGTCAGCATCTTCCGAGCCATCTCCTCAATGACCTTGTCTTCGTTCTGTTCAAGAAGGCCATAATAAAGCCCTTGGCCGGGATCCGGAAGAGCAACTCCCAACTGTGCTGCCGACGGGGGATGAAACCCTGCCGGACCAGGAACGATGATCCGCTCTCTCGTATCTGACGTTGTTGCCACCGGTCCCCCTTCTTATCCGACCATAGGACTGGCCAGGACTGCCGTAGTGCTTTTCTCACCGTACGTCACATTGTCGGTAAGGGCGGCCTTTGGCAATTGGTCTATCATGATCATCTTGATGGCTTGGTGTTTGGCCATGTTGTCGCAGACCCAGACGCACTGCGCGCAACCCTTGCACCGATCCACCGCTACGTAAGCCGCCCCGTACTTGTATCCCTTGTCCTTGCCAAGCTGGTCGTTGTACAGAATCGTGTTGGCTTCAGGGCAGAACTGCGTGCACAGCTTGCAACTTGTCTGCCCGCAAATATCGACATTAATATCGGCTACGAGATACATTGAATCCTCTCTTGATCAGGCTCTGGCCGCAGCGGCGGCTTCCGCCTTCTTAGCGGCCTTGCTTATTTCATCCCAGCCGTTCTGAGCTGCATAGTCCCAGCCGGCTTTGATGACCGCGACGTTCTTATCGATCAACTCCTGTTTCTTCTTGAACTTCCGCTCCACAACACTGTCCAAGGCAGCGGTACCGCCCGACACCACGAACCCCTTGCCCAGGAATCGGTCCTTCACCGCCTGATCCAGCGCCTCGATCGTGGTTAATCCGGTGATGCAACCAATCGCTCCCATCAGCGCCATATTTGTCGCCAGATCCATCCCCGCTACTTCCAACGACAGCTTGGTGGCCGGTAAGTAATAGAGCTTCGCGCGACGCTCTTCCAGCTCGCGCGCCTGATCCTTATGCAACCTCATCGGCCCATCGTTGTTGATCAGCGCGACACCGTCTTCCTTCAACCCAAAGTAGAACGGCATCGTATAAGACTTGCCGTGGGTAATGACCTGTGGGTGAAAGATAATAATGATGTGTGGGAAGGTAATCTCCCCGATCTCATAAATAGGTTCATCGGAGACGCGCACGTAGCTTTCCACCGGCGCCATCCGCTTTTCCGATCCGTAGAACGGCACGATGGTACTCTCGCCGCCAGCGTTAATGACCGCCGTGCTGAGGATGTGTGAACCGGTCACCACGCCTTGTCCGCCAACACCGGCCATTCGAATGTTGAAACGCTTTGCCATGATGCGTCCTCCTTATCCTTACATCTAGGCCTTGGAAATCGCGGCCGTGGCTGCCGGCTTGGGGAGAAACTCTTTGTAACCGTACCGCTCAGTGAGGTACTGCTTGGCTTCATCGGTGACATACTCGGAAAATTGGTAGCGGTCGCCCTCAACATTTTTCGCATCCTCCATCACTTTATCGGTCGGGATCGCGTACTCAATGTTACAGGAGGTGTAGGCTTGAATGTAGGTAGGTCCCACTTCCCGTGCGATCAAGACCGCTTTCTTGATGACGTTCTCTACCCGGCGCGGATTATTCGGCACGACGGTGGCCACGTAGGCGCATCCAGCCAATTTGGCCATGCCGACCATGTCCATCTTCTCGAACTTTTTGCCGAGTGGAGCCATTTTGAGGACCGCACCGCGATTGGTCATGCCGCTCTCTTGTCCACCGGTATTGCCGTAGACTTCGTTGTCCAGCATAATTGTTGTGAACTTCTCTTTGCGAAACCACGAATGCAGTGTCACCGAAAACCCGATGTCGGCCATGCCGCCGTCGCCAGCCATGACCACCACGTCCTTGGGTTTGTCACCAAAACGAAGCCGAAGCCCTCTAGACAAGCCGCTTGCGACACCGTTCTGATCGCCGTAATTGCCATATACAAACGGGATGGCAGCTTGTGAGATTGCCAAACGGCCGCAGCCGGCGGTGCCGACTGGACGGGTGTCGTCGGGGTTGGGGAGGAAGTCGTGGCGTGCCGAGTGTTGAGCGTCATAGCAC
>JBQTHT010000263.1:0-2907 GCA_052389595.1 Nitrospiraceae bacterium
GCACGTTCACCGTCTCGCGTGTGCTTGCGCCTGAGCAAGTCTCGGATGAGCGTCGCAGTGTGACGGGGCAAAGCGGGGAAAGCTTGCACGATGGCGGGGATTCAAACCGACGATCGGTGCGACTATCTTCGCTTTCTTCCGGAAGCGGCTTCCGCTGCACGAATTCGCTGGGCGCGAGCCTTAGCCCGTTTGAGCAATGTCAGCTTGCCACGGGTGCGATCTTGTTCGTGTTGCAGCTGTTCGAGTTGCGCTTTCAGATGAGCTTTTTCCTGCTTATACAGATCGGCGCATTCTGCGTGAGAGAGATTCGTCCAATCCCCGCTGGTACTCGCGCGCTTGATGCGTTGTTCCAGCGACTCACGGAGTTGACGACTACGCATGGACATCAACGACTTCAACGCTTGCCGGCGTCGTTGGACCTCTTCTTCTTCGGCGAGAATGCCTCGAATATCCGTGCCGAGCATCATCTTCCTCCTCTTCAAATCGGCTGCGAGTTAATGGCGTATTGTACCCGATGTGGCCCCTTACCTTCCAGGCCTTGTAACTAATTGTAAAGATTGTCTATCTAGTCAATCTTTCAACATTTTCTTCAACTCTGTAGGTTGCACCGCCCCGATGCGTTAAGTATCATCTCGGCATGCCCCTTGGTTCAATGATTCAAGCGTGGCGCCTCTCTCGTCAACAATCCACCGACGCGCTTGCGCAAAAGGCGAGCCTTCTTCCTTCAACGATAGAAGCGATCGAATCCGATGAATTCGACCCGCCGGCTTCCGTCTTGGAAGCACTCGCCTCTGCATTGGCGATCCCTCCGTCGTGGCTCTATGGAAATCCGAGAGAATTCGATCTACTACTGAGTGATCCCGAAGAGGGCGAGCCTAATGCAGAGAGTAATGAAGTGGATCCAGTGATCAAAAGAATAATACATGGAGCGCGTCAGGATCGCTCACTGTATACCTTAGTCACGGCGCTGTTGCAGAGCGGAGACCCAAAGTTGCTGCGAGCGGCCGAAGTCAGCCTACGCAGCCTAGTGAAACAATCCAAACCAGCTACCGTTCCCTGGCAATCTCGCCCGCCTGGACATTTTGAACCACCCAGCGACTAATGCCTGTTGAAACCCACTCCGGCGAGCCTCTCGATCTCGCGCACGCTCACGTCACTTCGCCTCGCGGGCCTCAAGTCCCGGCCGGTCCTTCGCCGATTGGTTTTTTGAGCGGCCTAAGGCAAGAGTTAGTCGTTCCACGCCGCCTATTCTCGGATACCCGCTTTTCCTTGAACTGCCATCCAATACAGCAAGGTAGCAACGACCCCAAGAAAGAATAGACCTGGCCACGCGCCAAGCGGCGGTGTATCAAAGACCTGAAAGGGATCGGCGCTGATGGCGGTCCACACTCCACTGAGCGCGATGGGGAACGCCAGCAGGATGCCCATGAGCGCTTCGCCGGTGATAAGACCGGCGGCGAAGAGCAGACCCTGCTGAACGGGCTGCTCTTCCATTGAATGACGCCTACGGGCTAATTCGGCAATCGCTCCCCCTACTGTGATCGCCGCCGACAGTTTCAGCGGCAGGTAGATACCGAGCGCCACCGCCAGCACCGGAATCCGGAACGCCGCTCCCCTGGCTGCTTGCCTGCTATCCAGCGCAATAGTCAGGAGGCCGATCGCTACGCCAAGACCGACGAAATCCCAGGGCAATCCTTCGCCGAATACCGCACGCGACAGGTTCGCCATCAAAGTGGCTTGCGGGGCGCTCAGAGAATGAGGATGATCGGCCGTCACTTCGCCAATTCCATATTTCGCATCCAGCAAGGACAACACCGGTGCGATCACGACTGCCCCCGTGGCCACTCCCACCACCTGCATGATTTGCTGTTTCCATGGAGTGGCGCCGACCAAATGGCCCGTTTTTAAATCTTGCAGGTTGTCCCCTCCCATCGCTGCGGCGCAACACACGACGGCTCCGATGAGAAGCGCGGCGGCGGGGCCGGCCGGATGTCCATGTCCCATGACCAATACGAGGAGGACCGAGGCTAACATGATGGTCGCAATCGTCACCCCCGAGACCGGATTGCTGGAACTTCCAACAAGCCCGGCCATGTTTGCAGCAACCGAGGAAAACAGGAACGCGGCAATGACCATCACCAGCGCCATTCCAGCCGCGACCACGAAGCGATCCACCACGTGGTGATAGATGAAGATCATAAGAATCAGCGTGAATAGAAGCGGGAGGATAATCCACGACAGCGACGCATCCTGCTCTGTACGAGCGACCGCACTCGGCTGGCCGCTTTTGTGAGCAACCTGGGCACGGACGCCTTGTCGGCGATAGGCCATGGTCAGTTGGTGAAGACTGTCCAGGATCGGTTTCCGAATTTGAATGAGCGTCCAGAGTCCACCAATCAGCATCGCTCCAATGCCGACGTAACGAATTTTGGCACTCCAAACTTGTTGGACGGCTGCCATGCCGGATTGCCCATCCGGCCACCCCTTGAAGACACCGTAGGCCGGAAGCAACACCCACCAGGCCAGCGCTCCACCCAGAAAGACGACCACCGCAGTGTTTAAGCCGATAATGAATCCGACTCCCAGGAGAGCAGGCGACAAATTAAGTCCCCCATACATGACGGGCCGACCCATTGACCATATTCCCTCGGCAACGTCCTTCCAGAGCCGCAGCCCGCTCTCAGCAAACTTGACCGCTCCTCCTAAACACGCCGCGGTCAACAAGGTACGGAACCCCGTCGCCGCAACTGCAATCTCTCCTGCCCCAACTTTCAAGACTTCCGCCGTGGCCACTCCTTCTGGAAATTTGAGTCGAGCGGTAATGATCAGCGCTCGGCGCAACGGAATCGTAAAGATCACTCCCAACAATCCACCGACAGCCGTCACTGCAACAGTTTGCCAGTAGTC
>JBQTHT010000264.1:0-4698 GCA_052389595.1 Nitrospiraceae bacterium
GTGAGCGCAAGGCATGGGACGAGACCGTCTCGCGCTTCCGGCCCCGCTTCACTGATTGCGGTAGCTATGGCTTCGCGTCACGCAGGTTCATCTTGCACAGGGTCCGCGAATCTAATCCGCGACGGTGTAGTGCCGGCTGGCGACAAAGATTGAGTAAAATGCTCCGCGACTGGCGTCGAAAGCGCCGCGTCTGGCGATAGGACCTAACCCGGATGATTGATTCGAAGAGCTGGTCTCATGATTTCCACAATAAGAAATCAAGGCGAAATAGTGGGCCTGAGCCGCCCTATCGTGCCCAAGCGCGGTAGCATATGGTTGCCGGTGAGCCTACGACAGATGGTTGTCGGCCCTACACTGATGGCCGTCATCTCTTGAGGTTGGTAGAAAGGTCGCGAACGGGGAGGTTATGAGCGGTAAGCCGAAGGTAAAGTTTCTCACGGTCACGTGGGGCGAAAGGTATATCGAAGAATTTGCACGAGTATCGCTTCCGTCATTTCTTGCTTCAGGCAATCTGCCATTCCTTGCGCAATCGACTGATCTCGAAGTCTTGATAATGACGTCAGAGAAAAGCCCCAGGACCTTTCGTCGAGAACCGGCATTCGAAGCATTGGAAGCGATATGTCGTGTCAGGTTCATCTTTATTGACGATCTGATCACGACAGGCAACTACGGCGTAACCCTGACGCTGGCTTATGCCCGTGGCATCCGGGATAGTGGATCGCAGCAGACCAACACGTACTTTGTGTTCATGAATTCGGACTTTGTGTTGGCAGACGGTTCGCTAAGGACGCTTGCCGCAAAGATTGCGGAAGGACATTCGTGCATTATGGCGCCTTCGTTGCGCGCTTGTTCAGAAACGGTCCTTCCCCTCTTGATCAAGTCAGTTGATCGCGGCACGAAGCGCTTGGCTATTCCTGCCCGGGAGATGGTCCAGCTAGCATTCGACAACCTGCATCCAACGGTCATTGGCAAAGCGGTCACCCAGGACTTTGTCAGTTGCACAACACATAATCAGATTTATTGGCAGGTCGACCCAACCACCTTGATAGCGCGATATCATCTCGTTTTCATGTTGGCGATCAAGCCCGAGAGGCCTATGCCCCCGGTGAACTCCTATTGCGACTATGGATTCGTCCCGGAGTTGGTTCCGTCCGGTCGGTTCATCGTGCTTGATGATTCTGATGATTTTTTTATGTTGGAGCTTCAGGCTGCACACCAGGAAAAGCAGTACTTGTACTGCGGGAGGTCCAGCATCAATGAGATAGCCAGGGAACTATCGGGATGGACTACACGTGAACATCGCCGTTTCGCCCAATTCGATCTCGTATTTCATTCTGATGATCTACCCTCCAATCTTGAGGCTGCCCGAAAGCAGGCTGCGGATTTCATGTCTGAGTTGCACAGACTTACGACAAATCCCCCTTTGAGCCATGTCGGTCATTTCTATTGGGTCTTCGGTGTACAATCCTGGCTAACGCTGAAGCGAGCGGACGGGGATGAAATGGCGAACCCCCCGCCAGAATTGGAATTCCCGCCAGGTCCGCCAGAAATGGGATCCCTTATTGCGGCTTCATCCAATGTCAGGCGAGCGTATCTCCGTATGCTCGGATACTTACGTCGTCTCGCCGGTGCGAAACCAGATGTCCCTATCTGGCATCACAGCTGGCTCGACTCACGCCTGGTGCTAAATTGGATTGCCTCTATCAGACAGCGTCCGCATCAGCGAAATCTTCTTGTGTGCAGCCCATATAGCTGGCTTGCGCGATCTCTTAGGGAAAAGGCTCATTTCGATGTAATTCATGTCCATAGCCTCTTGACCGAATACGAGTGGTCTAACGGCATTGATGATCAGCCCGTCCAAAAGCAATACGACAATGTTTTGTGTCATGTATATAGAATTAATGTGAGACAAACTCGAAGAATATTGGAACGTTTAACTCCCCTCCTTGATCATGACGCTGTCATGGGGGTTTACATTGAGCACGAGGATAGCGAAACAGATGCGAGCAATTTCTCGGTTGAACTAGCTCAATACGTGCACGAGGTGCTTCCTGCGGGTTGGACTGGTTTTCGGATCAGGACAAATTTCGCTGGGGGATTTTTAAAGAGGCGGTTGCGCTTGATGGAGAGGCGCTTGTTTCGGTATTTGTGGCCCATCACTTGGAAGAAGGCTTTCGTTCTCCCCTTTCTCGCATTGTTGTGGCCGATCGTGGCGGGATTGAGAGCCATCCATCATTGGCGATTGAGGAATGGATATACTTCGTGT
Source organism: Nitrospiraceae bacterium (assembly GCA_052389595.1). Taxonomy (GTDB): domain Bacteria; phylum Nitrospirota; class Nitrospiria; order Nitrospirales; family Nitrospiraceae; genus JBQTHT01. The sequence continues at coordinate 2,267 of JBQTHT010000264.1, forward strand.
CCTCAGTTCTGCAGCAGCGCTCTATTATGTTTGAGCCGCCCTATCGCGCCGCTGACAGCCGATCGATCGCCGCAATGACCTTGCCCGATTCGAAGGCGGGGATCTGGATACGCCCTGCAACTGGGGGTAATGCCGGTAATGGTGCTGCCTCGCAGAATCGATGGGTCTCGCTGATTGTCTCGGATGGCCGCGGCGGCCGAGTCATACGATTCCCGACAGCACAGCCGACTTCGATTCAAAATGGGCATATTACCCCGGACACGGGGTCCAACAATCGAGCCCGTCGGTATCGCTGAGGAGTATCGTCACGATTCGCTCGGCGGTGCTGATCCGCCGCTGCTGCACAGCGCAGCGACATAGGTAAAAAGTGGGTGGTTCTTTGGTTCCGTTGTCGATGCGTGACGCTCCAGTGATCATGTCCCCTGCTGGGTCGCCGGCCACGGTCGCCCTGGAGGATATACGTGCTGGAGCTCGCGCGTGGCGTCTCTGGGGGCATCTCGGCTGGCACGACATTCGACAACTTTATCGTCGCTCCACCATTGGCCCCTTGTGGATCACGATCAGCATGGGGGTGCTGATTGGTTCGTTGGGATATCTCTACACGTACCTATTCCGCCAGGACGTAGCCAACTATCTTCCTTTCTTGGCAGGCGGCTTCATTCTCTGGAGCCTGATTGCGGGCCTGATCAACGAGGGTAGCAGCGTCTTCATCGGCGCGGGCCAGACGATTAAGCAGGTCCGTATTCCGCTTTCAGTCCATGTCTTCCGGGTGGTATGGAAGAACGTCATCATCTTCTTCCACAATGTGTGGATTCTCGTTCTCGTCATGGTACTGTTCAGCCACTCGCCAGGTTGGGTCTGGCCGCTGGCCCTGCCGGGGTTGATACTGCTTGCCCTTAACGGTTTATGGCTGGGACTTCTTCTCGGCACTGTGTCGGCACGCTTCCGCGACGTGCCATCAATCGTTGCCAGCATCGTGCAAATAGCTTTCTTTCTGACGCCGGTGCTCTGGAAGCCAGACATGCGGCCCGATCTTGTCTATTACGTCAATCTAAATCCCTTCCATCACCTCATTCATGTTGTGCGCGCCCCCTTGCTTGGTCAGGCTCCTGAATTGCACAACTGGCTCGCGGCGGGCGGCATCACTGTGGCCGGATGGATCGTCGCATTTTCTTTCTTCTGTAAGTATCGCGGCCGGATTGCCTATTGGGTTTAGTCATGGCGCGCATCAGCCTTGAAAGGGTCACGGTCGCCTTTCCCGTCTATAGCGCGAATGCGCGCTCGCTGAAGAATGGCGTGCTGGGGATGGCGACGGGCGGCCGTATTGGTATCGACGGCTCCGATACGCTCCAGGTGCAGGCGCTCGACGACGTCAGTCTTGTCTTCGAGCACGGCGACCGCGTCGGCATTGTGGGCCAAAATGGCGCGGGCAAGAGCACACTTCTTCAGGTTCTTGCTGGGATCTATGAGCCCACAAGGGGGATGGTCTGTTGTGAAGGGCGTATTGCTTCCATGTTCAATCCAATGCTCGGGATGGACATGGAGAGCACCGGCTACGAGAACATCTACCAACGCGGCCTGTTTCTCGGGCTCAGTCCGACAGAGATCGGAGCCAGAGTCGGGGAGATCGCTCGTTTCACTGAACTTGGCGACTACCTCGCGATGCCCATGCGCACCTATTCATCAGGCATGGCGATGCGGCTTGCTTTCGCGGTCTCGACCTGTATTGATCCGGATATCTTGCTGATGGATGAGTGGCTCAGCGTTGGCGATGCCACCTTTATCGGAAAGGCCGAGAAGCGGTTGACGCAACTAGTCGACAGTGCGGGCATTATGGTGTTGGCATCGCATACGACCGAACTGATCCGCAACACGTGCAACAAGGCAGTGCTGCTCGAACATGGGAAGATGGTGAGCTTCGGCCAGGTTGACGAGGTTCTTGCTCTCTATCAGGCACGCGCCAATTCGGTGTTGACGTCAATGAACACGAATGTGAATGACGCGGATGTCCTTGTGGGCATTCGCTCTTGAGCGGGGCTTATTATTTGATTTTTTCCATTTTGGCCGCATGCGATCCTACGCGATGCTACTGGGATTGCGTTTAGGGTGTGGTGAATGCGAGATGTGGGGGCTCTCGACTCATTTTTTTGGATGATCGTGCGACAGGTAACTCGTGTCGTGTCACGTTTGAGCAGCACGATAAGATACGCGCCCGATCAACTATCGGGCTGCGAACCATCGCGATAGTCGCAAACGTTCGGCGGCAAAGCGGCGTACGGCCTCCATGCCCAGCCAGACGAATGAAAAGGGTCTGAGGCGCAATGCGAGCCATCCCACGGACAAAAGGGTGGAAGCCGGCATGAGACGTTGAAATGTCCGCAGCATCATGCTGTCGATTCGTGTCGCGCGGACCATGCTGCAGATTCCGCGTA
>JBQTHT010000265.1:0-2461 GCA_052389595.1 Nitrospiraceae bacterium
TGGTATCGGAACCTCGTCGTAGCAAACAGCGTGGTTCGTGCGCTGGAAGGCATCAAGCTCAAGTGCCCGCCTGCGCCAAAAGGGGTGGACTTCAAAAAGCTGACGATCGTTTAAGGTGCTGATGAGTGCCCTGACGTTCGCTGAGCAGTCGCGGCCGCAACCTTCAGCGCCGGCAACGTTCGCGCGCCGGCTTCTGCAGCTTCTTATCGGTATCATCCTCCTCGCCTCAGCATTGGGAAAGTCGCTCGACCTGCCTGCCTTCGTGGAAGTTCTGAAGACCTACCGCGCATTTCCTGACGTCACATTGTGGCCCCTGGCCCTGGGATTGACAAGTTTCGAATTCATCGTAGGCCTGTGGCTTCTGTGCGGCTGGCGGCTTCCCACGAGCGCGCTTGTGGCTGCGGGGCTCAACGCGGCGTATGCAGTATGGATGGCCATGACCTTGCTGCGCGGCCTTGATCTTCCGAATTGCGGTTGTTTCGGCGTCTTCTCCCCGCAACCTCTGCGCTGGTACTCACCGCTTGAAGACTTAGTGCTGGTCGCGATGGGGTTGGTGTTGCGGTGGTTGGCGCGAATAGAAGAGCAGACCCGGTTTCCCCCCCATTGACAGTTGTTGCTAATGGGCGTAAGAACATTTTGCGGCCTATCAGTATTGAGTTGAGGGGGACCGGACAGACCGTGCGGCTGTCAGCTAGATCCCCCGGGTGACTTCTACAAGGAGAGGAGGGTGGATATGGACGACTTGACGCCACCTGGCCTATCGGGCCCGCCGATGCGAGGGCGGGCTTCTCGTCGGTCGTGCTAGCCGGTTCTCCACTGGCTTTGCCTCTCGGCATCTCAGACCAACCGGATATCAGCCGGTCTTTCTATGCGGAGAACCTGATGCGGGCACGAGGAACACAAGCACCTGGGATGACCGAGGTCTCCCCCGACTAGAAGCCTTCTCTACTCTCATCGCGCGGGTCTCTTGGCCGCGACAATTTCACAGGGTTCCTGGCGTCCTAAGCGCCATCCACGGGCGACCTCTCACCATGAGTGCAGGGTCGCCCGTGGTGTTTTTCGGGTGATGACAATACCCGCCGGATTTGTTCTGACTATGCTCGAATCAAATGGATCAGAACATGCCGAGCGGGTCTCTGGAGTCGGTTTCCTCACTCATGCTATAAGCGAGGAGCTGGATTATGGAAGCGGTACAGTTTCGCCATACGTTCGTGCCGGCAGTTGCTGGTGCGCTCTGGCTCTGCGCCTGCGCGACGGAGCCGAGACTGGACGGCAATCCGAATCAGCAAGCGATGGTAGGCACGACGAAAGAGCAGGTCTTCGCCTGCGCAGGCCAGCCCTTGAAGCAGGTCACGGATCAAGAGATCACGCTGCTTCGATACTATCGAGAAGCTCCGATGTTGGAGGAATCCTTTGTCGCCTCAAAGGGAAGTCGGTCAGGCATTCACCGCGGCTGTTGGGCCACTGTGGTGCTTGAGCACGATCGGGTAAGCGAGGTAATTTACCGCTTCGCCCCAAGCTCGGTGGATGCCTCGAATGACTGCGAAGAGATCTTTGAACCCTGTGTTCAGTAGACCAGTCTGCGAGCGGCCATTGGGGTAGTCTGGTCTGGCGCCGACTTGCTGCGAGACGCGAGTAGGTTCTTCTCCCGCAGTCCCCTCCCATCCAGAGAAGCCTTGATTGCGCAGGTGCGCTCAGGCAGGTATGCGTCCGACTATCAGCAGGACACACAACTCTGACAGACGATCCGTCAAGATTCTTTCCGCCCCAGTGGGCTTCCTTGCGGCCTTCTTGGCGGTTTCGCTTCCGCAGGCGGAGGCGCTTGAGAAGTATGGGCGTCCTCTTCCTTCCATGGATGATACCAACCAGACAGAACGGGAGGCAGAAGAGTCGCTTTTCGGCGGGTATCTGTTGATGGGAGCATTGGTGTCTAATCCCAAGAATGCCGCGCGGCCCGATAAAACGGGATTGGTGGGCCTGCGCCATATGCTCCACTTGGAGATGGACCTCTACAAGCAATACGTAACCTTCTACAGCGATCAGAATTTTTTCTCGGATCGGACGAACGGGTGGATCGAGCTCTCAGAGTGGGACGGCACCTACGCGCTGACCGGCCTCGTCGATCGCTTGAGCTGGCGGATTCAGTACGAGCGCGATGCGCCGTTGGATCGTAGCGGCGCGAAGCAAATCTATGCGGATGCGCTGGTGACCGCGCGCTTTCAATCGGAACAAGACGCAGCATGGTTCCGACGCTTGTTTACGCACCAGAGCTTGACCGCCTACGCCGGAGCCGGTTGGTTATTCCACAACGACAACTACTTCGCCCGGCCCGACAACACCGGCCGCGCATTGTTTCGGTATGTGGCTCATGCGGATCTGGACCTCTACAAAAATAAGGTCGTCCTCTATGCGGATACCAATTTCTTTACCGACCGAGAGCTCGGTAACAAGGTCAAACCGA
>JBQTHT010000266.1:0-11090 GCA_052389595.1 Nitrospiraceae bacterium
GAGGATCGGATCGTTCGACTCACGCAGATCGCGGACGCGCGTTTTGACTATGCCGAAAGGGGCAAGCGGTCGCTCGGCGCTCACTGGAAAAAGCTGAGCGACCGGGAACAGCAGCAATTCGTCGAGCTCTTTACGGAACTCCTGACCGCCACATATGCCGATAAGATTGATTCCTACTCCGGCGAGCGGGTGAAGTATCTAGACGAGCGGCGGGAGGGAGAGAATTACGCAGAAGTTCGCACGAAAATGATCGGGAAGAAAACTGAAATTCCGGTGAATTACCGGCTGATCAAAAAAGACGACGCGTGGCAGGCCTACGATGTCGTGATCGACGGGGTCAGCCTGGTCAAGAATTATCGAGGGCAATTTGCCAGTATCTTGCGTTCTTCATCTTTCGAGCAGTTGGTCGAAGCCTTGCGCGAGAAGATCAAGACATATCAAGACCCCACCAAGCTTTCCAAATCTCACGCCTCCACTCGACAAAACTGATCTGCTTAATGTGCTTGTTCTCCCTTAGGCTCAACCAAACACAATGCGGTTGGCCTCCTTAGAATTGACGCCCATGCGAAAGGTTGTGTATAAGTGAAGCGCCTACTGGTGTCTTGGCATTGTGTTGGAGCGGACTGCGATGCAACCGCGCGAATTTCACGATGGATCGAAGGACGGGTTGGAGGCGTTAGAGCCGCTCGATCCGGAAAGCATTCGATCCTTTTCGGACCTTCTGGTCGCCATGCGGAAAACGGCGTTTGGAGGGAGACGATTGGGCGAGGCCTTTGAGGTCTTGACCACGATGATCGAAGACCCGGACTGCTCCGTCGTTCTCACCTTGTCCGGCGCCATGACCATCGCGAAGATGGGAAAGATCATCAGCGCGATGATCGACCACAACATGGTCCAAGCCGTGGTCTCAACCGGCGCGTTGATTGCCCATGGGTTGAGTGAATCGATCGGGAAAACACATTATCGCCACCAGCCCTCCATGAGCGATGAGGAATTGTTTCGGAAAGGTTATAACCGCGTGTACGATACCCTCGAGATGGAGGCCAATCTGAATTATGTCGAACACGTCGTCTCTCAGACGCTCAAGCGTCTCGATGCGGATCAGCCGTTATCCTCGGTGATGCTGACGCGAGAACTCGGCAAGACGCTGGCGGACGAATTTGAAGGCAGCGGGATTCTCAAGAGCGCCTATATCAAAAAGGTGCCCGTGTACATCCCGGCGTTTACGGATTCCGAGGTGGGGCTGGATGTGGGGACCTGGGCGATGGGAAAGGCGATTGATCGCGCCCGCTCGCAGACAAAAAGTCAAGAAGGAGATCTGGGAATATTACGGTCGATCCATAAGTCGTATCCTTCGTTTAACCCCTACCTTGATCTCAACAGTTACACCGATCATATCCTGTCGGCGAAGCGCTTGGGGATTCTCACGATCGGGGGTGGGGTTCCGAGGAATTGGTCGCAGCAGGTGGCTCCGTATGTGGAAATCGGAAATGTACGGCTGGGCTTGAATGTGAAGCCGCCACGGTTTCAGTACGGGGTGCGTATCTGTCCAGAACCGGATTATTGGGGCGGCCTCAGCGGCTGCACCTATCAAGAGGGAATTTCGTGGGGAAAGTTTGTGCCACCCGATCAAGGTGGACGTTTTGCGGAGGTTCTCAGCGACGCGACGGTGGTATGGCCGCTCCTCATGATGGGGTTGCTTGAACGGGCCGGGAAGAAAAAGGACAACGCGTGAAAGGTGGGCGGGAAGGTTCAGAATGCGGGGCGTGAGGGGTGCTCTCGCTCTATTCACGCTGACTCTCCTGTGTGTGGGGAACACAGTCGAGGCAGCGCGCGGTTCCGTGGATGGCGACATCCGGGTTCGAGGACGTGCGGAGGCGCCGGTGACCCTCATCGAGTATTCCGATTTCACCTGTGGCTACTGTGTAAAGTTTTTCCGTGACACCTGGCCCCGCATTCAAGCGAAGTATGTCGAAACGGGAAAGGTACGGTTTGTCTATCGTGACTATCCGCGAGCGAACCAAGGGCCTGGTCTCGATGCGGCGGTGGCGGCCCGCTGCGCCGGCGACCAGGGTAGATATTGGGCCATGCATGATCGTTTGTTTACGGAAGGCGGGCGGTTGAACACGACCGTCATCGACCGTCATGCGAAAGCGATAGGGTTGGATTCTCCCACGTTTTCGAAATGTACAGCGGATGGCCGGCATATCGCCGCCATTTTTCAGGATCGGCAAGAAGCGAATGACTGGGGATTTCGAGGCACGCCCGGCTTTATTCTCTATCATACGGAACGAGGGTATAGCGGAAAAGCTCCAGCCGTCGGTATCCCGGGTGCGTTGCCGTTTGAAGCGTTCGAAGAGGAAATTGAGAAGCTGTTAGCCGGCGCGCCGCCGGACACCAAAGGAAGCCGCACGCTGGATACGCAGTCGGCCCTTTCCGGCACGATACCATAACACATGGTGAAGGAGTTGAAGACGCTATGATGTCGTCGAAGCAAGCATTTTGGTCAGTTCCCTCCGGAGACGGAGAACCCGATCTATGGGTCTGTATGTCCTGCCTGGGCGAAGCCTTCCGCCGCAAAGTACCGAACCCCAACTGTCCTACCTGTCACGGCGTGTCGACCTACGAGGCCTTCTCGATCGATGCGATCCGTGAATGGGGCACTGAAGATTTGATTGCGAAGGCCAGCGCCGCCTCTGCGGATCCCGACCCTTCATCCGTCGATGCCGGTGGCCTCACGCCCGTTGAAGCGACCGACTGACTTTCTCCTGAGTGGAGCCTCCCCCGGTGGACGCTGTACATCCCTTATTGATCGGCGGCCAGTGGCAACGCACTGCCATGACGCTGCCGGTAACGAATCCGTTTACCGGTGAAAAAGTCGCTGAGGTCTGCCAGGCCGGACTGGACGAAGCGGATGCCGCGGTCAAGGCTGCGGTGAACGCCGCCGCGCTTATGCGAGACTTGCCGGCGCATGCGCGCGCCGGGCTTCTGCAAAAAGTCGCCGCGACTCTTCACGAACAGCAAGACGAGTTGGCGCGAGTCATGACGTCGGAATCGGGGAAGCCGATTACTGATGCGCGGCGCGAAGTCGCGCGAGCGGTTCAGACCTTCACGGTCGCTGGCGAGGAGGCGAAGCGAATTCCCGGCGATATCGTGCCGATGGACTGGACGCCGGGCAACGAATCGTATCTGGGCCTCGTCCGCCGCTTTCCGATCGGACCCATTCTCGGCGTCACTCCATTCAATTTCCCGCTCAATCTGGTCGCGCATAAGGTCGCGCCGGCTCTAGCTGCCGGGAATCCCATCGTCATCAAGTCGGCTCCTCAAACACCGCTCACGGCCCTGTTTCTGGGAGAGGTCGTGATGGCGGCGGGGTTGGCGGCCGGTGGCTTGAGTGTTCTCTCGTGCGACAACCAGGTGGCGGAATACCTGGTGGCCGATCCGCGCTTTAAATTGCTGAGCTTCACAGGCAGCGCGGCAGTCGGGTGGATGCTGAAAGCCAAGTGCGGCAAGAAGCGGGTCGTTCTTGAATTGGGAGGCAATGCCGGGGTGATCGTCGAGCCGGATGCCGATCTGGACTATGCCGCGCATCGATGTGCGATTGGAGGCTATACCTATGCAGGACAAAGCTGCATTTCGGTCCAGCAGATCTTTGTCCATCAGTCGGTGTTGGATCTGTTTACGACGAAACTGCTGATGCAGGTCGCTCGGTTGAAAGCCGGAGATCCCGGCGATGACAAGACGATCATCGGACCGCTCATCGACCAGGCCGCTGCGGCCCGCATAGAAGACTGGGTTGGGGAAGCGGTCGCGCAGGGCGGCCGAATCCTATTAGGAGGCAAGCGAACAGGAGCCATTATGGGGGCTACCGTATTGACGGATGTGACGCCGACGATGAAAGTATCCTGCCAGGAACTGTTCGGGCCTGTTGTCACCATCACGCCGTATCGACAGTTTGAAGAAGCGCTCAATGCCGTCAATCGATCGGCATTCGGGCTTCAAACCGGTGTGTTCACCAACGACGTCAATCGGTTATTCCAAGCCTTTCGAGAGTTAGAAGTAGGCGCGGTCTTGGCCAACGAGGTACCCACTTTTCGAGCGGATCACATGCCCTATGGAGGTGTGAAGGATTCCGGCCTTGGTCGGGAAGGGATTCGCTACGCCATCGAGGACATGACCGAGCCTCGCTTGCTTGTGATGAACTTGCGACAGCCTGCCGGGTAATGCCTTCAAAAATACTGGCTCGCATATTGCGGAATCCTGGCGAAACTTGGTACAACTGCGACCCGCAAGCACTTGACGGGTGATGCAGGAGAAGTCGACCGCGCAGTTCGCTCCATCTTTGCATCACTGGGCACTGATCACTCATCACGGCTGAGGGAGGCACGATGGTACCAACGCATATGTTCTTGACGCGAGGCGTCGGAGTTCACAAGGAGAAGCTGGCCTCCTTTGAGCAGGCACTCCGCAGCGCCGGCGTAGCTTACTGCAATCTCGTCAGCGTCTCTTCCATCCTGCCCCCCAACTGCAAAATTATTCCTCGCAAGCGCGGGGAGACTCTCCTCAATCCAGGTGAAATTACCTTCTGCGTCATGGCCCGTTCGGAAACCAACGAGCGCAATCGTTTGATTTCGGCGTCCATCGGTCTTGCGATCCCGACTGATCGCCGGTCTTATGGGTATCTTTCCGAGCACCACGCCTATGGTGAGACGGACGAGGAATCAGGCGAGTATACCGAAGACCTTGCAGCCCAGATGTTGGCCACGACTCTCGGTGTCGAATTCGATTCCAATCAGGCTTGGAAAGAACGCGAGCAGGTGTTCAAGATGGGTGGAAAAATCGTGCGCACTCTGAACATCACCCAATCCGCCATCGGCAAAGCCAACCGTTGGACGACTGTGGTGGCTTTAGCGGTGTTCATCCCGCTGGAGAACCTTCCGAAACCGGTCCGCCGTCGATAACCGGGGCATCGAACCCCCCTGTTAAGCGGTGCGCGGAACCTCGAACGGGAGACTAAGGGATGGCGCTTCCTACAGGTTGGCTCGGGCTGGAACACAATTTTCTGGCACTCGATGAGCCCTGGTGCCATCCCAACCGAGCCGGTGTCCGTGTCCTTCCTGTTCCCTACGAGCATACCTCCAGTTACGTGCGGGGTTCCGACCGAGGACCCTCGGCCATCCTTGACGCCTCCCAGCAGGTCGAATTGTACGATGAAACGCTCGGCTGTGAGCCCTATCGTCAGTGGGGCGGTGTTGCCACGGCATCGGCCTTCGATCTAAAAGGCCGGGTCGATCGCGAAGCTGTAGAAGCGATCGAAGAACTCGTGCGCTCCCATGTCGAGCCCGATCGTCTGGTTGTGACCTTGACGGGTGAGCATACCGGGGCGCTCGGCGCGATTCGTGCCCATGCCAAGCGATATTCCGGGATGTGCGTGTTGCAGGTGGATGCTCACGGGGATCTTCGCCATGCCTATCAGGGCAATCCATTCAGCCATGCCAGTGTCATGGCCCGCGTCGTAGAAGATGGTCTTCCGTTGGTGCAGGTGGGCATCCGGTCAATTTCACCCGAGGAAATTGAATTGATTCAGCGCACGAAGACCATTTCGACGTTTTTCGCCGCACAGATTGTGGATCCTTCCGGTCCCTATGAAGGGCGCGCCGTTCGATGGGTGCCCGAAGTGGTCAAAGCTTGTTCAGGGCCTGTCTATCTTACCTTCGATTGTGACGGACTGGATGCCTCGCTCGTTCCCGCGCTTGGAACCCCGGAACCAGGTGGACTGGGGTGGTATGATGTCTTGACCTTGGTGACGGCGCTGTCGAATGGGCCTGGCATTGTCGGCATGGATGTCAGTGAGATTGCGCCCATTGAGGGGTTCGTGGCGCCCCAATTCGCGGTCGCGCGGCTGATTTATCGTATCCTGGGTCGCATTCGGGCCGGTCGGCCTACTGGACGCTGAAAAGAGCCCCCATCTTTGTGCTCGGCTTGAAAACATTGGGGGATGCCCTCGCACAAACTCAAACACATATCCTGCCGGCCATCGGGCACCATGAAGAAGACTTCTGCTCCCGCGCAGTCCGCTGAAAAATCCTTCCCTCCTACCTCCGATCGGGTCGTCAGAATCAACAAATTTTTTACTCAACAAGGGATGTGTTCCCGGCGTGAGGCCGATCGTCTGATCGAGGAAGGACGGATCACGGTCAATGGAAGAAAAGCGATACTTGGCGATCAAGTGAAGGCCGGTGACCTGATTGCCAAAGACGGACTGGAGGTTCCTTGGGGAAACACGCCGGTTTATCTTAAGTATCACAAGCCGGTCGGGGTCACGACCACGAGCGAACCGCATGTCATGCGGAACATGATTGCCGAGATCGGCCATTCTGCCCGTATTTTCCCCATCGGTCGCTTGGATAAGGACTCGTCCGGACTCATTCTGCTCACCAACGACGGCGAGATTGTGAATGACATTCTGCGCGTAGAACATGGCCACGAGCGAGAATATGTGGTCAGAGTGGATCGGAACTATGACCGCATATTCCTTGATCAGATGGCTCATGGGGTCGTGGTTTTGAAGAGGAAAACCAAGCCCTGCCATGTGACCAGAGTCGGACCGCGTCAATTTCGAATTGTCCTGACGGAGGGGCGGAATCGACAGATCAGGCGGATGTGTGTTGCGTTGGGCTATCGGGTCGAAACGTTACACCGAGTGCGCATCATGCACATTACGATTGATGGGCTTTCAGTTGGGCAATGGAAGGACCTTTCAGCGGAGGAGCGAGGGGAGCTGCTCGATGCGCTCGCCGGACCATCGGGGTGAGAGCGGCATATACCTAGGCGGTCTCAGCGTGGCTTGGTGCCTTCACCGGTCAGGGTAAATGGCGAAGCCTCTGCGAGAGGCCCGGTTCGATGTGGTGCGACCGGCAAACTTTCTTGGGCAGAGGCATGATGATGCCGAACAAGAAACAGATTAAGCAGCGCAATAAAAAAGCTGCCCACGACCAACCAGGCGCTCGTGTATCGGATTGTTTTGGTCCCCTCATCGCGCATGTCCTTGGCGACATCCGCTACCGTTTCCAGAAGACGGTCAAAGGCGAGACTGACCTGAATCATCTTCGGCCCCCCGACATCGGCGGCTTGAACCTCGGCCTGCGTCCGGAGCTCCGAGGCCTGCTGCAGTGACGCCGCATTCCATTCCTGGGTGAGCAGAAGAATAGTACGACTGGCGGCTGAAAAATACTGGTCTAAGCTGTCCCTCACGGCCTGGATGTCCTGCGGCTCGCTTCGTCCGCTTCGAGAAACCCGAAGACTCGCTCCTGCATAACGATCCACGGCATGTTGAATACGGGCTCGTTGAGTCGGCAACGACTCTGTGATGCGCTCAAACTCCTTCTTGTTCGGGGCTTCGAGGGCCCGAATAATGGTGTTCCGATATCGCATGATATCGGCCGAGATATGCGCCAGATCCGTCGCTCCGAGCGTATATTCGGTGTACATGATGCGCAAATCATCATCCACCTGGCTTAAGGCTTGACCGCTGAGCCATCCGAGCCCCGCAATCAACATGCTGACGAGGATCTGGGAGCCGCTCGGCCACGTTATCTGAAAGCGTGATGATAGGCCCATGTAAGTCCCGCAACCGGACGAGAAATCATCCAAGACGTTCGCACAGCCTCAACGGGTCAGTGTAACAGATCATCCCTGGGGAATGAAGCGTTTCAATCCGGCATGACGAGGGTCGCTATTGGCAGCCCCCGTTGATCGTTCAACCCCCAGCAGACATCAAGCATGTCCGAAACATGATCATGCCGGGAACAACCGATCAGAGAGGGTTGTGAATGAAATGGGTTTGAGGAATGAGTCAATCAACTTCTCAGTCCAGCACAATCCGGCGATCGACATGGGGAGTTAAGTTCGGATCATTGGAGACAAAGATCACGGACCACGGTTCGTCCTTTGAACAGAGTCGCCGCAAAATGGTCTCGCGGATCGTGGGCTGCATGTTGTGCAAGATACCATCAAAAATTAGAATCTGTGGACGGGCCAGAATGGCCCGGGCGACAAGAATTCTAAGAATGTGTGTCGGCGCAAAGATCTTCCCGGGAGCGCGGGCGTGGGTCTTCAGCCCCTGCGGCAGGGCGTCAATTTCTTCCTCAAGCTCGATAAAACGCAGGGCCCACCGGACATCGTTATATGGAATGGAGGACCGGCCGAGAATAATATTTTCTTCAAGCGTCCCTTCGAACAGTGAGAGCTGCGAATCGAGGACAAACCCTCGACAGCGGTTCACCGCGTCCAGTTCCAGATGACGAAGATCTACACCGTTATAGCGGATGACTCCGGACGTCGGAGCTTCAAGGCCGGCCAATACTCGAGCGAGGGCGGTTTTTGCGACGGTGGTATTTGTATAGATCCCGATCTTTTCGCCCGGGGTGACCTCCAGATTGAAATTCTCGAAAATCGCCGGGACGCCTGGAGGACCGAAGGTGAGGTCTTTGCAGGTGAGCCGAATACCATGAATGCTGGGATCGGGTAAGGGCACCGCAAGCGTGGCGGTATCTTGATCCTTCGGAAGGGAAAAGAGGAAATTCAGTTCAGTTAAGGCCGTGAAGAAATAGAAGACGTGCCCCATCCTCTTGACGACTGCGTCGAAATTCAACAAGAGCGTACCCACCACCACTTCTGCGGCCACCAATTGACCGAGGGTAAGTTGCCCGATGGCCAGCAGCCACCCTGCCGTGGCGATGAGACCGCTATGACCGAGCGCCTGCCATGCGACCGAGCCCAGGTACTGCCGAATGAGAATATTGAATCTCGTCCGCCTGGTCGTGACATACTTGTCGATCAGCGCATCGGTCTTGTGAATCAGCAGCGGTTGACTGTCGGTCGACTTAAAGTGAAGTAGGTTGTAGGAAATCTCCTGGAGCCAATGGAGCGTGTCATATTTCGCATGGGACATCTCCACGGTCGCGCGAAGCCCGCCATGGCTGAGCAGGAAAATCACCCCGGCGAAACCGCCCATGAGAACCGCGTTAAAGAGGAGAAAATAGGGATGGTAGAACACCAGGATCGACATGCCGACGGTGCCGCCTACCACGACGTTGATGACGTCCACGAGGAGGACGGAGAGCGCGCGCTGCATTAAGACGGTTTCGAGAAACAGGTTGGCAAATCGAGGTTTAAACCCTTGGAACCGCAAACGAGGCAATTGCTGCGTCATGGCGATTGCCACACGGGCAAAAATTCGCCGCTCCAAGATCTCCACGGCAAAAAATTGCAGCGCCCGGAAGGCTCCGACAAAGAGCAGCGCCAGCACCATGATGGCCGCCAAGGTGACGATGGTAATCGGTTGAATGGCGAAAGCAAACGTATTGACCAGTTCTTGAACGGTCAGGGGGATAATCAGCGAGAACAGACCGATAGCCAGGGAGTAGGAGAGTATTAAGCCGAGGAGACGCCGCTCCATTCGAAGCAATAAGCCTACTTGGCCGATAACTTCTCGAAACAGACTAGGCTGGCTCTCAGAGCGGGTCTGATCCATGCCGTTACTCAGAAATAGGATAGAGGAGTTGACCTAACCCTATCAAAAGGCGATGAAAAATGCCACTCCCTTGTCGGTTATTCCCGCGCACGGTATATCACGGGAATGGCCGAGGGTGTGCTTTTCGCCCAGGCGCCAATTGACCACTGATATAAGGCCAATGCCTTCTGGTAGTCCGCTTTCGCTCGGACGAGCTGACTCTCCGAATCCACGCTATTGCGCTCGCGCAGGTTGACAAACAGCACGCTGGTGGCTCCCAAGCTGAAGCGAAAGCGTTCCCCCTCTTCAAGAGTTCTCGCCAAGCGCAAGGATTCCCCGGCTGCGGCGATCCGTTCCTTGGCACGTTCGATGGCCGACAATGCATTGTCGACGTCTACGACTACCTGCTGTTCACGGAATCGCGCCACTAGGACAAAGCGGTCCGCCTTGCCTTGGGCTTCCAGCACCTCGCCTCGGCTCTTGCGCTGGAAGATCGGCATTCTCAATTCAAGGCCGAAGCGATATCCGAGGCCGAGCACGAATTTTTCAGGCGCCCGGGCGGGAGCAGCTTCCGCATCGAGGCTCGGGAGCAGATTGTTCTTGGCCAGTTCAAGATCAATATTGTTCAGTTTGGCCTCGATACCCACTTCGCGGACTTCCGGTCGTTCCATCTTCGCCTGCAGTTTGTTCGCGTGGATGGTTTCCGGCGTCGGGATCGAGAGTTGAGGTGGAAACTCAGGAACTCGGTCGCCGGGAGGCAGAAAGGGCGCATTGTTTTCCCAGAGGAACATTGAGAACCGGTATTGCTCCTGCTCGACGGCACGCTGCGCCGCAATCCACACTTCCCGACGGCGTTGTACCTCCTGATTGGCCTCCACCACGTCCAGAGGCGCAACGGCCCCGGCCTTGGCGCGCCCTTCAACTTGTTTGGCGCGATCTTCGGCAACCATGACGGCCCGACGCTGAACATCGGCTAATTTGTAGACCGTCACCCAGTCCCAATATTGAGTCGCCGCCGCAAGGAACAGGTCTTGGCGCGTCTGGGCCACTTTGATGTCAGCTTGCGGATCAGCCAGTTGAGAACGCTGCAGCTCGGCATTATCCGGATTGATCATCAACCCCTTCAGTAGTGGGAAGAATCCACCCAAGACGACTTGCTGGCTTCCATTTCCAAACGACAAATCGGGGATCTTGGCGTCGCCGATCGCTTGGCGTAATCCGGCGCTTCCCCTGAAGCCCCAAGGATGCTTGGCTTCAACGAGTGTGTCGTTAAAGCCGACCGTTTGGGTCGTTTGGGGTCCGCCGCTGGGTATGAATCGTTCCAGTTCCGTATCGTTAATCACGTTTGGCTCAAAGGCCCCCAAGGCTTTCAGCAGTTTTCCCCGAGCCAGGACCTTTTCAGTACCGGCCCCTTTCAGAAGCGGGTGCGATCGGTCTACCCAGGCCAAGACTTCTTCTATCGTTAACGGAATGGGAGGAAGGGGCTTTGCTTTGACCGCGTCCGCTGCCGCCGAGAGGGAAACCCAGAAGGGTACATTCATCAACAAGAGCATGCAGGCGAGCAAGCTCACTAATG
>JBQTHT010000267.1:0-17347 GCA_052389595.1 Nitrospiraceae bacterium
CATCCGCTCGACTGCCCCGTGTGCGATCAAGGCGGCAAGTGTGACTTGCAGGACTTCTCGCACGAGTACACGCCGACCACCAGCCGCTTCACTGAAGTGAAACGCATCTTCCAAAAAGAATATTTCAGCCCGTTGATCGAAACCCAGATGAACCGGTGTGTCCAGTGCCTGCGCTGTGTCCGCTACTGCGACGAAGTCATGGACGTCAAAGCGCTCGCGCCGGTCGGCCGAGGCACGATGACCGAGATCAAGCACTTCGGCTCGCATGAATTGGAGTGTGAATTCTGCGGCGGCTGCGTGCAGATCTGCCCCGTCGGAGCGATTACGAGCCGGCTGTCGATGTATGAATATCGCCCCTGGATGCTCAAGCGGGCGGACACCGTCTGCACATTTTGCGGCGATGGCTGTCAGATCACCATTCAAACCAAGAATAATGAATTGATCGAGGTCAATTCCGCGCAGGGCGCCGGACGGAACAACGGCGACCTCTGCGCACGCGGTTTCTTCGGGTTCCACGCCACGAGCCATCCCGATCGACTGACCCACCCGCTCATTCGACGTGAGGGACACCTAGTGCAAGCGACGTGGGAGGAGGCGCTGGAATATGTGGCCGACGCGACTTGCCGGCTCAAGCTGGTCTATGGATCAGATGCGTTTGGCGGATTGATTTCCTCCCGCTGCACGAACGAGGACCTCTATGTGTTCCAAAAGTTCATGCGGCTCGCGATCGGGACCACTCGCATCGACAGCAGCGCCCGGTACGGTCACATCAACGGAGTCCAGGCTCTCCGTCGGGTTCAGGGCACCCACCGTTGGACGGTCACCTTTGACGACATCGTGGCAGCCGATGTTCTGTTATTGATCGGCACGAATATCACTGAGACCAATCCAATCACCGGTCTCAAGGTCAAGGAGGCCGTCAAGAAACGCGGGGCGACGTTGGTCACGATCGAGGCGCTTGAACCGGCCCTCGGGACGATCAGCAACATTGCTACTCTCTCACAGCATCATTTGGCTGCGTCTCCGTCCCACTTCGGCAATATGGTGCTGGGTCTTTTGAAAGCCGTGACGGAAGGCGGCCATGTTCATCCTGCTCTAAAACAAGAAGCTCCGGCCTATGTGCAGGCGCTGAAGCATATCCTCAAGCAACTTCCCTGGTCGGAGATCGAGGCCACCACCGCAGTGTCCGCGGATGAAATACGCCGCGCAGCCGATGCGATCGTGAAAGGGAACCGCCTCGTCATTCTCGTCGGTCCGGGAGTTCTGCGTCAGACCGGTGGAAACGGGACGCTAGTGAATTTGCTGGATCTGCTCATTCTGACCGGCAAACTCACTCAATCCGGCTGCGGCCTCGCTCCCCTTGCGGAGGAAAACAACGATCAAGGGGCCGTCGAGATGGGCGCGTTGTCGGAGTTTCTGCCTGGCCCGGTCGATGTCAGCGATCGCGCGGCATGCGATCGACTGACCAATCTCTGGAAAGAAGACCTACCGAAGGGATCGGGCGCATCTCTCATAGAGATGCTGGAGGATGGCCGACGAGGAAGGCTTAAGGCCATGTTCGTGGTGGGCGAGAACCCGGTAGGGAGCTTGCCCCCCTCAGCCGGTGCAAGAGAAGGTTTGGAAAACCTTGACCTCTTGGTCTGCCAGGAACTTTTTCTCACGGAAACCGCGGCACTGGCTCACGTGGTGCTGCCGGCCTGCTCCTATGCGGAAAAGGATGGGACCTTTACGAACAGCGAAGGCCACGTGCAAGCGGTGCGGCATGCCATCGACCCAATCGGCGAGAGCCGCCCGGACTGGGAAATCCTCTCTGCCCTCTCAGTCCTGATCGGGTACCCGCTGGAATATGCCGAGGCTCGGGAGATTTTAAAAGAAATTCGCAGCCTCACCCCTGGCTACGGCCTCCTGGGTCCGGCTCCGACTCCGCCCAAGGTTCATTCTCTTATCCTCCGCGAGTATCTGGAGAACGGCTATGCGGCCGACCTTTCTACGCGATATGCATTGAGCGCCAAGATCGATCAGTCGGAAGGAAGCGTCACGCTCATCCTGCACCAGTCCCTCTTTCACTCCGGTAAACTCTCGACTCGCTCTAAGGGCTTACTTCGGCTCCAGTCGGAAGGTTCGCTGGCGCTCAATCCGACCGAGATGGCCAAGCACGGCCTATCCGAGGGAGATCGCGTGCGGGTAGCGAACGGACAAGGCGAGATGCACACCGTCGTGAAAGGTCTTGACCGTGTTCCAGAGGGCGTGGCCTGGTTCCCGGAGCATTTTGACGAGGAGGCGAGGCGGTTGTTGACCTTCACGTGCGATCCTTGCACGAAGGTTCCGTAGGTCAAATCGGCGCAGGTGAAAATAGAACGGGGCGAGGGAAGGACTGAGCAATGAGGACTGAGGGCCGAGCCTCAGTCCTCAGCACTCGAACCTCAGTCCTGGAAGGAGATTTTTCGTGACTGAAGTGGGACTGAAAGTGGCTGTTTCCATCGCCCAAATTGTCGCCGTCATGGGCGTGGTGCTCCTCACCGTGATGATTCTGACCTTGGCCGAGCGCAAGGTGTTGGGGTGGATGCAAGATCGAATGGGACCCATGGAAGTCGGGCCTTACGGCATCCTCCAGCCCATTGCCGACGGGCTGAAGCTGTTTTTCAAGGAAGACATTGTCCCGGCGGGAGCGAACAGATTCTTGTTTAGTCTTGCGCCCATTCTCGCGCTCGTGCCTGCGCTGATCGGGTTTGCCGTTATTCCTTTTGGTCCGAATCAAACCATGGAGGCGTTCGGAGTTCAGTTCAAACCCTTCGTCATCAGTGATGTGAACATCGGGATTCTCTACATCCTCGCGTTCACTTCGATCGGCGCATATGGAGTCATCCTGGGCGGGTGGGCTTCCAACAGTAAATATTCACTGCTTGGCGGGCTCCGCTCGGCGGCTCAGGTGATCAGTTATGAGTTGAACGTCGGCCTGGCGATTGTCGGCGTGTTGCTGTTGGCCGGCTCGCTCAGTCTCGTAAAGATTGCAGAAGCGCAGGCCGGGGGATTTTGGCATTGGTTCATCTTTGCGCCGCCGTTTCCGCAAATCTTCGCGTTCGTGGTCTATGTCATCTCCGCCGTGGCCGAGACAAATCGAGTGCCGTTCGATCTGCCGGAAGCCGAGAGCGAACTGGTGGCCGGTTTCTTCACCGAATACAGCGGCATGCGGTTTGCCTTTTTCTTTCTCGCGGAGTACGCCAACATGATCTTGGTGTCATGCGTTGCCGCCGCGCTCTTTTTGGGAGGGTGGAACGCCCCCTATCCAGGAACGATCATCGGCAGTTTCTTTTCGGAAAATTTCGCCTGGATCGAAAATATCGCTTGGTTTACCGTGAAGGTCTATTTCTTTTTGTTTCTGTTCTTTTGGCTTCGGGCGACGTTGCCGCGTCTACGCTATGATCAATTGATGCGGTTCGGCTGGAAAGTCATGCTTCCTATCGCATTGGGGAACATTCTGATCACCTCCATCGCGGCGTATTTGTTCCCGAGGTAGAAATCTGTTGATCTGTGATCTGTTGATTTCTTGAGTTGTTGATTGGCTAAGTAAGGATCGCGTTATTGATGACGGAATTGGTCGCACCAATGAAGAGATCAACAGATCGACAGATCAACAAATCTCTGGCCGATCTCCGCTCGTGGCTCAAAACAATTACCTTCTACGAGATCCTCGTGGGCATGAAGACCACACTGTCGCACTTGCTCAACTATAAGCCCATTACATTGCAGTACCCGCACGAGAAACGCGTACTCCCCGACGGATACCGCGGCATGCTGGCGCTGTTGCGCTACGACGATGGCACGGAAAAATGCGTGGGGTGCGACCTCTGCGAAGCCGCCTGCCCGTCCCGCGTGATCCGAGTGGTCAGCGCGGAAGTGCCGGGCGAACCAACCAAGCGCTACTCCAAAGAATATTATATGGACATGACACGCTGCCTGTTTTGCGGCTTGTGCGTGGATGCCTGTCCGGTGGACGCGCTCGGCATGACGCGCGAGTTCGAATGGGCCGTCTATGACAAGCGTCAGCTCCATCTGAATAAGCAACAACTGCTCGCCATCGGCGACCGCTCATATCCTGTTCGAGAGAAGCGTCTCGAGCTGCAGCATCCAAACGTCGCCTTCTTTAACGTCGCGTTTGAGCAGATGCCGCAGAAGCCGAGGTAGTCTGTGCGGATTCTCTCCTCCCCCTCGATGGCTGTCGATAGAGAGGCGGATGAGGCATACCCGTCTCCGTGCGGGACGCACCCACCGGCCGGAACCAGGCTGGTGTGACATCCATCGCACTCGAAGGGACTGGAGGCCATCCCGTTGGCTCAGGTGTTCTTCTTCTACTTCGCCTTCGTCATCGCCGGCACGGCCGTGCTCGTGGTCGCGCTGCGCAATCCGATTTACTGCGCCCTCTCACTACTCATTCTCTTCTTCCACGTGGCCGGTTTGTATGTCACGCTGCACGCCGAATTTCTGGCCGCAGTCCAGATCATCGTCTATGCGGGCGCCATCCTCGTGTTGTATCTGTTCGTCGTGATGATCCTGAATGTGAAACGAGAGGACCGATACCACTCTCAACTTCCGGTCGCGGTATTTCTCGGCCTGACGATTTTGACCGAGGTCTTGTTGTTGGCTTTCCAGGGGAGTTCTTCGACAGAACTACCGCAGCAAGTGGCTGGACAGGCAAGCGAACTGGCGGGCAATACGGAAACGATTGGCCTTGTGCTTTACTCGACCTATCTGTTTCCCTTCGAAGTCGCCTCACTGATCCTGTTGGTCGCCATGATCGGCGCCATCATTCTGGCCAAAAAAGACATTGGAGGCCGTGAAGCGTGACGGGTGACGCGTGACGGGTCAAAAGACAATCTTCTCACTTCCCACTCGCGTGACGCGTCACGCGTCACGCGTCACGAGCTTATGACGATTCCGCTTTCCTATTACGTGATTTTGAGCGCCTTCGTGTTTGTGACGGGCGTCGTGGGGGTGCTCATCCGGCGGAACATTATCATCATCTTGCTGTCGGTCGAGCTGATGCTGAACGCCACGAATATCAACTTCGTCGCGTTCTCGCAACATTTTCAGAACGTCGCCGGCCAAGTCTTTGTCTTCTTCGCCCTGACCGTAGCGGCGGCGGAAGTGGCCGTGGGGCTCGCCATCCTCATCGCACTCCACCGTGCCAAGTCTACGATTAATGTGGACGACTTTCAGTTGCTGAAATGGTAATCGACAGTGCTGAGGACTGAGCGATGAGGACTGAGTGTAAAACAAATTCGGTCTCGGTCCTCAGTCCCTAGTCCTTCACCACCGCTAAGCGTATGTTGTACGCACTGATTCCCCTCCTTCCCTTGGCGGCGTTCTTGATTCTTGGTCTCGCCGGCCACTGGATCAAGGAGCGGGCCCATGTCGTCGCCGTACCGGCGGTCCTTGGATCACTCGTCCTGTCGTTGCTGGCTTTCCGGGACGTAGCTACAGGACAGCCCGTGTCGGTTCCCCTCTACACCTGGCTGACGTCCGGTGATTTGGAGATTCGGTTCGGCCTCTCGATCGACCGCCTCACGGCCGTGATGCTCCTGCTGGTCACCACCGTCAGCTCACTCGTTCACATCTATACGATCGGGTATATGCACGGCGACCGTGGCTATGCGCGGTTCTTCGCCTACATCGCCTTGTTTACGTTTTCGATGTTGATGCTGGTTATGGCCGATAACATCCTGGAACTGTTTATTTTCTGGGAAGCAGTCGGCCTTTGCTCCTATCTGCTCATCGGCCATTGGTACGAGCGTCCCTCGGCCTGTGCCGCGGCGACAAAGGCGTTCATCGTGAATCGCGTCGGAGACTTCGGCTTTCTTCTGGGGTTGTTCCTCGTCTGGTACAACTTCGGATCGCTGGAGTATCAGAAAGTCTTTTCGCTGCTGCCAAGCTTCACGTCCGATGCCATCAATCTGCTGCGACCGGTCGGCGGCACATGGGAGGTCTCTACGCTGACGGTGATCAGCCTGCTGCTCTTCACAGGCGCGGTGGGCAAATCGGCCCAGGTACCGCTGCACGTCTGGCTACCGGATGCGATGGAAGGCCCGACTCCCATTTCCGCCTTGATCCATGCCGCCACGATGGTCACGGCAGGCGTGTTCATGGTCGCCAGGTTCGCGCCCTTCTACAACTTATCTTCCGTGGCCATGAACGTGGTGGCTCTGACCGGCGGGCTGACGATGATGCTGGGGGCCACGATCGCTTTGACCCAAACCGACATCAAACGCGTCGTCGCCTACTCCACCGTCAGCCAACTCGGCTACATGATGATGGCCTGCGGCCTCGGGGCCTATGCGGCCGGGATCTACCACTTGCTGACGCATGGGGCTTTCAAAGCGCTGCTGTTTCTCGGTTGCGGCTCGGTCATCATCGCGCTTCACCACGAACAGGACATGCGTCACATGGGCGGCCTGAAAGACAAGTTGCCCGTCACCTATTGGACCTTCGTCATCGGCTCATTGGCGCTAGCCGGTTTCCCGTTGACGGCGGGATTTTTCAGCAAAGACGAGCTGCTGCTCTCGGCTTGGTCATCCGGCCCCCTCGGGCAAGTGCTGACGCTTTTCGGACTGCTCACCGCGCTGCTCACGGCTTTTTATAGTTTTCGCCTCGTCTTCGTCACATTCTGGGGATCCTCTCGCGTGGACGTACGCCATGCCGGCCATGTCCATGAGCCGTCGCAGACGATGACGATTCCGCTCATCATTCTTGCTGTTCTCAGCATTGCAACCGGCTATGCGGGAATTCCGACCTTTCTCGAGCCGGTGTTTTCAGCCGGCATGCGCCAGAACTCTCCGCACGATGGCCCTGCAGCCTTGGGCATCATGGCAGCGGCGACGCTGATGGGCTTGTTGGGGATTGCGGCCGCGTATGTGCTGTACGTCACATTGCCGGGCCTTCCTGATCGCTTGGCTCAACGATGGCAGAGTGCGTATCGACTGTCGTTGCACAAGTGGTACGTGGATGAAGCGTACGATCACACCTTCGTGCAACCGACGTTTTCCCTGGCCGATGATTTGTGGAAACGAGTGGACGTCGCGATTATCGACGGGGCCGTGAATGGCGTGGCCCGCGCGATCGCGTGGGGCGGCTGGTTACTCCGGCTGGCTCAGAGCGGACAAACGCAGCATTATGCGCTCGGAATGGCGCTCGGCGCAGTCGTGATGTTAACGGTGTACCTATTGCTGTAGAGATTGGAGAAGGTCAATGGTCAACAGTCAATGGTCAATGGGAACAGCCACACCCTGTTCTCTTGCCGTGACAACCGACTACTGACCAATGACCAATGACCAACTCGTTTCCCTGGCTCTCAGCCGTCGTCTTTTTGCCTTTGCTCGGAGCGGTGGCGGTCTTTTTCGTCAAAGAGTCGGCCGTGCGTGGGACTGCGCTCGCCGTTGCCGTCGCGGATTTCCTGCTCTCGCTTCCGCTGTGGACCTTCTTCGATCCTACCACTCCGCTGATGCAGTTCAGGGAGCGGGTCTCTTGGATCACCTCTCCACCGATCAATTACAGTGTCGGTGTTGATGGAATCAGTCTGCCCCTCGTGCTCATGACCACCTTCTTGATCCCGTTGTGCCTTCTTGCCTCGTGGAAGGCGATCGAGGCACGCCTTCGGACCTTCCTGGCGGTCGTTTTGATCATGGAAACGGCCATGTTAGGAGTCTTCGTGGCCCTCGATTTTGTGCTTTTTTACGTGTTCTGGGAAGTGATGCTGATTCCGATGTACCTATTGATCGGCGTATGGGGCGGGCCGAATCGGCTCTATGCCGCCGTGAAATTTTTCCTCTATACCCTTGCCGGCAGCCTCTTGCTGCTGGTCGCCATTCTGGCGCTGTATTTTCAAGGAGGCAGCTTCGACATTCTTACGCTGAGCCGAACTTCTTATGGAGCATCGTTGGAAAATTGGTTGTTCGTGGCCTTCTTTGCGGCATTTGCCGTCAAGGTACCGATGTTTCCATTCCATACATGGCTGCCGGACGCCCATGTGGAAGCGCCCACCGCCGGCAGCGTGATTCTGGCCAGCGTGCTGTTGAAGATGGGCGCCTATGGGTTCCTGCGATTCACGTTGCCCATGCTGCCGAACGCAACAGCGACGTTCACTCCGCTCATGATCGGGCTTTCCGTCGTCGCGATTATCTACGGAGCGTACATGGCCCTGGCCCAGCCTGATTTGAAAAAATTGATCGCCTATTCCAGCGTCAGCCACATGGGATTCGTCACGCTCGGAATCTTCACCTTCAACCTCCAAGGGATCGAAGGTGCGGTGCTCCAGATGGTCAATCACGGGATCACCACGGGCGCGTTGTTTCTCTGCGTCGGCGCCATTTATGAACGGACACACAGTCGGGAGATTGCCGATAATGTCGGATTGGCCGGGCCCATGCCACGGTATGGGACGCTGCTCGTGATTTTTGTGCTGTCTTCAGTAGGGCTGCCGGGCACCAACAGCTTTGTGGGTGAGTTTTTAGTTCTGATCGGTACCTTCTTATGGAGTAAGGCCGTCACGGCAGTCGCGGCACTCGGCGTTATTCTGGCCGCGGCTTATCTCCTATGGATGGTGCAGCGAGTCGTCTTCGGGACGCCGTCTGAACGTCACCGTGCGCATCTCCTCGATCTGAACACGAGAGAAATGGTCACGCTGGTTCCGTTGGTGATATTGATCTTCTGGATTGGACTCTTCCCCAATCCGATCCTGACACGGATGCACGCCAGCGTCGCCCACCTGATTAAAACGACCGACCAAGGTGATTTTTCGGTGGCTACAGGTAGGACTGAGGTACGAGGACTAAGGACTGAGCTTCAGGATACAGTTCCAAGAACTCAGCCCTCAGCCCTCAGCACTCAGCCTTCAGTCCTCAGCCCTCAGTCCTCTATTCCAAGCGCCTCCTCCTATAGTTCCTCGCGCAAGCCTCTGGAATTTCACCGATGACACTTCCCCTTTCGGACATCATCGCCATTCTCCCCGAGCTGATCGTCATTATGGCCGCCTGTCTGGTGTTGGCGCTGGACCCGGTGATTCCGTTATCTAAAAAAGACGCTCCGGTATGGCTCTCGCTCGGCTCGCTCGTCATCTGCTTGGGCCTCACTGCCTCGCAAATGCATCAGCGCACCTTCGCCTTCAGCGATTTAGTCATCATCGACACTTACGCCTGCTTTTGGAAGCTGCTGTTGTACCTGGTGACAGGTCTGACCATCCTTTTGTCGCTGGAGTATCTCAAGGCGGAACGCCTGCAGCTTGGCGAGTATTATGGTTTCATCCTTCTGTCGCTGTCCGGCATGATGGTCATGGTCTCCGCCGTGGATCTATTGACGATCTATCTCGGCACCGAACTGATGTCGCTCTCGCTGTACGTCTTGGCAGGGCTGAAACGATCCGAGCCCAAGTCACTGGAGGCATCGGCCAAGTATTTTGTGCTCGGCGCTTTTTCATCCGGCATCCTGCTATATGGTATCTCGCTCTTGTTCGGCGTCGCCGGCAGCACCAGACTGTCGGCCATTGCCTCTTCTGTGGCCACGCATGGACTCAATGACTCCGCCTTGATGTTCGCGATGATTCTCTTGGCGGTGGGGTTTGGATTCAAATTGGCGGTGGTTCCCTTTCATATGTGGACCCCGGATGTATATGAGGGCGCGCCGACCTCGGTGACTGCCTTCATGGCCGTCGCTTCCAAAGCCGCAAGTTTCGGTGCCTTTCTCCGGGTCTTCATCGAAGGTCTCGGTGGCCTTAAAGCCAATTGGCAAGTCGTGTTTCTCATCATCTGTGTGATCACGTTGATCCTCGGCAACATCGTCGCCATCGTGCAAACCAACATCAAGCGCATGTTGGCCTATTCGAGCATCGCACACGCCGGGTATGCGTTGATCGGCCTCGTGGTGGTAGGGCGCGCGTCCGGAGAGGACGTCGGGGCCAGCGGCCTGGCGAGTGTCCTGTTGTACATCGCGGTGTATGCATTCATGACATTGGGCGCATTTTCCGTGGTCGCCATGTTGCGCAAAGGTGGACTGGAGGGAGAGGAGATTGAAGACTTTACCGGTCTGGCCAAGCACCAACCGATCGCGGCCTTTCTGATGCTCGTGTTTATGGTTTCTCTGGCCGGCATACCACCCACCGCCGGTTTCATCGGTAAGTTTTATGTCTTCATGGCCGCGGTGAAAGCGGGACTGGCCTGGCTCGCGGTGGTCGCCGTGCTCTTCGCCGCCGTGTCGGCCTACTACTACCTTCGGGTGGTGATGGTGATGTACATGCGGGAGCCCGATCCCGCCGTCACTGGGGAATGGCGGCTCGTCACGTCTCCTGCGCTATCCATCGTGCTCGCCTGTGCCTTAGCGGGAGTCGTGCTCTTTGGTCTCTTTCCCGACCCACTGGTATCGCTCACATCCCAGGCCGTGCTCGCGCTCAAGTAGTTCCTCACAAGAAATTCGTGGGAATAGTGCGCCGGATGACGCATCGTGTTAGGCTTTTGTGATGTGCATTTCCTTCATGCAGAACCGGACTCGCCGTCGTTCGGCGACGACTCCATGACGTTTGGTTTCCTCACAGCGGTAGTCTCTCGCTTCCTACGGCAGGGATGTACGAGTCTCGCCGCATCGCTCGCGTTCTTTACGTTGCTGTCCCTGTTCCCTATGGTGTTCTTGCTCCTCTACGCCGTGAGCTTTCTGGTCAGTCAGGAGATCATCGGGCAGCAATTTTTGCTCAGTTTTCTCAAGGGGTTTCTGCCGACTTTGGGACAAGGACTCGGAGAAGAGATCCGACGCGTCGGCGCACTGGAAAGCGCACGATGGATCGTCCTGTTGACATTCGCGTGGTTCGGCACCTTGGTGTTTTACGAACTGGAGTATGCGATCAATACCGTCTTCGGCACGCCGTCCCAGCGGCACCCTCTCATTTCTACGGCCATTTCCACGGTCGTTGCGGTCACGCTGTTCGGAGCGCTGGAGCTGCTCCTCATCCTGTCGTACGTCATGACACAAATCATCGACATGCTGGTCACGCATGCTCCTCACCTGTGGGGTCTCGACCTCGTGGCATTGGCAGCTTATCCATTCTTGTTGACGTATACCCTCCCATTTACACTCGCGTTGGTCACCGTCACCTCCCTGTACCGATACCTGCCGAGGCAACGCCCGAGTTGGCGAAACGCCTTGATCGGCGGGTTGGTGTTCGGGATCCTCTGGGTGCTCGCTAAGCACTTCTTCGGCGCCTATGGCCAACAGTTATCTGTCTATAGCCGTCTTTATGGATCTCTCCTGGAGGTCGTGCTCTTACTCCTCTGGGTCTATTACTCCGCCGGCCTTCTCTTGTTTGGGGCAGTGATCGTCCGCCAACTTCAGCTTCGCACCCACCCGGTCTCATCGCCGTAGGACAAGCTGCCGATCCGCCTGTTCGCTTCCCGGCTTTTGCTGGCGTAGAAATGCATTCCCCGATAAAATTTCTCACGTTGTCGCCAAGTTGATGCCCACTCGACAAAGGACAGCCGGACACGATGCCGGACCTCTTCGATAAAGACCTGGTCGTCTTCGCCGGAACGCTCGCAGCATTTCTTGCGGCGATCCTCTCGATCATGGACAAGATGATCAGTCTTCAGGATCGCTTGTTCGCCGGCAAGCAACGGAAGCCGGCCACAGCGGTGGATCGACCGCCCACGGAATCGGCGGCGGCCCGACGGGAGACGGTCAGTACGAAGCTTCTTCACAAAGCCTCCTACCTGTTTGTCTATGAAACCAGTGTCATCGTGGCGGCCGGCGTGTTGCTGAATTATCTCGGGCTCACGCTCAGTCGGCACCTTCAAAGCATCCTGTTTCTCGATATGACGGGCACGGCGCTCGCCGCCTTTCTCCTCGGACCCTGGTGGGGAGCGATTGTCGCGCTGTTGTCCAATTCTGTCGTGAACTGGCTACTGTTTCCCGAGACGGGAGCGGATGTGGTCATTTTCCCCTGGTCGTTGGTGAACATGACCGGAGGATTCTTTTGGGGGTACATGGCGCGCCGCGCGGGCTTCAGCAAGTACTTGCGCGCCGGACGGAGCTCGGCATTTTCTCACGTGTGGTTTCTGCTCAGCTTCGGAGCGCTGGGAGCCGTGGTCATGAGTGTGCCGGGAACGTTGGTCCAAGCGGCGCTCGGCGAGCAAGCCATGTTTGCGCTGAATCCTGCCGTAGCCTCAACGCTCAGAACCGTCGTGGATCAGTGGCAGCTGGCTGTTCAGGCTCACTTGGACGCTGTCTTCGGCCTTGCATGGAGTGAGGATGTCGGTTGGGCGTTCGTGAACTGGCTGCAAAACTGCATCCGATACATCCCGGACAAAACCATGAGCGCGGCCATCGCGCTCGTGGTCCTCAAATACGGGTACCCGCTCTTCGAGCGCGAACTGATTCACGACGACCAGGACGGCAATCGTGTCGGCGATGAGCGGGTCCTCCCCCTCGTTCTCGGGCTGCTGTACGCGCCCTCCTTCGGCGCGTTGGTCACCGCCGATACGTACGGCGGCATGCAGTTCTGGCCGTTGTGGACCGTTCCCTGGATCATGGTTGTGGGCGGGCATGTGGCCTTACGGCGCTGGGGGCCGGCGGAGTCCGGGCTGCGGGAGGCTCGTCTTCAACGCGCGGAGCGCTATGCGAGGGCGATGAAACCTATCGAGCGAGAGCCCTCGCATGAATTCTGCCGGCGGTTGACCCTGGTGACGATGATTGCAAGTCTGCTCTTTGCGTTGTGCTTGCCGATACTGCTGCCTGATTTCTACCGCGTGACGTTTAACTTCTTCTGCGTCGTGTATGGTTTCCTCTTGGCGGTCCACCTCGTTCGAGTGGCAATCGCGCAGAATCTCTCAGTCTCCCGGGCCGATGAATAACGGTGACGCGTGTACGAGTGATGGGTGATGGGTTCACTTCCAACTCATCACTGATCACACCGCGCCTCACCCCTCATGCCTGGCGTTCCTCGAAGTTGCATGAATCTCGCAATCGCCGGCCGCGTGATGAACCCCGCCAACCGTCCGTCTTCCACCACCGCTAGAAAATAATGGTCTTCTTGCAACATCCGTTCGAGAACTTGACTGACGGGGCAAGCCGCCTGCACTTCACACCTGGCCGACCAGGGCCGCATGACGTCACGAATCTGCCGTCGTCCCCAGACTGCTGTGGGCAGGGCCTGCACCTCGCGCACCGTCACGAGACCAACCGGGTGTCCCTGTTCAGTGACTGGAAATGCGTCGTCCCCGTATTGCACGAAATATTGATTCACCGCTTGTTCGATCGTCATGTCGGGCGAGAGGGTGTTCACTGTTCGAGTCATGAGGTCTTTCACGGAGACCTGATCCAAGGCGACGCGAAGAGCGGCTTGCTTCCGACTGTTTCTCGCTGCGGCAAAGAGGAACGCGCCGATGAGGATCACCCACCCCCCATTGCCGGCGACAGAGCTCGGCAACGCGCCGACCATAGCGCCGACGAGCAACGCCCCTCCCGCTAGACCGATCAGCACGGCAATTACCAGACCCGCCAGCGCCGCTTGGCTCGTCGCCCGATAGAAATTCTTGGTCCACGCCCACAGTCCTGCTCTCAACACCCGTCCGCCATCAAGCGGCAAGCCGGGAATCAGGTTGAAAAGCCCAAGCTGGATATTGATGGCTCCCAGGAGACTCCCCAGCACCAGCAATCCTTGCGGCTGCCTGGCGACCGACAGCGACTCTCCCACTGTCACAACACTCAGACACAGCCCCCCGAGGAGAAAACTCACGATCGGCCCGGCTATCGCAATGAGAAATTCGGCCCGCGGTCCCGGCGGTTCCTTTCGCATCTGCGCGACTCCACCGAAAATGAACAGCGTGATTTGGGATATCGGGATGCGGTACTGAAGCGCGACATACGAATGGCCCAGCTCGTGGAGCAACACGGACAGGAAGAGCAGCAGGGCCGCCACACTACCCATCCCCCAATAGCGTGCGGAGGACAGACCTGGTAAGGCCGTCGGCAGATAACCGGCAGCCAAGGTCCACGTGACGAAGAGAAAGACCAAAAACCAGGATGAGTGCACTTTAATCGGAATGCCGAGAATCCGGCCTATTTGCCAATCACGCCCAAGCATGCGTCAACCGTAACAGCCGTGGCTTTCCATGGTCAACTGTTCCTCACCGGGGCTTTCCGATATACTGACATCCATGCGGACGATGGCCGTCATGTTCACAACACGTCTGTTGTTGGGTGCGATCACCGTCATGGCGCCGGCAGTCGCCGATGCCCAGGTCATCAAGTCGGGACCTTCTATCTGTAAGAACGTCGCACTGACCTTTGACTTGTGCCCGGTTCGACGAAGGCCGGGCTTCGACCGCGAGCTGATCGAGTTGATGGTCAACAATCGGATCCCAGCCACGTTTTTTCTGTCGGGAAAATGGATCAGCAGGCACGACGCTGAGGCGAACCAGTTGTTACGGGTGCCGTTTTTTGAAGTGGGAACCCACGGCGAGGTCCATACACATCTGCCGCTGCAGTCCGCCGACGAACAGCGGCAGGAGATTCTCGGGCCGGTGACCATGCTCAAAACGAAATACGAGCATCAGGCGACTTTGTTCAGGCCCCCGTACGGCGAGTACAACGATCTCACGACAGAAGTCGTCAAGACGTTAGGGCTTCAGTTCATCCTCTGGAATATCGAATCCGGCGATCCAGACCCTCTGCTGTCCGCCGAGCAGATAGTGGAACGTGTGACGAAGCGGGTGAAAGCGGGGAGCGTGATCGTGTTTCATGCAAACGGGAAGGGTATGCACACCAGGGCCGTCATCGAGCAGCTTACCACCGAGGTGTTCCCTAAGAAGGGCCTCCAGCCGGTCACCGTATCTGAGCTTCTAACGTGCAATCAACCGACACACTAAGGAGAGGCGCGGTCCGCGCCATGCAACCGGACGACCGTTCTGCCGTGATTGAGATTCTGGCAGGATCGGATCCCTGGAAGCGGTTGGGGTATACGGCAGCGGATTGGGATCGTCTCTTTACCCCGCTCCCGCAGGGTCGAGATGGATTTGTCATTCAATTCAATGAGAAGGTGGCGGGGTTGGCTTTGATTCGGCGGAAGTTTCTGATGGGCGACTATCTGGAGCTTTTCGCGATTGCCGGATGGGCGAGAGGCAAGGGGTTAGGGGGGACGCTGCTTGAGCATCTGGAAACCGTGGTCTTTGAACGCTGTCGGAATTTCTTTGTGTGTGTGTCCGACTTTAATGAGGGCGCGCGGAAGTTCTATAAAAAACAGGGCTACCAGGAGATCGGTCCCATGCCGGACTTTCTCATCCCCGGCGCAGCCGAGATTCTGCTCCGTAAGACGGCGGGACCTGCCAGAGGCAAATGAGAAATGTAAAATTTAAAATGAACAATTCATGTGCGGCTTCGCCGCAATCATAGTGTTACATTTTGCATTTGTAATTTTGCATTGAGAATAATCCCATGCGTGTTAAAAAGCTCCTCCACACCAGAATGCGCGTCAGCGACATGGACGAGACGATCACGTTCTACACGGATGTGCTCGGGCTCGAAGTGATGGAACGCAAGGTGTCGCCGCGCGGTTCTCATCTCGCCTTCCTTAAAGCGCCCAATAGTGAGGAGTTGATTGAGTTGGCGAGCTATCCCCCCAGCGGCCCCGTCAAGGTGCAGGAGGACCTTGTGCATCTGGCCTTCGAAGTGGAGAATCTCGACAACACGATCCACTCGCTCGAATCAAGGAACATCAAGATCACCGACGGGCCGACCCGGACTTCATCCGGCAACCGCTTCATCTTTATCGACGCGCCTGACGGCTATGAAATCGAGCTGATCGAACGCCCGCCAGGCACGGCGCTCGTCTAGGGGCGCCGTCGGTCCACAGTCACGGTCAACGGCAAGAGGCATGCATAAGGCTCCAACCGGTTGCGGTTCTCAGAACCATTGACTATTGAGCAGTGACCATTGACGAAGTACCTTCTCCCCACCGATTACCACGGACCATTGATCGCATCATCACTAGGAGACTTGGCATGAAGAACGCGTTCTTCCGCGGTCACGGCCTCGGCAACGATTACGTGGTCATGGATCCCAAACAACTTTCGTTCAAACTGACGCCGTCGAACGTGCGCGCGATTTGCGATCGCCATTGGGGCCTGGGCAGTGACGGTATTCTGGCATCGACCCCTTCCAGAAAAGCCGACTTCGGCTTACGCATCTTCAACCCTGACGGGAGCGAGGCGGAAAAGTCCGGCAATGGACTCCGCATCTTCGCCCGCTACCTGCACGCGACCGGAAAGACGAAGCGGAAGCATTTCACGGTGGAGACCAAAGGCGGCCTTGTCTCGATCGAGCTGCATGTGGACGGGAGAGGCGATGCAAGCGCCGTCACAGTCGAAATGGGCCACGCCACGTTCGAGCCCTCTGCGCTTCCCTGTACGGCGCCAGTCGGCGAACTGATCGAACAGCCGATCGAGGTCACGGGACGGCACTTGCGCTTTACCGGCGTCAGTGTCGGGAATCCACATTGTGTCGTCTTCAAGCCGAAAGGAGAGCAATGGTCGCGAGAGGAGTTGCTGTCGCTTGGGCCGGCCTTGGAACACCATGCGCTGTTCCCGAAGCGGACAAACGTCCAATTGGCCGTCCCCACGGGGCAGAAGGAAGTGTTCATTTTGATTTGGGAGCGCGGCGCCGGAGAAACTCAAGCCTCCGGCTCGTCGTCCTGTGCGGCTGCCAGCGCCGCCGTCCGCCTAGGCTTGGTTCAAAGCCCGGTCATGGTCAGGATGCCGGGCGGCGCCTTGACCATTCAGGTCGCAAAGGATTTCAATCTGACCATGAAAGGTCCGGTTGCCGAAGTGGCAAGAGGAACGCTCAGTCCTTCCTTCACACGTGGGCTGCGCTGAACATACGATCAGCGATCAGCCGTCAGCGCTCAGCTTTCGATTCTTGGCCTCAGGTTGCCCATCTCACTGCCGCGCCGTAGAATGATGGGGTTGATCATGGCCGAATTCATTACTGATGGCTGAAGCTGAGCACCTCCATGCCTTCTCCGGAACTCCAATCCAAGCTCGAGCATCTACCCTCTCAGCCCGGGGTGTATTTGATGAAGGGCCAGCGAGGGGAAATTGTGTACATCGGCAAAGCGGCGGTTCTAGCGGACCGGGTTCGATCGTACTTCCAGAAGAGTGGGGACCAGACGCCGAAGACGAGTCTTCTGGTCAGTCAGATCATAGACCTTGAAACCATCGTCACGCGGTCCGAACTCGAAGCGCTCATTCTCGAAAGCAATCTCGTCAAGCGTCACCGCCCCCGGTTCAACGTCGTCCTTCGGGATGACAAGCAATACCCCTAC
>JBQTHT010000268.1:0-19441 GCA_052389595.1 Nitrospiraceae bacterium
CGATCACTTTGGTAAAGGAAGCCTTGGCCGTACTGCCCCAGTTGATTAAGCGATTGGAACAGAATGTACGAGCGAGGGTGGCTCTCAGGCGACAGCACTTCCGAGCTCGGCTCAGCGCGCTCCATAATCTTAGTCCTCTGTCTATTCTCAGCCGTGGCTACAGCATTCTGCAGATCATCCCCACCGGACATGTGGTGCGTCGTTCGCAAGATGTGTCGGTCGGGGAGAACGTGCGGGCGCAATTGAGTGCGGGACATCTGATCTGTTCGGTCAGGCACGTATCGCACGATTCTTGAGCTTGACCTACAGTGACTGGACGGTATAATGACTTCGTCTTATGTGGAGGAGGGTGTGATGCCGGCCGTGAAGTTTGAACATGCGATGGCCAGGCTGGAAGCCATTGTCGCGGAGCTGGAAAAGGGAGAACTCCCGCTCGATGAGTCTCTGAAAATTTTTGAAGAAGGCATCAGACTATCGAAATCATGCCTGAAGATGCTGGACGAGGCCGAACGGAAGGTAGAGATTCTTGTTCAAGAGAAAGATGGGAAAAAGAGACTTCGCGCCTTTACGTTGGATGAAGAGACTGAAGAATCAGCTACGGAGTCCTAAAACCGCAACAACTTCAGCCCCTACTGTCCCTCTAAGTTCTTTTTCTGTTGATCATGAGTCGGAAATGTTCTCCAAGGAGAGAGCGGTTGGATTGCGTGCTTGTGACTCGTGGCTTTGCTGCCAGTCGAGAGCTAGCAGGCCGCCTCATTCTTGCTGGAGCTGTCAAAGTTGATGGAGTGTTGATTGATAAACAAGGCAGACGAGTCCCCCTTGACGCGAGGATCGATATCGCGCAGGGCGTTGCGCCGTTCGTCAGCCGCGGAGGTGAAAAGCTAGCGGCTGCTCTCGATGCCTTCCTCATCAATCCTACTGATTTGATCGGGCTCGATGTCGGTTGTTCCACTGGCGGTTTTACCGACTGCCTCTTGCAACGAGGCGCTCGTCGCATCTACGCTGTGGATGTCGGATATGGGCAACTTGACTGGCATCTTCGTCAAGATCAACGCGTCGTGGTGCTAGAACGGCAAAACATCAGATATTTGCCGGTTTCCGCCGTGTCTGATCCGATAGATATTGCGGTGGTTGACGTCTCGTTCATTTCGCTGACAATTGTGTTGCCATGTATCACATCCTTCTTGGCAACGCAGGCGGTCGTGATTGCCTTAATAAAGCCCCAGTTTGAAGTCGGGCGAGGACAGGTCGGGCGTGGAGGAATTGTGCGTGATGACGCCAAGCGGCGGGCTGTGACCGGAAAAATTATTAATTGTGCCAAGGTCTTGGGTTTAAGTGTTCGCGGTTTTATGGATTCGCCTATTCTCGGACAGAAGGGAAACCGTGAAATTGTATTGGCTCTAAGTTGGGTTCGTGGGGCATCAGAAAAGAGTAATTAGTCTTGCAAAAAGGTACCGTGTAACGCAGTCATTCACTGACTTCTATTCTAATCGTCGCACAGATGTCGAGGTGAGAACGGAGGACAAGGCATGAAAGTGTTGATTACGGGAGGGGCTGGGTTTATCGGCTCGCATCTGGTCGATCGTTTGATTCAGGAGGACCATGAAGTAGTAGTGGTCGACAATCTATCCACGGGGAAGCGTCGAAACCTGAATCGGGCGGCACGGTTTTATAAGTTTGATATTCAGAGTTGGAGACTGGAGCGAGTATTTCGCAATGAACGGCCGTCTTTGGTGATGCATCTCGCGGCGCAAATGGATGTTCGTCGATCGGTGGAGGATCCCATTTTTGACGCGCAGGTCAATATTCTCGGCAGTTTGAATGTTTTGGAACAGGCCGTTAAGCATGGCGCGCGAAAGATCGTCTTCTCATCGTCTGGAGGAGCGATTTACGGTGAGCAAGAGGTTTTTCCAGCTCCAGAGACGCATCCGACTAAACCCCTCTCGCCATATGGCATCAGCAAACTGTGTGGGGAACATTATTTATCGTATTATCAACGAGTCAGCGGCATTCAACATGTATGTCTCCGCTACGGCAATGTTTATGGACCTCGTCAAGATCCAGAGGGAGAGGCCGGAGTCGTGGCAATTTTCATTCAAAAACTGCTCAACGGCGAGCAGCCCATTATCAACGGCAATGGCCGGCAGACGCGCGATTTTGTATATGTTGAAGATGTGGTCGAGGCAAACTTAGCTGCCATGGGGCAGGAAATTCACGGAGCGTATAATGTAGGGACAGGGATTGAAACCTCTATAAATGAACTGTTTCGCATTCTGGCTGACTTGAGCAAGTCGAATTGTAAAGAAGTGCATGGACCTGCGAAGAAAGGCGAGCAGGCTCGTAGCACGATTGATGGCAGGAAGATTCGACAGGAGTTGGGTTGGGATCAAAAAGTCGAACTAGCCGAAGGTCTCAGGCGAACCGTCGAATTTTTTCGAGAGAAAATGGGGGCAAAGGTTTCGTAAGACATATGCCGGTCGCTACTCACCGATATCTCGGCACGGAAGAATCGACTTGGATGGACCAAGCGTCGATTCCTCCGATGAGATTTTTTGTGTTCGAGAATCCCTGCTGAAGAAGAAAGCCTGTCGCATCCGCACTACGCATACCGTGATGACAGTAAGCAATGATTTCAGCTTCTTTATTTAGTTTGTCTAAAGATTGCGGGAGAGTTCCCAAAGGAATGAGAACTGATCCGTCAATTTTTGCGAGGGAATGTTCCCAAGGTTCTCGTACGTCCAGAAGGACCAGTGGTTCACCTTTGTCGAGTCGAACCTTGAGGTCATTAGGAGTGATCGTAAATCCCATTGTGCACCTCCATTTGATTCAGAGGTTCCATCATAGAAGACGGTTGAAAATACTGTCAATTAGAACAAACATGGTATCGCCCGAAGTTAGTCAAGATTCTTGAAAGGTGCCAACTCGGGCAGAGAACAAGCACAAGACAAGAAATGTACATTTTTGTCAAAATTCAGTCATTAATTGACATAATCTTACTAGTTGTTAGATAGGCATTTCGTGAAGAGTTCATCTGAAAGTTCGTAACACATTGTTTTTATTAAAGTTTATATTTTTTGTGGGTAGATTGAAGGGCATGGATGTTGCTCCAACAGATTGTCGAAGCGCAATTATCCAGGCATTCCCACTACCGTTGGACCACAAGAGTTC
The DNA here is from genome assembly GCA_052389595.1 of Nitrospiraceae bacterium. Lineage (GTDB taxonomy): Bacteria > Nitrospirota > Nitrospiria > Nitrospirales > Nitrospiraceae > JBQTHT01. Next base: position 3,169 of record JBQTHT010000268.1, read on the forward strand.
CTGCGCGGTAGGTGAATGATGGATCGAGAATATTCCGAAATAGTAGTGTTTGTGACGACGTCATCTTACGAAGAGGCAAGAAAGATTGGAAATCTCATGGTAGAAGCCCGTCTAGCAGCATGTGCGAGCATCGTTGAAAAAGTCCGATCAATTTTTAGATGGGAGGGGAAGATAAGTGAGGAACAGGAGTCTCTCATTATCTTCAAGACTTCAGCGGATTTGTTTGAGGCTCTGGAGGAAAGGGTGAAGAAGAACCATAGCTACATAGCCCCAGAGATTGTGGGTTTACCGATTGTAGTTGGTTCTCAATCATACCTCACATGGATCAGGGACGAAACTCGCAACAGGTTGAATCATAAAGAATAATTTACAAAAAAAGAGGGATTGACCTAAGCAGGCCGGTCGGGTACACTTCCACCTCATTATGGTAATACCGGCCTCCCAAAAGGGAGTGAAGACTATGAGTCAGCACGCTGAACCTGGTGATGCCTATACAGTAGTTGTCTTTAGAGGCTCCACATCCAAGCCATTGCGCTTCAGTTTCCCAAGAAAGTTTGTTCGCAAGTTGTTGATTTTAATTGCCTTTCTTGTTGTGGCTGATCTGCTCATCATTTCCCATTACGTGATTAGAACTGGTGAGGTATGGGAACTGTCAGCCTTCCGCTCTGAGGCAATGAGCGCCAGGGAACAGACTGCGGCTTTCTCATCGGCAGTAGATGATCTTAAGCGCCGTTTGACCGCTATGAAAGAAGTGAACCAACGCCTCCGCGTGATGTTAGGTATTGAGGCGGTAAAGCCAGGTGATCTGATGAATGGGCGCGGCGGTGAAGATGTTCCCTTGCCGGAAGGTAGGTCACCCACAAGTGATGCGTCCTCTAGCCACCATTCCGAATCTTTGTCGTCGGTTGTGACAGTGCAAGAATCCGCAGCTAGTCAAGACGATAAACTAGAGAATCTCGCCTACCAGGAAAAGAACCTTGCCTTACGTGTCAAAATGGATCTGGAAAGGCTGACGGCAGAGGCTGCGAATCAAGAACGGACCCTCCAAGAATTATCGACAGCGGCCGAACAGCGGTCTACCCGTTGGGCATCAACCCCTTCAATATGGCCTGTCAAGGGTTGGGTAACCTCGGGGTTTGGACCTCGGATTTCGCCTTTTACGGAAAAACCAGCTTGGCATGATGGGCTGGACATCGGCGCGGCTCCGAATGCCCCTGTTCAGGCCCCTGCCCAAGGGAGAGTCACCGCAATTGGATTTGATCCGAAACTCGGAAACATAGTGCGGATCGATCATGGATATGGAATCGAAACGCTGTATGGCCATTTGGCGAAATCTTTAGTGAAGGAAGGTCAGAGGGTCAAGCGAGGAGATGTGGTGGGATTGATCGGAAGCAGCGGTCTGGCGACAGGGCCGCATCTCCACTACATGGTGAATATCCTCGGTCAATCTAAGGACCCTGTGCAATACATTCTCGAATAACCTTCCTGTATCAAATAGCTCCTCTCTCTTCGTCCGCAGAACGTGACGTCTTACCTCTACAGATACATTGCAAATCTCTATCTCTATCAAGTCCGCAGACAGCCGAGGTGTGTGAAACTTTCCTCGATGCACGTCAGCGCTGCTTGAGGTAGCGAAAAAATTCCGAGTCCGGACTCATCACAAGAGTGGACTTGCCAGTGAAGGTTTTTTTGTAAGCTTCCATTGACCGAGTGAATTCGAAAAAACGTGGGTCCTGTCGATAGGCTTCGGCGTATATCCGAAACGCTTTGGCATCACCCTCACCGCGCAACTGTTCCGATTCACGATAGGCTTCGGCCAAAATGATCTCACGATCCTTCTCCGCTTCCGACCGGATCTTCTGTGCCTCTTCCGCGCCTTCGGCGCGATATTGCTTGGCCTGACGCTCACGCTCTGCCTGCATACGGGCAAACACCGCCTTCTCGTTCTGCTCCGGTAGGTCAGCGCGCTTGATGCGGACATCTTGGATTTCGATTCCATACACGGAGGCCTTCTCATTGGACCGTTCCGTCACGATCTTCATGATTTCTGAGCGGGTCTTGGATACGATTTCAGACAGATCATGCCGGCCGAGTTCGACGCGGAGTTCTGAATAAATGATGTCGTGGAGGCGCTGCAGTGCGCCGCGCTGACTGTGAAAGGCCTGATAGACTTTTAAAGGATCGGTGATGCGCCATTTCGCAAAGTTGTCGAGCAGCAGCGTCTTCTTGTCCTGTGTAATGACGTCCTGTGCGGAAGAATCATAATCCAGTAGCCGTTTATCGAAATAGGTCACTTCCTGAATAAATGGAACCTTTACGTAGAGCCCGGGTTGCGTAATGTTGCGAACGGGCTTTCCCAGTTGGACGACAATAGCAGTCTGAATAATGTCCACGACGAACAAGGGAGAAGCGCCAAGCAAGAAGAGAAACGCAATGACGACGACAACTCCAATCACAATATGTTGCCGGGTCATGGCCTTCTTTCTTCGCTGCTAGTCGCAGCTTGGGTCGGTTTCGACATACGTTCGAGCGGGAGGTAAGGTAGCAGGCGATCTCCCGCCCTACCGTCAATGATTACCTTCTCTATGTTCGGCATGATTTCTTCGAGCGTTTCCAGATAGATTCGCTTGCTGATAATTTCTTTTGCTTGATTGTATTCTCTGAGAGTATTCACAAATCGACTCGCCTCGCCTTGAGCACGATTCACACGGGCCTGCGCGTATCCCTTGGATTGATTCACAATCTGGGCCGCTTCTCCCTTCGCCTTAGGAATGATATCGTTGCGATATCCTTGCGACTGGTTGATCAATTTTTCCCGGTCTTCCTTGGCGCTTGCCACATCTTTAAAAGCGGCTACGACGGCTTCGGGGGGATCCACATCCTGGAGTTGCACCGCAGCAATCTGCAGGCCGGCGGCATACTGATCTACTATGCCCTGCAGTAAGACCTGCGTATCTTGCTGAATTTGGGCCTTGCCCGCCGTCAATGCTTCATCGATTTTACTCTTGCCGATAACTTCGCGCATCGACGCCTCGGCGGCTTTCCCGATGGTCTCATCAATTTCATCGACGCGGAACAGATAATCTCCCGCGTTCTTGATTTTGTATTGCACGATGAATTCGATCGCGAGGATATTTTCGTCGCCCGTCAACATCAGCGCTTCCTTGGGCAGCATTTGTTGTCGCCCTTGTCGGTCGGTGCGGAACCCAACTTCGATCCGATGCAGTTTTGCCACCTTGGGTTGCAGAGAGGTTTCCACCAAGGGAATTTTCAGGTGTGGACCGGGGCCGACTGTACGGACGACATCTCCGAAGCGTTTGACCACGCCTTCCTCATCGGGAGCCACAATGAATGTTCCTTGCCACACGAGAAAAAGAAGAGCGACGATGAGGATGAGGGACCGAACACCGCGTGTAGGCATCATCTGCCGAAATTGGGCCTGCGCCTGGCGGAGGACGTCATCAAAGGGGTCCGCCTTCTTACTCCACGGATCTTTGGGGTCCCAGACCATGAGGACTCGTCAGGAAGTGAGAGGAAGGCGCAAAACTGGTCCACACCTTAACAGACTGTGGTGATAAGGGCAATATGCTAGAGCCCTGCACTTATCGCATAATTACTTTGCCGGATTTGCTCCAATAGTAATACAAGGAGAAATTGGGATAAAAGGCGGCGAGGGTGTTCTGGCCTGCGACGGAGAACAAACACCCCAGGCCGCCCACGAAATGTTCGCCGATTCGATACTGGATCGACGGTTGAACGCCGAGGGTGTTGAAGCCGTTTCTCCCTCCGGTGTTGATCTGGTGTCCGTCAGCGCGCCAGGTCAGTCCGTGGAATCCCACGAACTCCAGGTTGTACCCGAACCCACGTGTGTCATCCAGGATATGCTCGATGATCAACCTGGTGTTCACGATGTCGGCTGGGTAAGTATTCTGTCCTGCGTCGCTTCCGGGCAGATGATAGGAGTAAAACACACCGCCGCTGATCCGAAACGGTTCCAGGTTCTTCCGGAACAGCACACCTTCGGTCCAAGTCAAGGAACCAAACCGGGAGGCCGGCAATCGCCCCAATGGAGCAAATCCACCGGGTGGACTCTGCGTGCCAGTGACCCATCGACTGGTCGGTAACACGATCATGTTAAACGTGGTGACTGAGGGTCTCCATCCGTCTGGATCCTGTACGATCGGTCGATACTTCAGGTAGATTTGCGTATCTCCCATCCCACTGTCGGTCGTTACGGGGCCACCCTGGCCACGGTTGAATTGGGTGGAATCTCTCGCCCAGAAGGTTGATGCGGAGAGACCGACGTTGAGTTCCAAGTGATTGGTGAGGCCATATGCGGTCGTGACCAGTGGATTCAACTGGTATGAATGGGTTTGAGCAGACTTCCTATCGAAGCTGAGGTCATTTCCGAAACGCTTTTCACTGATCTGAGAAAAGATAAAGGGGTGAACGGTGAGCTGTCCCTTGGGATGGATATCAACGCCACTAACGAAAATTGGACCATTCGACAGAGGATTCCAGCTCTCCCGGTATTTTTGAATTTCCTCGTCGGTTGGGACCCAGCCCCCTGCGTGAGCAAGAGGTGTCACGATCAAGTTCAGCGCCAGGGCGGCAGAGAGCACGCCCAGGAGAGTCAGCAAGAGTGGCTGCCGATGCAGTTTATCTTCCGCGCAGGAACAGTTGAGAGACTGAGAACAGATTCGCATCGAAGCCTCCAATAAGACATGAAAGAATAAAGATAAGTCCATGTGTATCGTTCGAACACATCTCTGTTTGAGATCGAACTCCTTCATGTGAGTAGCAGAGGGGGTTACAGTAGCTTGGTCAGGATGAAGTAGGTGACACAAGCTAGTACAGCAGACACAGGCAGGGTCACAACCCAGGCCAGCACCATGTCACGAACCGTCATCCAGCGCACGGCATTCAGGCCTTTGAGGAGGCCGATTCCAATAATCGCCGAGCTGCTGACATGGGTCGTGGAGACGGGCAGTCCCATCGTTGCAGAGACCATGACCAGAGACGAAGTCGTGAGGTTCGCTGATAGGCCTTCAATATGGTCCATACGGGTTACCTTTTCGGCAAGCACCTCCGTCACACGCAATCCTCCGAAGTAACTTCCCAACCCCATTGCGAGGGCCACGCCTCCGAATGCCGCCAGCTGAAAAAAGGTACTCGGCCAGGAAGCCATCGTGCTTCCCAAGAGCAGCATCGCGACGATCTTCGGCGCGTCGTTGGTCCCGCGCGCGAGCGAGGCGAGTCCGCTGGAAATCCAATGGATACTATTCAGCCCCACGGTAAGGCCATGCAGTCCCACACGGTCGCATTGGGCCGGCACCGCCACCACCGGCTGCCAGAAACCGGTGGCTTGGAACAGGGTGCGAGTACTACCGCTGGCGTCAATCGCCACTAACGCGCGGGATGCCGACATGAGACACAAACAGGCTCCTTCCCACCTGGTAGCTAGAAGACGCATAGCCGGATGGATCATGATCGAGACGGTCAGGGCAAGTAATGGACTGAGCAACAGGGGAAGGGCGATTTTCTTAGCAATGGCTGGCCAGATGAGTCCGTCACTGGAAAAAGCGATGAGTCCGGTGCCGATGATGGCGCCCGTCAGCGCGTGCGTCGTAGAGACCGGGAGTCCCGTCCGTGAGGCCAAGAACACCCAAGCCATAGCGCCGATGAGGACGGCCAAGGCCACGGTCGGGTGGATGACGATACCAGGCTGGATCAGGCCGCTGCTAAACGTCTTCACCATCGCGCTGGCAACAAAGGCAGAGACTCCAGCACCGACGATGGTCCAGGCTGTGCCCCACACAATAGCGACGCGATAGTTCGTCACGCCGCTTCCCACGAGGGTCGCAATGGCCTTGGAGACGTCGTTCGTGCCATTCGCAAATGCCAAGGCGAGCACGAGGAGAAAGGCAAGAAGGGAAAATTCCATCGCAGGTCCGCTTTAAGCGGTCACGGTGCCGCCGCAGGATGAGCCCGAGCCGGCGGTGCAGCCGTAGCAGTGATTGCCGGTGACGATCTGTCTGGCGTGGAGGCGAGCCGGGTCGAAATCCCAGATGTGACTGGGGGCTCCATAGTCAATCGGTAGGTCCAACATCTGATTAAAGTCGCAGTCGTACAGTGTCCCATCCCAACCGACTGAAAGGGTATAACGACACATGACGCCGGCAGCGGCGGCCGGATTGAAGGCATTCGCGAGACGAGCCATGTAGTCTTCATAATTGCCGCTCTCGATGAGGAACTCGAGAAAGCGACTGATCGGCATATTCGTGATGGTATAGAGATGATTAAAGACAATCCCATAGCGACTCGAGAGTTCACAACGGAACTGCGCCTCGATCGCCTCCTGTTGTGGAGGAAGAAAAGCGCCGACCGGGTTATAGACCAGGTTCAGAATCAGACCACTCGCTTCCTTCCCGTACCCGATCTTGTTGAGGAGCTGCAGGGCCTCAATCGATTTCTCGAAGACGCCTTCGCCCCGCTGAGCATCGGTTTGCGTTGAGCGGTAGTAGGGAAGAGACGCCACGACCTCAACACGATGCTGCGCCAGGAATTCGGCCAGATCAGCCTGAGACGGCAAAAGTAAGATGGACAAGTTGCACCGATCCATCACATGCCGATCCAATGCCCGTGCCTCTTCGACCAGCCATCGGAAGTTCGAATTCAATTCAGGCGCTCCCCCTGTGATATCAACGATAGGGATGTCGGTTGTGGCGAGGGCTCGGATACAAGATTCCGCGGTTTCGCGGGTCATCATCTCTTGACGGTCTGGGCCCGCATCCACGTGACAGTGACGACAAGTCTGGTTACACAGCTTGCCGACGTTGATTTGAAAAACGGTAATACCGGTGGCGCGAAGAGGATGCAGGCCGGTTTGATCGAGACGCGTCTCAAACGGCGGACAGGCTGCAGTTTGTCCGAGGATTCGAAGCTGTTCGGCAGGGGAGGCCAGCGGGTTCTGACGGCCGAGTAATGTCAGGACCATGCTGATTCCTTTTGAGACATAGAGAGAGGCTCTCCGTGTCTCGCTCAATCAGGCTAGTTGGCCTGGGATGCCAACACGGCCTGGGGAAAACTGACCTGGCAACATCCAAAATCCAAGGCCTGGCCTTGGTGATTCCTCAGTGCGCGTTGGACGCGGGGCGCGACGCGATAGCAAATCCGTTTCCCGTCTCGCAGGCCTTCCACAAGCCCGGCGTCTCGCAGAATGCGTAAATGATGGGACACGTGGGGCTGCGTTTTCCGCGTCTCTCGAACCAGATCGGTGACACACTTTTCCTGCACCAAGAGTGATTCCAGGATTCTAAGACGGGTCTCGTCACCAAGCGCACGCAGGACCGTGGCGCACTGTCGTGGATTGAGCATGACGTCGGCCATGAGATGGCTCCCTTAGCAGCAGCCGCCATCAGGAGCGCAGGACACCGGTTCTCCGGACACTTCTTGGTGAGCCCGGTTGATGATGGCAAAGTGCCTCGCATACTCGTCGACTTCCAAGACCTTCATGGTCTTCGAACAGATTTCCAAGAACTCGCCGCGCCGAAAGACGTGATGGTCGTCATCCGCTGCTTCCACAAATGGGCCAGTTAGGATGGCGAAGTGACCCTTCCAGACGCATGGAGCTTGTTCGGGAAGAATCGCCGTGAAGCGTGGATCAGAAGGCGTCAATGGTTCGGGCTCCGCCGAGAGAATGAAGAGTTGGACAAAAGGGAGAGTGTTCAACAGGGCTGTCGTACGAGCATTGATGGCCTGGGGGAAGCCGCGCTGATAGGTCGTGCCGAGTTCGTCAACCACTCGGCTGAATGGACCTCGCAGGGTGGCGAAGCGGGTGCCGTTCGGTTCGGCTGCCTCCGGCAGTTTATAGCCGGTCAAAGTCACAGAGAGAAAATGGATGCCGTCAATCACCTGCCAGGGGGTGAACTTCATCTGGTGAATCCCCAAAAACCCGGCATCCACCATGCCGCCGACATACTCAGCGACTGGTAGGGCGCCGGACAAGCAATTGCCCCATTTTTCTGTGTCATGGACGAGGTATTGCGGGACCGTCTGGTCCGACACGATATCGGAGATTGTAAACCGCCCGCCGGGTCTCAGCACTCGAAACATCTCGCGGAAGACCTTCCGTTTGTCCGGAGCCAGATTGATGACGCAGTTGGAGATAATCAAGTCAATGCTGCCGTCTTCCACCGGCATAGCGTCGGCCATTCCCTTTCTAAATTCCACGTTGGCGGCCGGATACCCCAGGTTGGCCGCGACGATCGGCACGTTCCGTCTCGCTATAGCCAGCATCGTGTCAGTCATGTCGATTCCAATCACATGACCATTCGAACCGACCCGTCGGGCGGCTTCAAAACAATCGATCCCGCCACCGGAGCCGATGTCTAGAACAGTTTCTCCGACGTGAACAGTATCAAGACCTGCCGGCGTGCCACACCCGTAGGAAATTTTCAGCACGTCCTCCGGAATAAACGTTTTCAAGTCGTCGAAGTCGTACCCGGTCGGGCAACACATCTGCTCGCCGCTGGCGGCGGCATGAGCATAGCGGTCATTCACGATGTCCGTAACATTGTCGATGGCCATCAATCACCCCTCTGTCAGATCAAGGTATGAAGATGAGTCTATGTATCAATCCACGCTGATCCCGTCAATCCCAATGTTTAGCAGGCTACCCCCTGCGGGGCTCTCCATCTGTAAGCCAGCTCACATAAAATACGAGACTGAACCGCTAAGTGGATTGGCCGCATCAAATACATTGGTCGGCTAAGGCAGACGATCCTTACAGGGACGGCGCTAATCTTTCATCCGTCGCGCAGCCTCTTGACTCGATACTATGGTACAGGGTGTAGGCTTCACTCCATGAAAGGAGGTGAGGCCTATGTGCCCATGGGTAGAGTCTCTGGGCTTCTGCCCTTTTGAGATGGCATCCAATGTCTGGCAGTGGGTGCAGAGCCTCTTTGCGTAATCACAAAGAGGCAGGAAAGGGGCGACCGGAATGCTGTTGAGGGCCCGGTCGTCCCCTCTTATTGAAAGCCTGTTATTGAAAGCCTGGTCCACAGGTGATTCGAATTTGAGGCGCCCGCGAGTACAATCCCTCATGACTCGGTACTATGGTACAGGCTGTACCTGTGTAAAAGGTGATGCGATGGCCTCGGAACTGACGATTGGTCAGCTTGCGAAGCGAATCGGGGTCAATCTCCAGACGGTCCGGTACTACGAGCGACTGAAGCTTCTCACTCCGGCGGATCGGAAGCCGTCTGGGTACCGGCTGTACGGTGAGGAAGCACTCAGGCGGCTGCGCTTCATCAAGAACGCACAGGAGCTGGGATTTACGCTCAGGGAAATTGCTGATCTCTTAAGTCTCCGGGTTAGTTCGACGGCTCGGTGTGGGGATGTGCAGCGGAAGGCGCAGGCCAAATTGGCGCAAGTAGAGGCGAAAATCAGGGACTTGCGTGCTCTTGACCGAGCACTCCAGGGTTTGATCCGCGCCTGCAAGGCCGGTCAGCCGACTGATCGCTGTCCGATCCTCAAGAGTTTGGAGGCGGAAAACGCGAGAATCTGAGGTCACAGAGATAAGGATTCGCAACTGAAAAGCCAAAACGGCGATGTTGAACACTGAGTGGGAGATCACCGGAAAGGAGGTCTACAGAATGGAGCAGAAAAGGCTAGAACTTGAGAAGTTGGCCGACTCGTTGGCCAAGGCCCTTCCCAAACCCACAGTCGTGGAGGAACAGGTAGTCCTAGAATTGCTGCGGCAATTTGTGGCCCATGGCGAGCCGGTGCCGTCGGCAACAATCGCGGACGCACTCGATCTATCTAGAAGGCAGGTTGAGAACATCATGGCCGTGTGGGCGGGCTGGGGGAATGTCTATTTTGATGAGAACCATCGAGTGATCGCTGCCTGGGGCCTGGGTGTACATCAGACGGCCCACCATTTCCAGGTCAACGGGCACACCCTGTACACATGGTGCGCCTTAGACCCTCTCTACATCGTCGATCTTCTCGGGACAACGGCACGCATTGAATCTACCTGTCCCGTGACTACGAACAAGGTCTCATTCATCGTGGGACCGGATGGCGTGAAAAACCTCACTCCGCCTGACGCGGTCATCTCGTTCATCGTTCCGGATGGCCCCATAACCACAGATGTTCGAATCAGCTTCTGCCACTTCGTGCATTTCTTTGCCTCCGCAGAAGCCGGCTCTAGCTGGATCTCTCAGCAGGAGGGGACGTTCCGCCTGCTCTCTATGGCGGAGGCTGTCTCGCTCGTCCGGTTGGCCAACAAGGCCCTTTTCGAGCATGTCATAGAGGCTAACCACGCAGGGGAAAAGAGAGGAGCTTGAGCGGTGGAAGAAAACACACAGAACCAAATTGATCGGGAATCCTTGTTTACCGAATTGCGTCGCTTGAGTCCGAAAGTCACCGGCGGGCTGCTGCGGATGCGGCAGGAATCGTATCGGGACGGAGCCGTGCTGGCGAAATACAAGCTGCTGGCTGCAATGGCCATTTCGATTGCCATTCGCTGCGAGCCCTGCATTCGTGCCTATGTGGCCCGGGCATGCGAGCAATGTATCACGCAACATGAATTGCTGGAGTTTTTAGAGGTGGCGATGACCATGCAAGGCTGCCCGGGTGAGGAGTGGGCGCTCAAGGCCTACGCGGCGTATAAGGACTGGGTCAGCGGGGATCAGTCGGCCACAGAAACGGCCTGTTGCGCCCACTGAACCACTCGCAAGCCAGGATGTTCACTTGAATGCGGCAGGCATTCCGAATGTCTAGCCGTATCGCTGTGTCCAGAAGGAAAAGCACCCATGACGACAAAGACGTTTGACTTAGTAGTGATCGGGACAGGGTCAGCCGCGTCCACAGTGGCCTCGCGGTGCCGTGCTGCCGGCTGGCAGGTCGCCATTGTGGATTCACGTCCGTTCGGGGGGACCTGTGCCTTGCGCGGTTGCGATCCGAAGAAGGTGCTGGTCGGCGCCGCCGAGCTGGTCGACTGGCTGGATCGCATGCAGGATAAAGGCGTTCGAGCCGACAGGGTAGGGATTGATTGGGCGGAACTGGTGCGCTTTAAACGCACCTTTACCGATCCCGTACCACTGCGAAGAGAAGAAAATTTTGCCAAGGCCGGCATCGCGACATTCCATGGGCGGGCACGCTTCGTGAGTCGTACCTCGGTTCAGGTCGGTGAGGATATCCTGGAGGGTCGACATATCGTGGTCGCCAGCGGCGCCGAACCAATCCCACTGGGAATCCCTGGTGCCGAGCATCTCATCACCAGCGAGCAATTCTTAGAACTGAACAAGCTGCCGGGGCGCATTGTGTTTGTCGGCGGCGGATACATCTCATTTGAGTTCGCGCACGTGGCCGTTCGCGCCGGTGCGCAGGTGACTATTCTCCATCGTGGCCTGCGGCCTCTGGGCCGCTTTGATCCCGATCTCGTTGGTCAATTGGTGCAGAAAACCCGCGAGCTGGGCGTGGACATCCAACTACAGGCCGATGTGAAAGGAATCGCACGCACATCCAGCGACTTGACCGTCCTTACTTCGATTGACGGCCAGATGCGCGCATTCCAGGCTGATATGGCGGTGCATGGTGCGGGTCGAGTACCAGAGATCGACGATCTGGACCTGACGGCCGCGGGTGTGAAATATGACAAGTGGGGTGTGGTGGTGAACGAATACCTGCAAAGCGCGTCGAACCCAACAGTCTATGCAGCAGGTGATGCTGCGGCGGCGAGCGGAGGTCCCCCGTTGACGCCGGTCGCCGGCTATGAGGGCGAGATTGTCGCTGCGAATTTGCTCAACGGTAATTATCGCAAGCCCAACTACGTGGCCGTCCCATCCGTCGTCTATACCGTTCCCCCTCTGGCTACGGTGGGCTTGTCAGAAGAGAGTGCTCGTGCGCGAGGCCTACAGGTTCGCACGAACCATCAGAAGACTTCCGGCTGGTATTCGTCGCGCCGGGTTGGGGAGGAGTGCTCCGGCTTCAAGGTCCTGGTCGAGGAAGGAAGTGGTCGGATCATCGGCGCGCACCTGCTGGGACCTCACGCAGAAGAAGTCATCAACCTCTATGCCCTGGCGATCCGGTCAGGACTGACCGCGACCGACCTTACGGAGATGATGTTTGCCTATCCGACACACGCCTCTGACATCGAGTACATGGTCTAGGCAGGATGTTGAAAAAGTCCGCCAGCTTTGTTCTCGCCTCGCTCCGAGGCTCAACGTACCGCAAAGAGTACGTCTTCGCCTCTTCGCTCGCTGCGGCCGCGCTGGACGGTCTTTGGGACCATCCTGCGGGCGCTCTTCATGTCGTTTCCGACTCCGCGCGCTCTGCGTTTTTGGAGGCGTCGAAATGGTTTTTCAACAGCCTGCTAGGCAGGAACGATCACGGAGGGAAGTCATGAACAGAGGGACTGGTATCTTCTTCGTTTTGCTGGGACTGACTTTAGGAGGGTTGTGGTCCACAGCAGCGCAGGCGCAGGAGGCTGCCTCAGTACGCATCCTGATTCACATGAAGACCTCGCTGGTCGAAGATGACGCCCAGATCTGTGCCGTGCCGAATGTCGCCTGGGCCGCCGTCAAAGCCGGGCATAAGGTGACGATCCTGGTGGACGCCAGTGCCGTGAAGTCAGTGACGAAGGGCTTTGGGTGGTTCAATCACATCTTTCGACCAGACAGCACCGCCCTGGATCGCGCTGCCTTGCCCGAACGAGAGAGACAGAGTCTCTCTGAGCAGATGGACGTGCCGCTGGAGCAAGTGCCACACAATTACGGGGAGTATTTCGAGTTTCTCAAGAAGCTGGGTGTCGAAATCTACGGGAACCGAACGATGATGTTGCTCTACCAGATCGATCCGGCACGGGTCGCAGCCGACGTGGCGCCGATTCCCTTGGATCGCATGGTGAGCCTCTTCACCGAAGCCGACAAGGTGGTCGTGTACTAAAGAGAACGGCCCGCAGCAAGAGGCGAGCGGCAGGAGGCGGAGGCCGCGCTGAAGGGGAAGTCTGAGCATTGCTCCAGACTCCTGAACTGATAGTGAGCCCTCCGCCGCTTGCTCAGTGCGTCGTTAGTCGGTTTACGCGCTACACTTCGGCGCTGCAGTGGGCATGAAGTTCATGGCGGTTCCGGGTTTAAAATGCATCCCCATCATGTCGAATTCCCCGACCGCGACATGCTTCAGCCAGTAGCCCTCTTCGGCTTTGTTGCCCCCATGTCCGTGCGCCCCTTCACCCGTTTCTCCTTCCGGCGTGTGTAACCGATGGAAATGGACGAATCCGGTCTTGCCGCCGTCCGGCTGATCTTCCAGGCAAAAGCGGCCCTTGATCCCTTCGCCGACGAAAATCACGGTCGCGCTAGAATCGGCGACCGGTTTATTGAAATGCAGAAACACCGCGCGTCCGCCTCCAGCATCCAACCAGAGATGGTCCGGCATTGCAGGATGGAATGGCTCGAACGTATACGTTTTTGCCAATGTCGGTCCGATGTTCTTCAAGACATCGCTGGATGGTGCCTTCTTGCCCTCGCCAGCGAAACCAGCACTGAGCCAGACGCCAACCAGCAGACCGAAGCTCGCGGTGACGAGGAAAAATGTTCTATTCATGACATACCCTCCTGAGTCGAGACCTTGAACCAGTTTGCACCAAAGATAACGCCTGGAAGGAGATACATCTGTAACCTGGCTTACAAATGTCGACCGTTATGTGCCGGAAGCGCTTGCCCGAACAGGGGCCGCGTCAGCGTGGCGGGCAAGCTTCGGGTGGACAGGTGATGAGGAAATGATTCAACAAGGCGTGGCGCTCGTAGGCCAACAGGTACAGGTGCAGCCTGGACGGATCGTCGGCATCCCAATGGAGGAGCGGACCGTCCACGCCAACGGCATGATGATCGATCCAACGGCCCTGCGCATCCAAGTGAAATCCATAAAAAGGGCGCTGCAATGGGGAGTTCGCGAGCAACTCTTCGTAGGACTCGAAAAAGCCGGGGTTCCCGATACCCAAGGGAACCTGCCAGCCGCGTTCGTACCGATCGGGTGATGTGACGGGCAGTCTATTTAGATCCAGTCCCCCGACGATCAGTCTCGTCCGCTCACCGGTACGGCTGTCGCGAAAACCAAGTTCGATCTCATAGTACCGTTGAGTCCCACCCGGTGTGTGAACCTGGCGAAGCACGCCTCCCGTGAACTCAGCCAGATAGTGGAGTTGCGTGTCGCGGGGATGCTGGACGGAATAGCGGCCCGGAGGGATGAAGCTCGCAAACTGGATCGGTTGTGTGTACCAGTCGCGATAGACATAGACTCGCGGGGTGAGAATGTTCCTGCGTTTCATAAGTTGTTCGCCTCGCCACAGAGGTGATTCATCCCAACGTGCGACGGCCTTCACTTCCCATTCCCGCTCGACCCGGCGCAACCGCTCTAACCGAATCGACGTTCCAGAGGGATCGACCCAATGCTCCAGCGACCACCAATAATCCCAATAGGACAGCCCATTGACCTGTTGGAACAGATTCTTATACAAACCTAGAGGGAACGTGAACCAGACATGCTCGTAGACTCGGTCTTCTCCATCTTCGGTGGTAAAGAGCAGGAGTTCCCAGAGGCCGGCGTTGAGACAATTCCGAGCCAGATCCACATGGGTGAGCGCCCGTTGCTCGAACCCATCGCCTCCCTCATGAACTTGAACATTGGGAGCGTCTCGTCGAAACCGTACCTGCTGCCGGTTCCACTCACGATCGATCAGCCCCACTTTGGTGAGATCCGGGTCCGGCTTCACCCACGAAGGTACGGCTGCCACGAAATGAGCAAGGTCCACGTCGAGAAGTTCGATCGTGGTGGCACGGGCAGAAGCCGGCTCGATCAGAAAGCGAAAGCGGGTATCACCGGTCTGCTGGATTATCAGACGACCGTGAGGATAGTTCCCGAACGTGTGGCTCCGGTCTTCGGGATCTTCAGGATACTCGGCATTAGTGAAGGCTTTCAGTTCGACGGTTCGTTCCGGCGAATCGTCATAACGTGACTGAAACCAGACGGCTCCGCTGAGAACCGCCACAGTCAGTAAGGCTGTGGCTCCGATTCCAACGTGTCTGGTCCAGTTCCTAAAAAACACTGTCTGTGATTGCATCTCGTTACAACTTTTTAAAGCATTGAAGAGGTACGTGACAGTATAGACCGGTGCGCATCGTCTTTCATCGTTGAGGAGTTGCGCTCCATCACGTGTATCAAGTAAGGTATTTTTTACTCACCACTGGAGTGTCCCTATGGGCCAAGCCACCCCTGCCCCAACTAAGCTGTGGTATCTGAAACACATCCACCTGTTCTCCGGCCTTAGCCAGGCCGAACTCATGGAAATGGATCGGATCACTCGAATGCAGGAAGTCAAAAAACGGCAGCTCATCTACTTGCCGGGTGATCCAAGTAATACCGTGTACTTGCTCAAGAAAGGCCGAGTCAAAGTCGCGAGCAGCGCACCAAGCGGCAAGGAGGTGACGTTCGAGATTCTGGATCCTGGTGAAATTTTCGGCGAGCTGGAAGCGCTCGAAGACTCTCCGCGCGAAGCGCTGGCCGAAGCGCTGGACGATGCCTTGATCTGTGCGATCAGGCGAGAAGATTTCACTCGCTATCTACGTGAGCATCCGGGCCTGATGATCAAGTTGACCAAGCTCATGGGCCTCCGTCTGAGAAAGATCCAGAGCCGTGTCGAGGATTTAGTCTTCAGGGGTGTCCCAGCTCGACTCGCTCATTTGCTCTTGGATTTGAAAAAGACCGACGGGGTTCCGGATGGGGCCGGTACACGTCTCCGTGTCAAGCTCACTCATCAGGAAATGGCTAATCTCATTGGCTGCAGCCGAGAGACCGTCAGTGTCACACTCGGTCAGTTTCGCGAGCGACGCCTGATCCGGATTGACGGTCGCTCTATCACGATCTTGGACTCCTACGGCCTGCACCGCCTAGCGACCTGACAGCCCGTCCAACAGATTCCTCAGAGGGACACCCGCCGTGGTCAAAAACCTTCCAATGGTTGCATAAGAGACTTTACTTCAGGAAGGGATAACGCTCTGTGAACCAGCGCTTCTCGTGCGCCGAAGCTCGCCCGAACCAGCCCTTTACCTATCAAGAACCCTCGCACTATAATCATTTCCCTCCGCCCGATCACAAGCTACGATCTCTTCTAAGCGGGGAGAAGTCCATGTCCGGTTCGATGTTCGGACAGCGTAACCTGCATCGTGACGTCTCTCCACCCTTCCACAATCGCCACTGTCTGCCCGCACAC
>JBQTHT010000269.1:0-8062 GCA_052389595.1 Nitrospiraceae bacterium
CCACGTTCCGACGGGCGACGGTGGCGATGTTGGCCACGAGTGATTTGGACCGGTCTTTGAGGTAGGGGAGCAAGTGCGTCACCTTATCGAGTTTCTTGTGCGGGGTTTGGAGAACCTGTTGCAAACGAGTCCGCTCAACTTCACACTTCTCTAGCTTTCCTTCGTGGGCGCAGTTTCTGTAGCATCCTTGATGGCCGCGATGATGTTCGCGATCTGCCGCACCACCTGCGCCAGGTTAGCCCGCACTCGTTCCCGGTCCGGGGCCTGCGCCTGACGCCGCTCCGCCAACACCCCTTGTGTCTTCCTGCCTGAATAGCTTCTTGGAACCCTGCTTCGGTGAACAGATCGTTCTGAACGGCCTCCAACAGCACAGATTCCAGGACCTTCCGAGAGACCTTGATGGTGTTGGCTCGCACGGAGGTCCCGCGATAAAGCCAGCCGCCGCAACCGTAGCGCTTCGGATCAACGATGACGAACTTGTTTCCGCACTGGTCCGCACACGAGGAGGAAAGAGAACAGATATTTCGGTCCCCGCCCTGAATCAGGTCGAGCAACTTCCTATGGAGCTGCCGCTACTGTCATACTCGTAAGTACTTATTTAGTCTGTCGGATGCCTTTCATCGCCCTGGAAGTGGACCTGACCTGCCGCATAACTAAATTGATAGATGTAATCCTTCCAACGCAAGGAGCCGGCAGTCTGGACCGTCTGTCCTGCACGAGACAAGCTGTCCCTCGTCTAACCACTAAGTAGCAGAACGATTTGGATTGAGATGGGCGTATGGTGGGGACAGGTTGTTTCACCGTTGGGTGCGGGATGAGTGGGCATCTGGTTTACCATGGCACCGTGTATCCCCTTGAAAGGAAAGCTGTGAGGAGCTGATTCGATGTCGATGGTCTGTTCCTTGCGCTCTTCAAGAGGGTGAGCCAGTAGCATTACGCATAGTCGAGGGAGTGATTCACTCACGTTTGACCACGTTGTATCAGATTTCCCGCCGCCGCATGATCGTGTTATCTGGAAAGGAGGTCGTGCCATGAACAAGAAAGGCATAGGCACCTTGTTGCTGGTGATTCTTGTTGCTAGCGGGATCAGTGGATGTTCGTCAACGGCCGGCGTCCCATCTTCAACTGTGTCCTCAGCAACGGTGAAAGGCGAAGTGGTCATGATTGCAGGAGACCTGCAGACCCTTGACCCTCGTCAGGGCGAACGCAACGCCGGTATGATCATGCAAGAGATTGTCGTGCTCCCTCCCCATCGACATGTAGCGGTTACCCTTTCTGTTGACGAGAGCACTAAGGTGGATGGAGAGGTGGCTATTGGCGACAAGATCGAGGCGCAGGTTACGGACACAGGCCATGCACTCTCGATCCATAAGAGATCGTAACGGCGATGGCATAGATGATCCGATGAGTCCCGACCATCTGTCCACAGCCACGTGGGGGGGAGGTGTACATTATGAAGCTCCTAAATATTCTGGTTATCGTGGCGATGTCGAGCCTAGGAATAGTGACATTGAGTCGTTCGGCCGATCCCATGCTGACCGATTCACCCAAGACGACGGCGACGCCGCAACAGATCGTCAAAGGAGACCTACTGATGACTGAAGGTGAGTTCTACGTACTGAAAGATATCACCGGTCATGAGGTTCGCCTGCACGTGAACAGTGAGACAAAGATGGAGGGCAAGGTGAAGACTGGCGACAAGATCGAGGCCCATGTCACGCCGGACGGGCATGCCACGTCTATTACACTGCCTCTTGCGGCGCCTGTCTTGCCAGGCACGGAGCCTGCATCCTCCCCGCCGTCCCGTTAGAAGCGCGGGAGGGATGTCATGTGGACGGAGCCGATCTAATTTCGAACGAAAGTCGTTACTTCGAAAATGAGGAAGGATACGATCAGCAACCCCCGGTTTACCGAGGAACGTTGGACGGCTCATGCAACAAAGGCTCGATCGCATCACGGATCAAGATGTGGTGTGGATTCAGCAGAACAGAATATCCGTGGTATCGGGAGATTCGATCAAGTGACATGGCTGAAACTGGACCCAACTGACACCGTCATGATCGCTGAGCTGGCCATTCAGGATTCTGGAATGGCTGCACTGGGAGAGGCGCTGGAACGACGGGAGAAGCATTACCTTGCCGAAGGAATGCTGCTGAGGGGACGTGGCGATGGGAATGAAAGCGTACGTGTTTATTAAGGCGGAGACCGGAAAGGCTTACGAACTGCTCGCAGCCCTGAAAGCCCTCCCAGCAGTCCGCCACGCCAAGGTCTGTTTTGGCCGACCAGATATTATTTGTTCCGTAGAGGCCAGCGACGACCGAGCCCTTGGCTCCCTGGTGCTGCAAGATATCCAAGTCCTGCCGGGCGTCCTGGAGACGGATACCCATATTGTCATTGAGGACTAAGCCCATCCTCAGTAAGCATCCTGCTGTCCCGACAACACGGTTTCGGTCAGAGATCGAAACGACTAGGTAGCGGATAAACTCCACCAGTAGGTTTCTTTTCTTCCGAGGGCTATGATATTCGGTCTTGTGGTTTCCCGTCCTTCTCACGACCCATACACTACCTCGACACACTGCAGATAGTCGGCGAGCGCGTTGAGATTTCTGGTGATGGCCGGCATATCTCGTCTAGCCGACGCCTGTTCCAAAGCTGCGCCAATCTCGCTGATGGCATCAAACCCGTAACCTCCGCCGTCACCCTTCATGCGATGACCTATCACGCGGATCGCATCAAAATCCTTCTGGCTAATCGCATTGTTCATGGACTGAACATCCCGGCGACGATTCTCCAAGAAACCCGGCACGATGTCTTGGAGGTCCGGATCGATATGAACCACGATTTTGGTCCCATCTTGAGAGAGGATTTTATTCTGCTTCATCGCTTGAGCACTCCGTTGAAAGCCTGCAGCACTTCGAGGAGCGTCGCCTTTCTGATGGGTTTCGTCATATGGACGTTACAGCCTGCTTCGAAAATCTTGACCACTTCTTCCTTCAGTGCGAGGGCAGTCAAGGCAATAATATGCGTCGGTGGTAGGTCATGTTCTTTTTCCCACCGACGGATGGCTTTTGTTGCCTCATACCCATCCATCACCGGCATCTGCATATCCATGAGAATGAGGTCATAATGCCCGGCCTTGAATTTCTCGAAGGCCACTTGGCCGTTTTCCACAAGTTCCAGACGATGGGGGGTCTGTTTGAGATAGGACTCGATCAAGAGCCGGTTGTCCGGAGAGTCTTCCACCAGAAGCACGCGCAGCGCCTGCAATGGTGTCGTGTGTGCCTGCGGCAACGGGGATGGAGCAGGGACGGGAACACCGTGCGTGCGGCCCAGCGCGATGTTGATGGTCTGGAAGAGTTCGGAGCGTTTAATGGGCTTAACTAAATAGCCTCCCAGGTTGAGATCGTACGTTCTGGCGATATCATCGGCCCACCCGTCCGAAGTGAGCATGATAATCGTCAGATTGTTTCCAAACGGTTGCTGTTTCAGAACCTCCACGACGTCAAACCCGCCCATGTCGGGCATGCGGCAATCCAACAACACTAGTTCGTAGGGGGTTTGGGCGTGAAAGGCGCGTTGGACTTCGGCTACAGCCTGGCGGCCGTTTTTCACTTCCGTAACATCCGCCCCCCATGTGGTCAGCGTTTCACGAAGAATAAGCCGGTTTGTCGGATAGTCATCCACCACCAGAGTACGGATACCGGCCAGATTGTGTGTCAGAGTGGGGTTCTGAGAAGCGTGAACTGTCTGCACGCCCAGCCGAACCATGAAAGAAAACGTACTGCCGTGGCCGAGACGGCTGTTGACCCAAATTCGGCCTCCCATCAATTCGGTCAATCGCTTGGATATCGTCAGCCCCAAGCCTGTGCCGCCATACCGTCGCGCGATCGAGGGATTGGCTTGGGTGAATCCCTCGAAAATCGACTGCAACTTGTCTGCGGCGATCCCGATCCCGGTGTCGGTGACCGCGAACCGAAGCGCGCCTGCTTCCCGGGCATCGGAATCGTTGGTTACGCGCAACACTACGGATCCACGCTCAGTGAACTTGATGGCATTGCCAAGCAAATTGACGAGAATCTGCTGCAGGCGGTGGGGATCTCCGATCAACGCACAGAGGACGTCCGGAGCAAGGTGGCAAGCCAGTTCCAAGCCCTTCTCATTCGCACGCATCGCGAGCATTTCCACGGCTTTGTCAAGCAGTTCGCCAAGATCGAATTCAACCTGCTCGATTTCTATATGGCCGGCCTCAATCTTGGAGATATCCAGGATATCGTTGATCAAGTGGAGGAGACTGCTGCCGGCTCGCCTGAAGGTTCGCAGATACTTACGTTGCTCGGCCGTGAGTTGCGTGTCCCAGAGCAGGTCCGCCATGCCGAGGATGGCGTTCATGGGTGTGCGAATCTCATGGCTCATACTGGCCAAGAATTCGTTTTTGGCGCGACTCGCGACCTCGGCATTGTCTTTGGCCGAACGAAGCGCATCCTGTGTGTACTGAAGATCCGAGGTTTCGATCGCGAGCGTCACCATCGTCGCGAGCGAGCTCGCAAACGTTTGTTCGTCGATCGTCCAGGTTCTCGGCCCTCCCACGTGTTCCTGGCAGATGACGCCGACGACCTTGCCCTTGCGCCGGATGGGCGCATCGAGCATCGCCCCGATCCCGAGTGGGGTCAGATAAGAGGGAGAAAACTCACTGGTGCGCGGATCCGTGTGGGCGTCATGGGCGGTGATCGCATATTCCTCCTTCGCGAGGGCCTCGAAATAGGCCGGAAAATCGCGGACGGTGAGGATGGCACCCGCGCTGTGCCGATCCGTGGGCCGTTCATACAAGTCGAAGAGATTGATGCAGGAACGGTTCTCCGGATAGAGCCAAATGCTCGCTCGGTCGACATTCAACACATGCGATGCTGTTTTTGTGATTATTCGAATGGCCTGGTGAAAGTCGCCGCTATGGATGGCAGGAGCTTTCGTCAACTCGACCAATGCCCTCTGATGCTGTTCGAGGATTGCGGTTCGACTATGCACCGTTTCTCTTGAAGCGTCGTGTTCCACGATGGCGCGCCTATTCACGGGTTGGGGCGCCGTCTTTGTCTTTGGCCGCCGCGTGAGTCGCTCCGGTTGGACCGTGGTTCTCAGATTGAATGAGGACTGACGTACGGTGGAAGGGTCCGCAGCGCGGCTACTCTGTTTAGCAGAGATGCGTTTAGCCATGAAGGGTACGATGCCGTTGCATACGAACAAATCGGCTGAGGTAAATAGCTGATGTGTTTGGAGCGAAGTGGAAATCCAATTCGGAAGCCGCTTGATATTAAGACAGACAAGATCAGGATGAGGGCCGCTGGCTTATGACGACTCCTACTCCTCTCGGCTGTGTTCGACCAGGCTGAGGATCCCAGCCTGTTTTACGCGATTCCGTCCCTCCTGTTTGGCCTGATACAAGGCTTGGTCGGCTGCTTTGATGAGGTCGGTCGGAGAAGCCGAGCGGCTGGGAACGATGCTGGCAAATCCCAAACTGCTGGTGACATGCTCTCCATTGGCATGCGTGATGCCCAGGGCTTCGATGCGATGGCGAAGCGTGTCGGCGACCTGCATGGCGCCATCGCCGCTTGTGCCCGGCAGAACGACGACGAATTCGTCCCCCCCGTAACGCGCAACCAGGTCGCCGGGACGATTGACGGCGCCGGAGATCGCCGAGGCGACCTGTCGAAGGCATTCATCTCCGGCCTGGTGGCCATTGTTGTCGTTGTAGACCTTGAACCGATCGATGTCCAACATGATGAGGGACAACGGCTGTGCTTCACGTACGGCTCGCCGCCATTCCTGATCCAAAAAGTCATCAAACTGGCGACGGTTGGTGATGCCGGTCAGGCCGTCCAGGCAGGAGAGGCGCAGGAGCATCTGGTTTGCCTCTTGGAGTTGGCGCATGACCTCCAAGATTTCTTGTTCACGCGCACGCCGGCGGTCGATTTCATGCACCAGTCGCAACACGGACCGGATCCGTGTGAGGATCTCGATCTTGTTGATCGGTTTCGCGACATAATCCAACGCGCCGGCGGCAAACGCCAACTGGAGATCGACCGGATCGGTCTTCACGGTCACCATGATGATCGGCGTCTCCCGAAAACGCTCCACTGCCTTGATTTGCCGGCAGGCTTCGATTCCACTCATCTGCGGCATCATAATGTCCATGAGGATGAGATCTACGCGCGCAGCTCCGTGCTTACCCTCGTCGAGTCCGAGCAAACGAAAGGCGGTCGCTGCAGAGTCGGCGACGAGAACGTCCTCATAACCGGCGGCGGTCAGAATCGATTGCAGGAGGAGGCGATCGTCCGCTGAGTCGTCAACGATGAGAATACCCATAGATGCTTGTTTCCCCTGAATAATCTAATGTGTAGCAAGGCGGATGGAATCGTAGCAGCTAGTCTGGATAAACTCCAGGATAAAGCTTTTTGATGCACGGAGCGCAGAGGCCATGGCTGAATTCTGCTTGCGAATGTTCTTGGAGATATTCTTCGAGTTGCTGCCAAAAACCATGATCGTTGCGGATTTTTTTGCACGACGCACAAATAGGGATGAGGCCTCGCAGAACTTTAATTTCGCGCAACGCGCGCTGCAATTCGTCATTGCTCCGCCGGAGTTCCTGCTCCCTCTCCTTGCGACAGTCCATCGCTTGTTTCAACGCCACGGCTGAAGAGACTCTAGCCAACAACTCCACGTGGTTGACCGGTTTGTTGATATAGTCCATTGCCCCGGCCGAAAAAGCTTCTTTCAGATTCGTGAGGTCATTCTTGGCGGTCACCATAATGACGGGGATGTCTCGTAACTGTTCCTGGATCTTGATCTGCCTGCAGGCGGAGACGCCATCGAGGTCGGGCATGAGGATGTCCATGAGAATCAGGTCGATGCCGTCCACCTGGCTTGTCGCATCTCCGATTCCCAAGTGATGAAATGCGGCCACGGCCGACTCTGCGAGAATCAGATTGGGATAACCGGCGTGGCTGAGAATGGACTGAAGCAAGACTCGTTGATCGGGGGAATCATCTACGATCAGGATGCTTGTGGGACGTTCCATGCACTCTCCACTGACGTGGCCTGAGGATCGTACCGAGCCGTGTGGCTGAGAACTAGTATAGCAGGCAAGACTATGACTGCAGTTGAGATCGAACAAGGTCACTGATTAGCTTGCCGTCCGCATTCTGTCCGGCTAAGCGGGCCATGACGACTTTCATCACGTTGCCCATTTCTTTCAGGGAAGTAGCTCCGCTCTCACGAATGGCCATTTCCACAATGTGCGTCAATTCTTCAGTGGAGAGTGCTCGCGGTAAGTAGGCTTCAATAATGGAGATCTCCCGCAACTCCTTCTTGGCCAAGTCGTCCCGGTTGGCTTTTTCGTACTGCTCCGCAGCTTCCTTTCGCTGCTTGATCAGCGTCGTCATGATTCGACTCATATCCGCATCGTCCAGGGTTTTCTTCAGCTCCAGTTCTTTATTCAGCGCTGCCGCTTTGATCATGCGAATGACATCCATCCGAAGCTGGTCCTTGGCACGCATCGCCGTCTTTAAGTCTTCTGTGAGACGATCATGAAGTGACATCTTTATCTCCCGGTTAGTGGAAAGAATAGCAATAACGGCAGGATAGCCGGGTCATCGAGTTCAGTCAATCCGGTGAGAAAGGAGAGTGTCAGTCCGTGGGACGATGGTTTTCCTCGCCGGAGAATAGTATGATTAAGAGGTATCCGAACCATCGTGCTGGTGCCCATGTTGAAACAATGGGTGCAGCCCCATACTTCGCTCGGTATCCTCCTCATATCCCTCCTGTCGGGCTGTGAAACAGGCGCGCCGGCGATCCCTCCTTTGCTCATTACCCAAGGCACCGTCCATTTGTCTCTCGCGGTCCCAACAGATGTTCAACGGCTCGCCATCCTTTACTCTTCCACGTCACGCCCCGAGTGGCTTGACGGATACAGGCGTTTGGAGGGAGCCACGTTCCGGTTGAAAGAGCATAGCCCCTCGCTCAAAATCATAGACCGCTTCCACATGCCCCCGGTACTTAAGGAACAGCGTTT
>JBQTHT010000270.1:0-9647 GCA_052389595.1 Nitrospiraceae bacterium
ATCAACAGTCATGGTCACTTGGAAATTTTTCTCAAGGAAGGCCGGGCGACGGACCGTTTGAACATCACCCGTGGCGAACGGATTACCGTGACGTAATGGCCACCCGATCCAAACGGCTGGGCATGACACGGAACCGCGTCCATTAGACGTGCTCTGTTCATCCGAGACCGTGTTTGGAACCAATTAGAAGGACGACAGGCGGAGACGAATTAGGCCTGAAAGGTCCTCTGAGTCGAGGGTGGGCGTGGCCCGATTGGCTAGACGAGTGTAGCCGGCTTCGAGAGAGACGCGTATCGACTCGGGCGAGGAAGGCCTCACCGTCCATGTGAGTACGCCCTTGCTGTTGACACTCTCTGTATCGACCAACCCGTCACTCGAGCGGCTGCTCACATAACCTCCCAAGGCACTGAGATGAAATCTCTGACTTTGCTTGTAATTAATTGACAGGATCGCTGTGGGGTTGTCGATCCGGACGCCGGACCATTGTTGCTGATCGGTTCGGTAGCCGATGGTTGGAACGATAGTGAGCGTATGCAACGGACGGTAGGTACCGGTGAATGTCTGCACATAGGCTAGAGTTTCAGCTCCAGCGCGCATCTGGTCGCTACTGATCACATACCCCGATGCGAGCCGCGCATTCCATATCTGACCTCCGTACACGAGGGCGCCCTCGACCATATTGGCACGGCTTCGTTGAGCCTGAATCCCGGCTGGATCAAGAGAACTGCTGAGAAGGCTGTGGGCATAGGTGAAATGTACTTCGGGCCAGGACGGACGGGCGATGGCCAGAGCGACGCGGCCTTGCGTGTGTCCGATGCGGGAACGGGTGATTTCGCCATCCACGTTGTTCCACGTTTCCCCCAGCGAACTCCGAAACTTCGTCACACCGACCGCCCACTCGCTCCACAATTCTCTCATGGCTTGATCAGGCGCATTCCAAAATGCTTTGCCAGCCGACCGATAGTTCACCCCATAACGGACGACACCGCTCGTGCCGGTCAGTGAGAATCGCGTCATTCGCTTAGTCGGATCGTCAGTCCCTTTCACAGGATCGACGGCATCGGTATTGCGCGACACTTCCCCTTCTCCGATAAACGTTCCCTTCAGAAGAGATGAGGATGAGAGGAACCCTTCGGTTCTGGGACCGTCTGAATCAGGTCGGAGGTCTTTCAGTCGAGGTGAAGGAGGAAGCGCAAAGGATGTCGTTCGGAACGTCGTTGATTTCACAAAATCGGGAAGGAGCCTTGTGAGCAGCTCCTTCTGAGGAAAGAGGACAGCCGGCTGATCCAACTTGAGATGAGGGAGCGGCTGGATCTGATCGGAAGAACTGGAAGCCCACGACACCAACGCAAACAAAACCACCGCCAGAAGTGTCCCAAGAAACGCAGACTGCTTCGCGGGCGCCATGGTGAAAAGCTCTGGTGAAAATTAGGCTGTGTTTGCCCTGATGGTACTTTTCGATCTCCCGTTCACAATCAACCAATTAAGCAAAAGTCGGGCCGATACTACTGAAAATTCATCTTGAGAAACCGCTACAAGAGCGCCTGCAACCTTTGCGCTCCGAAGACCTAAGACGTTGTAATTGTGGCGGTGCGCGTCAGCTACGAGAGCAATGCAACCTTACTTCAAGGTTGTTTGCTTGGCCTTTGGTAGGGTGTCGTAGGACCTATGCCGTTTTCTGTCAACTCTGTGCTCAATCCTACACACCTTGGCTGGAGGCGCTCGATGAATCGTTCAGGACGTGGAACCTTCGATCGTGACGGCTTCGATGCTCTCACCGAGAATATCGACCATGCGGCGTAACTCATTGACGTCACACACGAGCGGAGGCATGAGAACTATCACGTTTCCCAGAGGACGAATGAGGAGACCCCGTTGCCGCGTGTGTCTCGCCACATAATGGCCGATTCGATCTTGCAGGGGATAGGATGCGCCTGTCGCCCGATCTTTCACTAACTCCACCCCCACCATGAAGCCACACTGCCGGATGTCGCCCACATGGGGTCGTGAAGCGAGGGGCTTCAGCAGGCGAGACAGCGCGGCGATCTTCGCGGTCAACCGCGAGAGTGTGCGCTCCTTGCGAAAGACTTCTAAGTTGGCCAACGCGGCCGCACATCCGAGTGGATTTCCCGTATAGCTATGTCCATGAAAGAAGGTCTTCCAATCCTCATATTTTCCCAGAAAAGCCTGATAAATCTCGTCTGTCGTCAAAGTCGCCGCTAACGGCATGTACCCCCCCGTCAGACCTTTGCTGATCGTCATGAGATCCGGAGTGACCTGCTCGTGCAGACAGGCAAACATGCGTCCGGTTCGCCCGAATCCTGTGGCCACTTCATCGGCGATCAGCAGAACGCGATACTGTGTGCAGAGATCGCGAATACGTTTCAAATATCCGGGAGGGGCGGTGATCATGCCGGCCGCAGCCTGAACTAAAGGCTCGATCACGAACCCGGCAATCTCCCGGTGCCGCTCGCGGAGAATTCTTTCGATGGGGTCGACACAGGCCATGGCGCACGAGGGATAGGTCAACTGAAATGGACAGCGATAGCAGTACGGCGCCTCGGCCGTAATGGTGGGAAAGAGGAGCGGCGCAAAGCGGCCGTGAAATAGATCGATCTTGCCGACGCTCATCGCTCCGCTGGTATCGCCATGGTAGGCCAGCGCGAGATGGAGAAACATATTTTTCGCGCCCGCCGTGGGATCACGTTGCTGCCAATATTGGATGGCCATTTTAAGCGCCACCTCCACAGCGGTTGACCCATCATCGGAATAAAACACGCGGGTGAGCCCGCGAGGCGCTAAACGGATGAGCGCACGGGCCAGGCGGATGGCGGCGGGGTTAGAAAGACCTAATAAGGTACTGTGTGCGATACAGGAGAGTTGCTCCCGAATCGCGTGATCAATGGTCGGATGTCGGTGACCATGAATATTCACCCAGATGGAGGACGCGCCGTCGAGATAGCGCCGACCCTCCGTGTCGATGACATAGGGTCCCTCGCCGCGCGCGATAATAAGCGGCATCTCACGCTCCCATTCCTGCATTTGAGTGAAGGGATGCCAGAGATATCTCCCATCCCATTTGGCCAGTTGACGAGTATGCGAATTTGGGCTCATGGTCCCGCGAATTGAAAAACGCGCCGAGGGCACAAGGACCCGTGATGGTTTCGTGCGTCGAGGGACGGATGGAATCGGATCATGATGGGTCGGTTCTTTTTTTGACAACGTAAGTTCGAGTGAATATAATGAACCGATTTACAAGAAATGAGTACGATTTGCAACGCCTCATCCGTAATTTCTCGATCATCGCACTTATCGATCACGGCAAATCGACCCTCGCCGACCGGTTCCTAGAAGCGACCGGCGCCATTACCGCTCGCGAGTCCAGAGAGCAGATCCTTGACGCCATGGATCTGGAGCGTGAGCGTGGGATCACGATCAAGGCGCATGCCGTCGCCATTCGGTACCGGAGCACAGACGGGCAGACGTACGCGCTGCACCTGATCGACACACCCGGGCACGTTGATTTTACCTATGAAGTGTCGCGTAGCTTGGCGGCCTGCGAAGGCGCCCTTCTGCTCGTGGACGCGAGTCAAGGTGTTCAAGCCCAGACCATTGCGAACGTCCATCTGGCCATGGCCAACAATCTTGTTGTGATCCCGGTCATCAACAAAATCGATCTTCCCAGCGCCGACGTCGAGGGTTCGAAACAGCAGATTCACGAGATCTTGGGGATGGATGCGAAAGACGCCCTTTTAGTCAGCGCCAAACAAGGGCTCGGTGTGCAAGATGTGCTGGAGGCCGTGGTGGCCCGCATTCCTCCGCCTTCCGGCAACCCTGAGAATCCGCTGAAGGCATTGGTATTTGATTCATGGTTCGACAATTATCAAGGCGTCATCGTGCTGACTCGCATTATCGACGGAGCGATCCGACCGGGAATGAAAATTCGCGTCATGTCGAACGATCGGACCTTCGAAGTCACGGAGGTCGGGCAGTTCGCGCCCAAGCGCACCAAAGGCAGCGTCTTGGCGACAGGCGAGGTAGGGTACGTCTGCGCGAACATGAAAGAAGTCGCGGATGTGAAAATCGGCGACACGCTCACCGACTCTGCCAGCCCAACCGATTCCGCATTTCCGGGCTATAAGGAAGTCAAGCCTCTTGTCTTCTGTGGCCTGTATTCGACCGACACCGCAAAGTATGAGGATTTGCGCGATGCCCTTCAGAAACTTCGACTGAACGATTCGTCTTTCGTCTATGAGCCTGAAACGTCGCTCGCATTGGGCTTCGGATTTCGCTGCGGCTTCTTGGGTCTCCTCCATATGGAAATTATTCAGGAGCGGCTGGAGCGCGAGTATGGACTCACGTTGATTACCACGGCGCCGACGGTCGTGTATCGTATTCTCACCACCCAAGGAGAAGTCCAGGAAATCGATAACCCTGCCAAACTTCCTCCACCCAATTCCATCGAGGGGTTTGAAGAGCCGTTCATTCTGGTGACGATCATTACTCCCGAGCGGTATGTTGGAAACATTTTGCAACTGTGCCAGGAACGGCGGGGTACACAGAAGGCGCTGCAGTACCTCGATCCGACGCGCGTGATGTTGACCTACGAACTTCCGCTCAACGAAGTTATTTTGGATTTTTACGACCGGTTAAAATCAAAAACGCAGGGCTATGCGTCCTTGGATTATGAGCTCATTGGGTATCGGGATTCAGACTTGGTTAAACTCGATATCTTGCTGAACGGAGAGGCGGTCGATGCGCTCTCTTTCATCACACATCGCGAACGGTCATACATGCGAGGTCGTCAGTTGGCTGAAAAAATGAAAGAACTGATCCCCAAGCAGATGTTTGAGATCGCCATCCAGGCAGCGATCGGCAATAAAGTCATTGCGCGAGAAACGATCGGCGCCTTAAAGAAAAATGTCACTGCCAAATGTTATGGAGGCGACATTTCCCGCAAGCGAAAGCTCTGGGAAAAGCAAAAAGAAGGCAAGAAACGCATGAAACAAGTGGGCAAGGTTGAAGTTCCGCAGGAAGCATTCCTGGCTCTCTTGAAGGTGTCTGACGAATGACCATTGATCACAATCGACCTCGAACGGACGACTCATCGGCCACGTCCACGGAAGAGGCCCCCATATCCGCGGCGGAACCCGGTCTTCAGGTTGAACCAGTTTTGACGGCTACCCATCAGCCACAGGCCAAAAAATCCGTCATCCGTGAGTACGCCGAAGCTATTGTGGTGGCGATGCTCCTGGCCTTTGCTATTCGAGTATTTGTCGTTCAAGCTTTCAAGATTCCCTCCGGCTCTATGATTCCTACGCTCTTGATAGGCGATCATATTTTAGTGAGTAAGCTGTCCTATGGCTTGCAATGGCCGACCAATTGCAAGTTTCACATGAGCTTTCCTCCCATCACCTGCTATTCCGCTGTTCCGTTGGTACAATTTGGGAAACCTGAACGAGGCGATATTATCGTGTTTCGGTTCCCAGAAGACGAAGAGAAGGACTTTATCAAGCGGATCGTCGGACTACCGGGCGATGCCATTCAGATTCGGAACAAAGTCGTCTCCGTGAACGGAACTTCACTGAGTGACAGTAGCTATACACAGCGTATCGACCCAGGGCTGATCGACGGCATGGTCAATCCTCGGGATAATTTTGGTCCGGTCACGGTTCCGGAAGATTCCTATTTTGTCATGGGCGATAATCGAGATCAAAGTCTCGACAGCCGGTTCTGGGGCTACGTGCGCGAAGAAAAGATCAGAGGCAAAGCCTTCCGCATCTACTGGTCGTGGAGCGGCCAAGGGAATTGGAACGAGTGGATACGATGGGAGCGACTCGGCAAAGCCATCCGGTAAGAAAGGGAACCCCCGTGCAAGGTGGAGCGGCTCCTCGAACAGGGGCGGGGAAAGATGAGTCGCGCCCGACCGTCCGTGCGCTGCAGCAATATGTCCGGCGGTTTCCCCAGGCCAGTGTACTGGTCGTCGGCGACTTAATCTTAGATCATTATATCTGGGGTCGTGTGAGCCGCATTTCTCCCGAGGCTCCGGTCCCTGTCGTCCATGTCGAATCTGAATCACGGCAACTCGGCGGAGCGGCCAACGTCTATCATAATATCCTGGCGTTGGGCGGGCAGGGCGATCTCTGTGGGGTCATCGGCGCGGACGAGAGCGGGCGACTGCTATTAAAGGAGCTGGGAATGCGCCGGAAGGGTCGAGGAGGCGTCATCATCGATCCAGATCGACCGACCACCAGAAAGAGCCGAGTGATCGCGCACAGTCAGCAGATCGTCCGCTATGATGTCGAGCGCCGGGCCGAGCTGAAGACGCCCATCCAGCGGCGGATCATCCGCTACGTCGAATCGCGCCTCCGCGATGTGTCATGCTTAGTGGTATCCGACTACGCCAAGGGTGTAGTGACGGCTCATGTGATGGCGGAACTCACCCGCCTGGCCGCCCTCAACCGTGTTCCCATTATCGTTGATCCGAAAGTCGAGCATTTCGGCTATTACAAGGGGGTGACATTGGTCACTCCCAATCATTTGGAAGCGACACAGGCCGCGGGGGTGCATGGAGATGACGAACAGGCCATTAACGAGGCCGGGGTCACGATTCGACAGCGCCTGGGCTGTCAATCGGTATTGATCACGCGGGGAGAAAAGGGTATGAGCCTGTACGAACCTGATGGAGCGTCTTGGCACATCCCCACTCGCGCGCGCCAGGTCTATGACGTGACTGGAGCAGGGGACACCGTGATCGGAAGTCTGGCGTTGGCTTTGTCTACCGGTGCGAGCATGAAGGAGGCGGCGGTCTTGGCCAACCAAGCGGCCGGGATCGTCGTGGGGATGGTCGGTACCGCAACCATATCCGCGACGCAACTATCGGAGGCGCTCGCCGATGGCTAGACGATCCGGCCCCATCACGGTGGTCATTCCAGCTCGGTTCGGATCGTCCAGGTTTCCCGGCAAGCCCCTCGTGAAGCTCTTGGGCAAACCGATAATCCAGCATGTCTATGAACGAGCTCGAGCGTGCCGTGTCGTGGATGATGTGTGGGTTGCTACAGATGATGTGCGTATTCATGATATCGTGGAAGCCTTCGGCGGCCGAGCGATCATGTCCACGCAGCCGTTCCGCACAGGAACGGATCGCGTCGCCGCCGTCGCCGAACAGTCCACAGGCGAGTATTTCGTCAACCTTCAAGGCGATGAAATTATTCTTCACCCTGCTGTGATCTCAGATCTCGTGAAGCCGTTTTTAGAGAGCGGAGCCGACATGGGAACGCTCAAGCGCCGACTCGACTCCGAGCGCGACCTGCACAATCGCGCTGTCGTCAAAGTGGTGACTGCCCAGGGAGGGGAGGCGTTGTACTTTTCGCGTGCACCGATTCCACTCGTGCGCGACAATGACGTGAGCTCCCTGGCGCCGCAGTCTCATTTTGTCCACCTAGGACTGTACATGTTTACTCGTCAGACGCTCAGGCGCATGGCGGCGCTTCCGACCGGCACCTTAGAGGAGGTCGAGAAATTGGAACAACTCCGAGCGTTAGAGCATGGCATCCGGATACGAGTATGGGAAACCACGCACCGTTCGTTGCGCATCGATACACCCGACGATGTGCCTGAAGCCGAGAAGACACTGCAACAGTGGACCTCTATGAAGGTAGGCGCGATATGAGCAAGTTCATCTTCGTCACCGGTGGAGTAGTGTCGTCGCTGGGCAAAGGACTCGCCTCAGCTTCAATCGGCAATCTACTGGAAAGCCGTGGGCTGAAAATCACGTTCCTGAAACTGGACCCTTACATCAACGTCGATCCGGGCACCATGAATCCGTACCAGCACGGCGAAGTGTTTGTAACGGAGGATGGCGCCGAAACGGATCTCGACCTGGGCCACTACGAGCGCTATACCTCTTTAACACTTTCAAAAGAGAACAATTATACGACGGGCCGCATCTATCACTCGGTGATTACGAAAGAGCGGCGCGGGGATTACCTCGGCGGCACCGTACAGGTCGTCCCGCACATTACGGACGAAATCAAGCAATGCATCATGCGGGCTGCAAAAGGCATGGACGTGACGATCGTCGAGATCGGCGGGACGGTCGGCGATATCGAGAGTCTCCCTTTTCTGGAAGCGATCCGGCAGATGCCGTATGACGTGGGGCGTGACAGCGTTCTCTATGTGCATCTGACGCTCGTGCCCTATATCGGCGCAGCCGGCGAGCTGAAGACCAAGCCCACTCAACATTCCGTCAACAAGCTCCGCGAAATCGGCATCCAACCCCATGTCCTCCTGTGTCGGACGGATCGGTTCATTCCCCCAGACCTCAAAGCGAAAATCGCGCTCTTCTGCAACGTCGAGAAAGACGCTGTGATTACCGCCAAAGATGTCGAGACGGTGTATGAAGTGCCCATTGTGTTCCGGAAGGAAGGATTGGATGAGTTGATTGTCCGCACGCTTCACCTCGAGACGGGCCCACCCAACCTTCGCGAGTGGGACGCTATGGTGCAAAAGATCAAGCACCCCAAACACGAGGTGTCGATCGCTCTTGTGGGCAAATATATCGAACTCAAGGAATCCTATAAGAGTCTGGTTGAAGCGCTGGTGCATGGGGGCATCGACCACGAGACGCACGTCAAGATTCAGTGGATCGAGTCTGAAGCGATCGAACGACAAGGAACCGAGCGGGTGTTGCGCGAAGCGGACGGTATTTTGATTCCGGGAGGATTCGGGATTCGCGGCATAGAAGGAAAGATCGAAACCATCCGGTTTGCCCGAGAACGCCATCTCCCGTTCCTTGGGCTTTGCTTGGGCATGCAATGCGCCGTCATCGAGTTTGCCCGACACATGGCAGGACTGAAGGACGCCAACAGTTCAGAGTTCGACCCCAACACTCCTCATGCGGTCATCGATCTCATGACGGACCAGCGTTCCGTCAGTGAGAAAGGCGGGACCATGCGCTTAGGCGCCTATGCCTGCCATTTGGCCGAGGGCACCTTGGCCCAGAAAACCTATGGCGTGGTGGCAGTGAAAGAGCGTCATCGTCATCGGTATGAATTTAACAACCAGTACCGCGATACCCTGACTGCTAAAGGCTTGGTGCTCAGCGGGTTGTCGCCGGATGGGAGGCTGGTGGAGATTGTCGAATTACAGGACCATCCCTGGTTTCTGGCAACACAATTCCATCCGGAATACAGTTCACG
Source organism: Nitrospiraceae bacterium (assembly GCA_052389595.1). GTDB lineage: Bacteria > Nitrospirota > Nitrospiria > Nitrospirales > Nitrospiraceae > JBQTHT01. The sequence continues at coordinate 9,201 of JBQTHT010000270.1, forward strand.
CCCGCACCATCCACACCCTTTATTTAGTGGATTCATTGGCGCCGCGCTGCGTCGGAAGTGCGGCCGATAAACGGGATGCTGAAAAAGGTCCAACGTTGTTCTGGACTCGACAACCCTTCAACATAGCTGAGAGGTTACGTGTCTAGTTTCTGTCATTGCCTGCGGCCTCGTCTGATGGGGTTTTGAACCATCCTCGAAACGAATGCGTAACACTCACGAAGAGTCAATCATGCCGCATGACATCGACTTCGGCTCCTTTAAGGCCGGCCCATCTCACCGTCAGTTTCTCATTGCGGGTCCTTGTGTGATCGAAAGTGAGCGACTGGCCCTCGAGACTGCCGCCAAGATTGCCGAGATTGCTCGTTCTCTCAACATGTCATACATATTCAAGTCATCCTACGATAAGGCGAATCGGACCTCGATTGCTTCCTTCCGCGGGCCGGGTTT
>JBQTHT010000271.1:0-10283 GCA_052389595.1 Nitrospiraceae bacterium
GGCCAGCGCCTCCGACAGCATCCCAAAACCAGTCGCCAATCCCACAGCCACAAGCAAGATGTGCGATCTGCACGGCACTCGCCGCGTCGAGTGGTCGCCTCTGGCCGTATCTATACTCCCTCTCATGGTTACCAGGACGCTCATATAGGTCTCCCTACTGATCCATCAGAGAACAAGTAACCGTCCATAAATGACTAAATTCCCTCAAGTCTGCTGTGCAGAGATTGGCGATCTGTGGCAGGTCTTGGTTTTGCCAGCCGATCTCATCATCACAGGCAGGTAGTATCGGTGAACAGCGACGTTTTGGAATCGTTTCTCAGAAAGACTAACACAGCCTAAATGTTGGGGCATAGAGGCAGTTCACTCTTACAAGTGCCCGCTCAGCACCCGGATCTCGGCGGCGGCGCGCAGCCCACTTTCCACTGCCCCATTCATGTAGCCTTGCCACCGCAGACTTGTATGTTCACCCGCAAAAAGGATGCGACCGTGTGAGCGCGCCAACCATGGGCGGAGCGCTGGATTATAGTCCGGGCCGAACACGGCATAGCCGCCTTGTACCCATGGATCATGTTCCCAACTCACCGTGTGAACTGACAGCAGCTTTTTTCGGGCTTTGCCAAGCCAGTTGAGCCACCGTATCAGACCTGCGGCCCCTGCCGTCTCGAGCAATTTCTGGGTAGCGACACTGGCGGATCCACCAGCCATCAGGCAAAGAATCCCCGGCCGCGCTCCCTGCTCTTCGTTCCCATCCCACACAGCTCCCATGGGTAAATCTGTTCCGTAGGCGAGCGGTCGATTCCGTGTCCGCCAGAATCGGCGGTCGAACTGCAAGAGCGTTTTCGTGACTCGTCCATATTTCAGCTTCGTGATGGCGGCAATCTGCTCAGGTGGGAGTGGTGGATGAATATCAAGCGTTCGCACTTTCGTCGCAGGTACGGCTAACACGAGATAATCGGCTCCGATCCACGACTCATCCTTGTGTTCCGTTCGCACTTGGACACGGACCTTTGCCCGCGATTGAGACACAGCCAGCACTTCGTGACGCAGATGGAGTCGGCCGTTTAGAATCGCGGCCAGCGCGGCAGGCAACCGATCGTTTCCGCCTGAGATTCGGTACATGCGCCCCACCCCCGGCGTATCGGATGCCACCTGTTCGAGGAGACTCAAGAGCGACAGATCTGCAGGATCGGCCAAGAAAAATCCCCGCAATCCGACAACCATCTCGCGCAGCCGGTCAGGGATCGCCGCTTGTGCCATCCAGCCGGCTACGGACAGAGACCCTAATTTCTCTGCCACAACTCCGTCCCCCCGTTGCTCGTTCAATCGATAGACTTGTAGCAGCGGCTCCAATTTGTGGGCGAGACTCTTCCATGCTTTTTCGCCGTCAATAGGTTTCCGTGCTTTACCAGTTGGTCCGGATAGCGCAAATGCAAAGCCCGATCGTAAAACTGGAACCAGCTTCAGACCAAGACTGTGAACCAGTCGACAAATCTCTTCCTGCTCCTCATCAATAAAGTCCGCGCCGGCCTCGGCATGTTGTCGCCGAATAAATCCTTCCCTGATCGTCAATACACGTCCGCCGACTCGGTCTCTGCCCTCCAGCACAGTCACGGTCGCCCCCTGCCTGTGCAGCTCCACGGCAGCGGTCAGACCGGCCAATCCGGCCCCCGCAACAATTACAGACCGCCCGTGAAGGGATCGAGCCATGCCCTCAGCCTACAGGAGCGGAATGGCATGCACCAGAGGCTTTGAAAGGACTTCAAGAGGCGAGGACTAGGTGCATGAAGTCGTGGCGCAGGTATTTGAGGGGATTGTCACGCTTGTGGTGCTCTAACCGCTCAGTCTGTCAGACCGTCACTTTTGCAAGCCAAGAGCTTCCGCACGCTGCGCCAATGCCGGAGGCCGATACTCTTTAATGTCTTTCCATCGTTGCCAGACAGAGTCATCAATCGTTTCGTTGACCCCCATCCCGATCGGACGGTAATAGCGCCGGCCGAGCTTGATCGCCTTGTAGATGCCGAACATAAATTCACCGAAGGAGTCGTTTACTTTGGCGAGGTAATCATGAGAGCCGACCGGACAAAGCTCCGTCAATGCCAACCCGCATCGTTGCGCTTTGTCTTGCAACCAGCGCTGCGGGATATTGTGCAGGCGATCGTATGTGTAGCCTCCTCCCACATTGGCGTGAGCCCCGATGAACCACCGTTGTTCGACTTCCACATTCTCCGGTTTGTGTTCCGTCCACACCGTGGCCTCGTAGTCTTTCCGATTCTCGTCCAGCGCCAGGGCATGATAGGCGTAATCGACGATCTTACTCAGCGCCGTATCGTGCCACTGATAGTAGTCGCGACCGAACGGAATGGGGATGCCTGTAATGGGAATACCAAGACTTCCCACCGTATCCCAGACGCCGATGAACTTCACCCTGATCTCCCGCGAATGCGCAATGCGAAACGCGGTTGCCTCCTGGCCATCGGGATGCGCATCTTTATTACGATAGATTTCGTATGCCTGCTCGACCAACTCATCGGTCGGAGTGTGGAGCACCCCGCACTTTCGGATCAATCCCACAAAACTTCTGGCCGTATACGCGCCCCGGCTGAATCCAAAGACGAACAGCTCGGCCTCCTCTGTCCATTGTGTGCAGAGCCACCGATACCCTTGCTGAATGTTTTTCGAGAGTCCGAATCCGAACGCCCCGCCCCGGATTCGCTCATACCATTTCGTCCCGACGCCGGCATCGTAAAACTGATGCTGCGGAATGCCGTCCTTCCCCGCTTTCGCGATCACCTGTGCCATTCGAGCCACATTCGTCCGATCATCACGGGTATTCCAGGTGCCGTCATACAGCACCACCAGCCGCTTCTTCATGACACCCTCCTGGCAACTCGATTGATGTGTCTTCCAGGATGATGGCCATTGTTGTTTTCGGCAAGCTTCTTCTGATTTGAACGCAGAACGATCGGACGAGAACGTCAATGGCGGCACTCAGTCGATCGCGCCCACATCCAGCAAGACTGCCTTCATGGATGAGCACAAAAGGCCGGTCATCGACGTGCGACAACGATGTTCAATTTTTGAGGTGGAAGACTCTCGCGAAAGGTGGAGACTGCTTTGTTAGGCTTTAGGCTTGAGACAATCGGTGCGTGTGCCCCTGGCTTTGCACAGTTGGTATCTCGCATTCTCTGCCCAATACCTCAATGCTTCATACACATCGGCCCATGAATTGAACGACTCCGCGTCAAGCTTCTTTTTTCCCACGCGACGGTCCACGGCCGCTCTGAATACCTCTCCACTCTCAGCATCGGATACTTTGACTTCGATGACGGCTTCGCCGGTAAAGGCCGGCTTCCCCGTGGCTACCATTTTGAGCATAGATCCGGCCGCAACAAAATTCATGGGAGCCGGGACGCTGGAAACCACATCGAGCATCGGCCATGACTCTTCGAGGTGGGTAATGGCGACCTGACCGCGAAGCGTATGCGGCTCCGGCTGCGAGACGATCTCGTAGTCTTTCGACAGTTCCTGATAGATGAGGGCGTAAAACGTGTCGGCAATCAGTTGTGCCTGGCCTTGTGGAATTCCCTGCATCTTTGTTTTCTCGCCTCGGAAGATCAGCACAGGATCCAGCATGATCTTCGTGTAGGAGCCTTTCGTGATCAGAGCCGCTTTCGGATTCCTGTATACCAGCAGCGACTCTCCCGCATCTTCGTTGCCGTGGCTCATGAGCGGATAGAGGTCCTTGAGGAAGCCAAGCTTCTCCACGGTTCTCCCCTGTTTGGTTGCCGCACATCCGAACGGCGCCACTGTTAGGAGCAGCACCGCCGTGATCAGAACGAGTTTCTCATGCCAGGCCATAGAGGGCTCTCCCCTGTTTGGAACCTCCATCATTTCGAGTGATTCGGCGCTCTCGGCCTACTGATCTGATACATCGTTTCCAATTGAAATACTTAAGTGGTAAATATGATCAGGCGGCCTGGAGGGAATGTACAATCTCAGTATCGGTAGGTCACCCCGACCATGTGCAAATCGACACCTCTGCCGTTGTCCCCATAGATTGTGGCATCAGACATGTGTTGGAACCAATAGGCCACGCCAACACCTCGGTAGATCTTCGATCTTACGCCAACGTCCCACACAAACTGGAAGGGCCCTCCCATGTTTTGGCTTCCGAATTTGTACTCGCTCAGGAGGGCGGCGCCCCCGCCCAATTCGAGTGAGACCCACCCGTCTTTCTTGCCGAAGGAAAAACCCGGAACAAGCGTGCCAATGAACCCCGTTTCTCCAGCCGCTCTAAGGGCGCCAGCGCTCGTGAGAAGCCGCGTGCCGACTCCCCAGCCAGACTGGGAATACCACTCCCAGGGAAGCTCAAAGATCGCCATGACGTCATACTGGTGAAAATGCTCCGTCTCGAGCTCTCCGATCGGAGACATCCCACTGAAGCCAGCCCGGACTCCGACACTCAATGACTGGGCGTCTTCCGCCTGGACAAGCAAAGGAGCCAAGGTGAAGAGGGCCACGATGACCATTCCCCACGATATGAGGTATAGATTCATATGTCTCACTTCGTCCACCCGGCTCTACAGAGCACACACACGTGGCTGAACTCAGTCATGCGCTTCACTAGATGAGCGCTTGTAGAATCTAAGTGATACCATGAAATGCTCATTTTTCTTAGACCTTTTTCTCTGCCTGCCCACAACAATCACGGTCTATCCATTGAGTGACAGATGACTATGTATGCCCACGGCAATGACGACTTGCCTAACTGAAAGCTGGTGACCTTAGAAGGCAGCGGGAGGAGACTAGTGGGAGTTATCAGGCATTTCCAGAAATCTACGAAGACGGCTTTGTGCAACCGGCGACAGATTTATAAATTCCAGCCCTAGAGTCCGGTCCCGTTTCCAGCGAACAGTGGCCACATCGACAATAACGGGAAGGAGCTGTGTCGGCAGATGAAAACTCAGTGAAATCCGGTCCCCAAGCCCCATAGCAAATTCACTCATTACTTTTGTCCCATTCATCGAGACATCAAAAACCACTCCGTGTCCGGCGCCGTTTCGAGTCAACCACCTCCTCAATCCAACTCGCGAGCATGAACAAGCAAATGGGACCGGCACCTTCATTCTTGGATATCGGCGACGTCGAAATTCATTCATCGTGCACCTTTACTGGTCTGTACTGTACCTCAGTCTCAACAATTCAGAAACTAATTTACCTCAATGGCAATTCTCCCCATAAACTTTCGACTGTCGCCGATACAGCAGACGCGCGCCTCCGATCACACCCATCTTCATTGTATCGGCTTTTCATTGCTATCCCGCCGCATAAACGCTTCGCCTCCTTAGGCCGATTGTAATAAGTGTTTTTGGAGCAATCCAAACGCCCGCCCAGCACGTAGTGGTTGTAAGGTCGGCCTCAATCCCTAGGATTCGCGAGCCGCCAATAGTTCTGTCCTCTCACCCTTTTGCTAAGGAGAAGCGCCATGAAAAGACTCATGGTCGTCCTATTCACACTGGCTGTGTTCGGCTGTTCTATGATGGGCCCGAGCTATTTGGAGCCGGTCAAGCTCACAGATGGGTCATTACCTTTACCGGCCGACTATAAATCATGGCCCAAGTTCTTGTCCGAGGTTCAAAAAAAGGAAGCCAAACAGGTCCGTGAGATTTATGTGAATCCAACAGGCGCCGCGACACAGGCTGGTCAACCGTTCCCGAACGGAACTATTTTCGTGATGGAGAACTACAAGGCGAGGGAGAACTCGGACGGCACGCTCGAGACCGGCGCTGATGGAAAATTGGTCAAGGGACCGCTGGCCAAAGTCTTCATCATGCGAAGAGGGGACGGCTACGGCCAGAATGTACCGGACGAACTCAAGACCGGATCCTGGGCGTTCGGATCTTATAACGACAACGGTACGCCGGCGACATTTGAAAACTACAACAAATGCCGCTCCTGCCATGTCCCGGCTGCAAACAACGATTTTGTTCTCCGGTACAATGAATATTTCGAAAAACGAGCTAAGATGTAATGTACTGAAGCCCTCCCCTCGGGCTTCGCTCGGGGGGTGGGACCTTTGATATCGGCAACGCTCAACAGTCAGGAGCGTGTTATAGTAAGGGCCAACGATGGAGGGGACCATGCGTCGGGTGGCTCTGGTTACATGGATGTTGCTGTTATGGCTGAGCCAGACGGCAGGGGCCGCTTCTGGATCTGCCGATAGTGAAAAGAAAGAGGACAGTAAAGGTGTTACCATGGAAGACCTGGGCCGCGGGCTGAAGAGCGCCGCTCAGAATATTGAGAAAGAAATCCCCAAGATCGGCCCGGCCATCGGGGAGACTTTCAAGAAGATCACGGGCAAGGATTCGGGGACACAGAAACCTGACAGTCCTTCGAAAGAGAAGAAATAATTCGCTCATGCAGATAGGCACATCCTCCTTTTTTCCTTCCCTACGATAAGGTCTTCCCAGTGCGTCAACCGGAGGGCTGAGCGATGGTGATCAAGTCGTATCGAAACGTCTCCCCCACCAAGTATGAAGGTGTCTCCCAAGGTGTTCAGGTTCGAGAGATGATTACGGATAAGGATGGGGCTTGCAACTTCGCGATGCGGGTGTTCGACGTGCAGGCCGGAGCCAGCACGCCTTTTCACACCCATCCCTGGGAACACGAGGTGTATATCATTGCCGGAAAGGGGAAGGTGCGGACTGAAGGACAGGAGACATCTTTCAAGCCGGGCGACTCAGTCTACATCGACCCGAACGAACAGCACTGTTTCGTCGCGGACCCGGATAATCCGGTCCAGATGATCTGCTGCATCCCTGCCAAAGATCGCTGCAATCTCTGAACGCCGGACCAGATCCGGAGCTGGCCCGCCTCCGCCTCTTCGAACCTGGCACAAGAGATAAGGAGACTGACCATGCACGACCACACGGAAGCCCACACGACAGACCTGGGGTCAGTCTTTGATGCCCATGTGAAGTATGAATTTGTTGACCACGATGTGGACGCGACCATGCGGACAATGGTCCCGGAGCCGTATCTGCTCCATGTTCCGACACTGACAGGTGGAACGGGTGCGGCCGAAGTTCGGCGGTTCTACGAACGGTACTTCGTGGGCAAGTGGCCGTTCGACACCAAGGTATCTCGGATTTCACGCACAGTAGGCACAGATCAGGTCATCGATGAACTGATACTGCGTTTTACTCATGACGTGGACCTGACGTTCATGCTGCCCGGCGTGCCGCCAACCGGCAAGCTGGTTGAGCTATCTGTCGTCGTCGTAATGAAGTTTGAAAACAGCAAGATCGCGCACGAACACATCTATTGGGACCAAGCCTCGCTGCTTGTCCAAGTCGGGTTGCTAGACCCTAAAACGCTTCCTGCCATTGGTGTAGACCAGGCCCGCACACTCCTCGATCCGTCCCTACCGCTCAACCGTCTCATAACAGCCAAGAGCGGCTGACACCGCCGCCTCGCCGAGCGCCGCGAATTGGTTCTCTTGCCACTTCGTCCACGCTTAGAAAAGTAGACTGGGCTAACCCCAGTTTCGCTTTTCTTCTCTTTACTTCATCCGTCTATCTTCTATTTCGTTCTGAGAGCGTCGATGCGAGTCTTAATCACCTCTGGTTCGCGAACCCCACGTAGCGAGAGGACCCGGTCTTCGCTAGCAGATTTGATTACAACGGTCCCGATGTCGAAGAATTGCGCGATAGGACCCTGATTGACTGTCACATCAGCAATGGCGTCCAGCGCCAGCGCCTGGAGGTCTCGACCTGTATACCCGTTCTTCACGATCACACGACGTGACGTGAAGCAGTACTGCGCCCACCGGCGCAGTACTGCGGCGCACAGCAGCAACGCCATCGCGCCGCCCAGCCACATTTCCCATCCGCTCATCCCCCACCACAGAGCCAGCAGGCAGCGACCGCCGGCCACCAGGCTGAAACAGTAGAGCCAGGTAAAATGCGCCCATGAGGGATAGGCACTCCATCGCACCGTCTCGTCAGTCTGCATAGCCACCGGCTCATCCTAACCAGTGCAAAAAAAAGTAGAATGTCCCTGTGCTTGTGGTTGCCAGGTGGATTGATAGGAGTCAAGATGCAGCGTCGAGCTTTCGATAATCGTAATAGGGCTTGATTCGCTTGTTCACAAACCAGCCGATGGATTTCGCGTGCAGTAAATCGATGAAGTCGCCCACAGGCACTCCGAAGTATTCATACACTTCTCCATCTATGAACTGGACATAGAGAATGTGCCGATCTTCCTCATAGCCGACGCCGCGAACGCTGGACGAATCAACGGAAATGAGCTTCATAAGCCGCCTGTTCCTTCATTCCACCAAGCGATCAGCATTGAATACAAGTGGTGTGTTTGTGCATGGAAACACCTCTTTCGTTACTTGAAAGAGCTTAAGTCTTCCCTCACAATGACGCGCCACTGCGTTTGTGCAGTGGTTTCAGACCGACGAGAGGAGTAATTGACCATGCACGATCGCCCCGGAGATCTTGAATCAATCTTCGACGCTCACGTGAAACACGAATTCATCGATCACGATGTGATGCGGCCTTCATGCTGCCTGACATACAGCCCACCGGCAGACACGTCGAGTTACCCGTTGTTGTCGTGATGAAGTTTGCGGGCGGAAAGATCGCGCACGTGCTCGTGCAGGTCGGTCTCTTAGATCCGAAGACCCTGCCCGTCATAGGCGCAGACCAGGCTCAGGCCCTTCTCGATACATCCCTGTCATTGAACCGATTGATCAAGGCTGACAAAGGATAGCTTTTTTCGAATTCTTGATCATTCCGTCCAAAGATCGCGCCCGCCTCAAGCGTTTCCTCCGCACCGCCACCCGTCCGCCCCAGCGGTATAGACCATCCCCGAGCCCGAACTATTCATCTCTCGCCTACACCCTCACCGGCGGCTTGATCCCTCGTTAGCGAATTCCCGCCACCGCAAACAAAGACTCCCGACCCCTTTATTTCCTCGACCCCTTTATTTCCTCCGACCCCTTTATTTCCTCTAGCGCCGCGGCCCCCGCCGTGCGGCTTTCGGGATTGTCGGCGAACTGTCGACGCCGCCCCAGCGATCGAGGATGGCTTTGTATTCCGCTAGCTTGTCGCGGGTTCGCGTGCCGCGGAGGAGGTCGACCACGTAGTCGAGCGAGTCGAGATCCGTGGGGTCTTCGCGGAGTCCGGCGGCCGCCGTGCCCGCGGCCTTTTCTAGCTCGCCGATCCACTGGAAGTAGACCGCCGTCGCCAGCCGCCACTTCGCCTGCTTCGCCGGCGTCGTCGGCCGCGACGGATCGTCCTTCATGGCGCTGGCGAGCTTTTGCAGCGGCCCGATAGCATCGCGGCGCGCCGTGTGGGCCTGCCGGTCGAGCTGGTCCGCGCGAGCGAGGTCCGCCGCGCTCGGATAGGTGGTGACGCGGTAACGACCGTCCGCGCGATCCTCCTCGTGCTCGTTCGGCGTCCGCAAATCGATGGCCTGATCGTTCAGCACGCGCGCGAGTCCCGTCCGGTGATCGAGATAGAGGCGGCACATGTCGAGATCGCGCGGATTCTGTCGGAGAGCGGTCTCCATGTACGGCTTCATGCGGTCGAGATCCCCTCGCATGCGGTAGTACATTGCCATTTCCCGCGCCGCGCGAAAGTTGCGAGGATCGATGGCCAAGGCTTTCGTCAGAAGGGGCCAGGCTGCGCTCCTGTCGCCGCGAAACACCCACGGCACGGCGTACGTGTTCTTGATGCCTTCCGGGATTATTTCGTTGCGAAGCGGCACGTTGAACGTGCGCACTTTGCCGTCGGCCGCCTCGACCGTGCGCGGCGCCAGCGGCTTCAGATAGAACGCCGCGAGATCGACCAGGGTGTTCGCATCGTTGGGTTTGGCTTTGATCGCTGCCTGCAGCGCGGCCACCCGCTCTGCGTACACCGTGTCGCGATTCCAGATGTCGGCGTGCGCAGGCATGAGCGCAAGCCACAGCAGCGCAGCGAGCACCATGTTCCGACGAGTCATGCGCACTTCCTCGACGAGAAACTCTCGTCCGTATTGCGGCACGAACGATAGTACTTTCAAATGCTCGGTGCAAGTGGATATGTCAAGCCCAAGTACGAAAGATGGGGTCATTGCCCTTGCTTGACTTTGCACTCGCCCAAACCTAAATTCGCGATCATCCAGCGAGAAATTGTGTACCGTTTACTCGTTGGGGATCAAGGTACGCATCTTCGTCAGATGGCGTTGACAGGGAGCCAGTCAACAGCTCGCGCGGGCGGTCTATTGGTTGAAGA
>JBQTHT010000272.1:0-10971 GCA_052389595.1 Nitrospiraceae bacterium
AGTATCAACGTGAAGGTGGATAAGCAAACCTTGAGTACCGTGAAAGGTGCGGACACACGGCAGGTGGGACAAATTGCCGCCAATATCCGAGCCATCAAGCCACCCGATGTCTATAAGCAGAAGGGAATCCGTTACGCAGGAGAAGTGCTGCGCAAGAAGGAAGGTAAGACAGGGAAGTAGAGAGTCGCGATGAACACGGCTGAGAAATCTAGACAGTTACTGCGTCGCCAGCGTCGAGTGCGACAACGCCTCTTTGGGACCGAGGAACGTCCGAGGCTGAATGTCTTTCGCAGCCGTACTCATATTTACGCGCAGATCATCGATGACGTAAAGGGGCACACCTTGGTGGCTGCTTCCACGCTGGACGCCGACCTCAAGAAAACAACGAAATCCGGTGGGACGATTGCGGCGGCAAAGGCTGTCGGACAATTGCTTGCTGAACGGGCGAAGGCGGCCAAGGTGCACGCAGTCGTGTTTGACCGGGGCGGTCGTCTCTATCATGGTCGCATCAAGGCTTTGGCTGAAGCGTCCCGTGAAGGTGGATTACAGTTCTAACGGTGGGTAATCGGGCTTCGGTTCAATTCTGCGTGCGCGTTGATTGCCGATAGCCGAACGCTCTATCGAGGGGAGTTACATTCGTGCGAGTCAATCCTGAAGAACTCAGTCTCAAAGACAAAGTCGTGTTCATCAATAGAGTCGCGAAAGTGGTAAAGGGGGGCAAGCGGTTTAACTTTTGCGCTCTGGTGGTGGTGGGAGATGGCCACGGATGGGTGGGAATTGGAAAAGGCAAGGCGGCCGAGGTGCCGGTTGCGATTTCAAAAGCCGTGGAGCAAGCGAAGAAACATCTCGTGCACGTCCCCTTAAAGGAAGGGACGATTCCCCACGAAGTCCACGGGCTCTTCGGAGCCGAGCATGTGTTGCTCAAGCCTGCGACCGAGGGGACCGGCATAATTGCCGGCGGAGCAGTGAGAGCGGTCGTTGAGTTGGTGGGCGTTCATAATGTGATTGCGAAAACCCTCGGACGAGGGAACCCTTTCAATACCGTCCGAGCGACGCTCGATGGGCTATGTCAATTGAGAGATCCGGAACAGGTAGTCCGACTACGTCGAGCGGCGGTTGATACAGCCCAGAAGGTGCATGTCGGATGAGTCAATCATCACGAAAGAACGTGCAAGGGCTGCGGGTTACGTTGAAGCGGAGTCCGATCGGGACGCCCTATCGGCATCGTCTCGTCTTGCGTGGACTAGGACTTCGCAGGCTCCATCAGACGGTTCGTCATCCGGATAATCCTCAGGTGCGCGGTATGATCCACAAGGTGGGGTACTTGCTGGAAGTGACATCGCATGAAACTGCATGAATTAAGGCCCTCACGGGGAGCGAAAAAGCGGAGGAAGAGAATCGGGCGAGGGCCCGGTTCCGGTCATGGGAAGACTGCGACCAAGGGACATAAGGGGTTGTTGGCTCGATCGGGAGGCGGGAAAGGCCCTGGATTTGAAGGCGGACAGATGCCGCTCATTCGGCGATTGCCGAAGTACGGGTTCACCAATCCCTTTCGGACGGAGTATGCGATTGTCAATCTGAAAACGTTGGGACGGCTGGACGGAGCCGATGCCGTCACGCCCGACGCCTTGGTGAAAGCCGGGATAGTCAAACGCAAGGAGCAACTGATAAAAATTCTCGGGCATGGGGAGCTGACTCGCCCACTCGTCGTGCAAGCCCATAAATTCAGCAAGTCGGCGGAGGCCAAGATTCAAGCGGCTGGTGGGAGAGCTGAGGTCATTCGCAGTGTTTGAGCGACTCCTGACCAGTTTTCAGAACATCTTCAAGATCCCCGAGCTGCGGAACCGCATCCTGTTTACGATGGGGATGCTGGTCGTCTATCGGATCGGGGCTCACGTGCCGACCCCCGGCATCAATAATGAGGAACTTGCGAAGTTTCTTGTCGAGAAGGGTGGGTCCTTACTCGGATTTCTAGATATTTTTTCTGGAGGCGCCCTGTCGCGCCTTACGATCTTCGCGCTGGGCATTATGCCCTACATCAGCGCGTCGATCATTCTTCAGCTTTTGACGGTCGTCATTCCGCAGCTTTCGAAATTAGCCAAGGAGGGTGAGCGAGGACGGAAGAAAATCATTCAATACACCCGATACGGGACGATCGGGATCGCGCTGGTTCAAGGCTTCGGCATCGCAGTTGGCCTCGAGGGCATGAACCAGGGAGCGTTTGTGCTCAATCCCGGCTGGTCGTTTCGGCTCATGACAGTGATCACACTCACGGCCGGGACGGGATTTCTCATGTGGTTGGGAGAGCAGATCACGGAGCGCGGTATTGGAAACGGCATCTCCCTGATCATCTTTGCAGGAATCGTCGCGCGTCTCCCAAGCGCGGTGGCGCAGACATTCGATCTTTATAAAGTGGGACAATTAAGTTTCATTTTACTCGTCACCTTGACCGTCATCATGCTTGGGGTGATTGCAGCCATCGTATTTCTGGAGAGCGGACGCCGTAAAATTGCCGTTCAATACGCCAAGCGCGTGATCGGCCGGCGTGTCTATGGAGGACAGAGCACTCACATTCCCTTGAAAATTAATACGGCGGGCGTGATCCCGCCCATTTTTGCGTCCTCGATCATCGCCTTTCCAGCCACGATCGCAGGGTTTTTTGAGACGCCGTGGATCAAGTCCATCGGGGCTCAGTTAGCCCCGGGCTCCTTGCTCTACACGTTGTTGTATGTCGGGCTGATCGTCTTCTTTTGTTTTTTTTATACGGCGGTCGTACTCAATCCCGTGGACATGGCCGACAACATGAAAAAGTATGGGGGATTCATCCCGGGGATTCGTCCTGGGCAGCGTACATCGGATTACATTTATAATGTCCTCACGCGGATTACGTTTGCCGGTGCTCTGTATCTTGCGATCGTCTGCGTCATTCCGGAATTTCTCATATATAAGTTGAACGTCCCGTTTTATTTCGGCGGAACCTCGCTGCTCATCGTGATCGGAGTTGGATTGGACACGGCTCAGCAAATAGAATCACACATGCTGATGCGCAACTATGAAGGATTTCTCGCGAAGGGGCGTCTCAGAGGACGCAGTGGTTGAGTCGGATCATGAGACTGGTGTTCCTCGGAGCTCCGGGCGTAGGAAAGGGGACTCAAGCTGGCCGCGTGTCGGCCAAATTTCGGTGGCCGAAGATCTCGACCGGCGATCTGCTTCGGGAAGCGGTGAAGAATGGAACGCGCCTGGGACTTGAGGCGAAGGGATATATGGATCAAGGGAAACTGGTTCCCGATGCAGTCGTCATTGGTATGGTGCGAGAAAAACTGGCAGACCCTGTGTGCAAGAATGGATTTATTCTGGATGGGTTTCCCAGGACGGTCGCACAGGCAGAAGAGCTAGCGAAGCTTCTCGACGTGCATGGAGTAAAGCTGGATCGGGTCGTGAATTTTCAAGTACCCCGAGAGGATGTCATCAAGCGGCTGAGTGGGCGGCGAAGTTGTCCGGCCTGTCAGGCTGTTTTTCATGTGGACTTTGCACCTCCGAAAAAAGAATCTGCATGTGATCGGTGTGGCGCGTCCCTGATCCAGCGCAGTGATGATCAACCGGCGACGATCGAAGCGCGCTTGCGGGTCTACGAAGAGCAGACCGCTCCCCTGATGGTGCATTATGAGCGCCAGCACCTGCTGTCCAACGTGGATGGGTCGGGACCGGTCGAGACCGTCAACAAGCGATTAGGAGAGTTGTTGGCCAGTCTGGAGTGACATGATCATCCTCAAGACGCCGGGTGAAATTGAGACGATGGCAAAGGCGTCAAGGGTGGTGGCTGAGACTCTGGAAGTGCTCAGGAAGGAGGTTCGCCCTGGAGTTACGACAGAACAGTTGGACCAAATCGCCGAAGAGTCGATCCGCGCGCGCAAGGGCATACCGGCTTTTAAGGGATATCGCAACTTTCCCAAGACGCTATGCGCGTCGGTCAACGATCAGGTCGTGCACGGGATTCCCTCCGGACGCATCCTCAAGGACGGGGATATTATCGGATTGGATTTGGGAGCGATTGTCGATGGATTCTATGGCGATTCAGCTGTCACTGTTCCCGTCGGAACGATTCGCCCTGCGGTGGCCACCTTGCTCAGGATCACCGAGGAGGCTTTGAAGATCGGCATCGACCAAGCGGTTGTCGGGAAGAGACTCTCGGACATCTCGCATGCGATTCAGCGTCATGTCGAAGCCGCCGGGTATTCAGTGGTGACTGAATTTGTCGGTCATGGGATCGGTCGCCAGCTGCATGAGGAGCCGCAAGTGCCGAATTACGGTAAACCGGGACAAGGACCCCGCTTGCAGCCCGGCATGGTGTTGGCGATTGAGCCGATGGTGAATATGGGGCGTAGTGCAGTGCGGATTCTCGATGATCAATGGACGGCTGTGACGACGGACGGGAGCCTCTCCGCTCATTTTGAGCATACGATTGCAATTGAAGCGAATGGGCCGCCCAGGATTCTCAGTCTGCTGGAGACAATTGGGGTCTCTACCTAAGGTTGTAAATTGTGGCGAAGGAAGATGTCATTGAAGTTCAAGGAACTGTGGCAGAGACGTTACCGAATGCGATGTTTCGGGTTCATCTGGACAATGGCCATAAGATCCTCGCGCACATTTCGGGAAAGATGCGGATGCACTTTATTCGAATTTTGCCCGGCGACAAAGTCACGGTGGAGTTGTCTCCATACGACCTGACTCGAGGACGTATCACGTATCGGTTTAAGTGAAGAAGAGGCGCGACGCAGAAACCTATGAAAGTCAAATCATCAGTGAAGCCCATTTGCTCGAAGTGTCGAGTTATTCGCCGGCGTGGAGTGGTGCGGGTTCTGTGTGACAACCCCCGGCACAAGCAGCGACAGGGATAGGGAGACGGGAGCCGGCAGGGCAGACTCCCGCTCGCAGAACACGCGCATGAAGTGGTCGCGTTCGATGCGCGCACTCGGAGCCTGAGCCTGACCCAGCCGACTCCCTGTGGAGAGAGACACTAACAGAACGGAGAAGATATGGCTCGTATCGCAGGCGTCGATTTGCCCAGGGAAAAGCGGGTGGACATCGGGCTGACATATGTCTTTGGCATCGGACGAGCGGCGGCGTTACAAATTCTGAAGAAGTCCGGTGTTGACGGCGCCATTCGAGTCAAGGATTTGAGTGAAGATAAGATCGTCAAGTTGCGTGAAATTATTGAGCGCGATTACCAGGTCGAAGGGGACCTTCGAAAGGAAGTCTCGATGAACATCAAGAGACTGGTCGATACGGGTACCTTCCGGGGTCTGCGACATCGGAAGAGCCTTCCGGTTCGAGGACAACGGACGAAAACGAATGCACGCACCAGAAAAGGAAAGCGTGCATCCATGGGGAAAGCAAGGAAGCCTGCCGGGACGGCCAGCGGCGGGTGATCATCATAACTCTGTGGCAAAGATTAGGGATACGGCATGAGTGTCAAAAAAGGAAAGAAGAAGGAACGCAAAGTCGTTCAAAGCGGAGTGGCTCACGTCCAGGCGTCATTTAACAATACGATCGTGACGATCACGGACATGAGCGGCAACACGGTCGTATGGGCGAGTTCAGGCAATCAAGGCTTTAAGGGGTCTCGCAAAAGCACGCCGTTTGCAGCGCAACGAGCGGGAGAAACTGCAGCAAGGAAGGCTATGGAACACGGCATGCGCCAGGTGGATGTCTATGTGAATGGACCTGGGGCCGGACGAGAGTCCGCCATTCGATCGCTACAGTCCGCGGGCATGCGCATTAATTTGATTCGTGATGTCACACCAATTCCGCATAACGGCTGCCGTCCCCCTAAGCGCAGGCGAGTGTGAAAAATTGGTAAGTTGGTGATCTACTGGTTTGGCAATGTGATGTCCGATGGAAGATGCCCAGATCACCGCATCACAAAATTATACTTTCTGTGAGGTGAGATAGTGGCCAAGTATCGAGGTCCGGTCTGTCGGCTCTGCCGGCGAGAAGGGGAGAAGCTTTTTCTGAAAGGCGTGCGTTGCATGACGGAGAAGTGTGCGATCGAGCGGAGAAGCTATCCGCCTGGACAACATGGACAGGGACGCCACCGAACCTCCGATTACAGTGTCCAGTTGCGAGAAAAGCAGAAGTTGCGGCGTATTTACGGATTGCAGGAACGCCAATTCCGAGGCCTGTTTGAGCGTGCTGAACGTCAAACAGGCATTACCGGCGAAGCGCTGTTACGTCTGTTGGAATGTCGGCTGGACAACGTGGCCTATCGGTTGGGGCTTGGCGCATCCCGCAAGGAGGCCAGACAGTTGGTGAATCATGGCCACATTATGGTCAATGGGCGGAAAACGAATATCCCGGGAGCATGGATCAAAGTTGGCGACGTGATCCAAGTATGCGAGAGCAGCCGGAACCTTCTTCCGATTCAGTCCGCACTGGAGGCGGTCGATGGACGAGGAATTCCAGAATGGCTCGAACTGGATCGTGCGGCTTTCAAAGGGACAGTTCGGGCCCTTCCGACCAAGGACCAGATTGTCCTTCCAGTCAACGAACAGATGGTCGTGGAATTGTATTCGAGGTAACGCGTGGTCCGGATCCAGGGGGCACGGCCCACTGGTATATAGCTTAATGGATGAGGTGAAGGGGGAATCATGATCAAGGCGATGAAAGACTTTCAGATCCCAATGCGGGTCGAAGTCGACAAAGAGACACTTTCCCCAATGTTCGGTCGATTTTCCGCTGAAGCCTTTGAGCGCGGATTCGGCACGACGATCGGCAATTCCTTGCGTCGAGTGTTGCTTTCGTCGCTGACCGGCGCGGCGGTGACGACGGTGCGCATTGAGGGAGTCCTTCATGAATTTTCCACTATCCCGGGCGTGACAGAAGATGTCACCTCGATTATCCTCAATGTGAAAAGTTTGCGGTTGGCGCTTCATACCGATAAACCCAAAACGATTCGTCTGAAAAAGAAAGGCGCCGGCGAAGCGAAGGGGTCCGACATCACTCATGACGGCGATGTGAGCATTTTGACGCCGGACCTCCATATCGCGACCCTCGATAAGGATGCGACCCTCGACATGGAGTTGGTCGTGAAGCATGGTCGAGGTTATGTGCCTGCGGAACGGAACAAGGAAGAGGGATTGCCGATTGGTGTGATTGCGGTTGATTCAATTTTCTCTCCGATCAAACGGGTCAATTTTCATGTAGAAAATGCCCGTGTGGGTCGCATGACCGACTATGATAAGCTCACGTTCGAGATTTGGACTGATGGCACGATCAGTCCGAGAGATGCCTTATCCACCGCTGCAGGTATCTTGCGTGACCACTTGGACATCTTCATCAACCCGGAAGAGCGGACGGAAGCTAAGCCTGAGTCCGGGCGTGATGAGCAGTCGCACGAGATCAATAAGAACCTCTTCCGCAGCGTGAATGAACTCGAATTGTCCGTACGAGCCGCTAACTGTCTGAAGAATGCAAACATTCGAACAATCGCGGATTTGGTGCAGCGGACTGAAGTGGAAATGTTGAAGACAAAGAATTTCGGGAAGAAGTCACTGAATGAGATCAAGGAACTGTTGACCGAGATGGGATTGAGCCTAGGCACAAAATTAGAGTCTCTTCCACCTGCGGACAACAGCGCAAAAGTCGAGTGAGGAACGATCGTGCGACACAATAAAAAAGGAAGACAGCTCGGGCGAAAAACCAAACATCGATGGGCCCTGTTCCGTAGCCTCGTCACCTCCTTGCTCGAACATGAGCGCATTGAAACGACTGAAGCGAAGGCAAAAGAAGTGCGGGGATTTGCGGACCGGATGATTACGCTCGGAAAGGAAGGGAGTCTTCCTGCCAGGAGACGCGCGCTTGGATTTCTCCGCAGCAAAAGCGTGGTGTCCAAACTTTTCAGCGATGTGGCGGTCCGATTCAGTAATCGTCCGGGAGGCTACACTCGGATGATCAAGACCCGTAGGCGGGTCGGAGATGCTGCTGAACTTGTGGCATTGGAACTTGTGGCAAGGACTGCCGAGGCGTCCGGGACTAAAGAGAACAAGGTTTCTAAGAAGGGTTCCCCGGGGACCGCCTCGAATTCAGAGTAACACCCTTTTGAAAACCTGGCACGGATGCGGGCTCGCATCCGTATAGTATTCTACGTATATTCCTTCCTTCTGCGCGTTGCCTTGACACAGGCGTTGATCCTTCTCTTTATTTCCAGGGCATCAGTTTACTTGGTGCAACCCTCATGCTACTATCATGCCAGGAGAAGGCTGGCATGAAATGGGAACGTGTACTGCGCAGATTTTTACTCGCTGCGAGCGTTATCTTGGCTTCGTTTTTGGCATACCTCCTTTTCACCAGGACCGAATCAGTCCCGGCCCTCAAGGCAGCTCCAAACGGCTTTGAGCGGGCAGACGCCACTATCAAAGAATTTGCGTTTACACAGACGAAGAGCGGCGTTGTGCAGTGGGAAGTTCGTGCTCAGCACGCTCGCCTGTTCGAGGGTGAAAGCCGGGCGGTCCTCGAACGAGTCCATGTTACCCTCCTGGGTCCCCAAGGAAGAGAGTTGAGCCTGGAGGGTGATGAGGGGATGTTGGATACGGCGAGAAAAGATTTTATCTTGTCGAATCGATCCGATCCCATCAAAATTGAAACCGAAAGCGGATATACCATCTATTCAAACCATCTTTCGTGGAGCGATGAACGGCGTGAAATCTCGACCACTGCTCCCGTGACGATTAGCGGTCATGGATTACAAGTCAATGGCCGTGGCTTGGTTGCAAAACCTGATGTCGAAGAATTTCAGGTGTTGGAAGATGTCCGTGTGGATATTGCTGCTTCTTCTTAATTCCCTGTGGTGGGGGGCGGTTGCGACCACGCATTCGGCTGACGCCAGCTTGCCGAAGGCGGACGCTTCTTCTATCAGCACCACCATTACTGCGAAGAAAATGACGGTGCGGAATCAAGACAACAAAGCCATTTTTGAGGGGTCAGTGGTACTGACAAAAGGCGCGCTGGTGGTACATTCCGACAAGATGGTCGTGTCGTTTCGATCCCAAGATCAATCCGCATTATCGGGCAAATCCAATGAACAAAAGGACCTCAACGGAAATGTGCCGGTTGTCGGAAAGGCCGCAGGTCCCGACGCACCTCCCACCGTGTCAAACCGTTCCGTGAGCATGATTGAAGCGACGGGACGGGTGAAGATTGAAAAGGAAGGTGGGCAGGCAACCTGTCAGAAGGCCATCTATTACCAAAATGAAGAGAAGATTATTCTGTTTGGTGACCCTGTCGCCTGGCAGAAGGGGACTCGGGTCAGTGGGAAACGAATTACGATGTTTTTGGCGGAGGATCGGAGTGTCGTCGAAGGAGGATCGCATGTCATGATAGAGGGTGAAGGGGCGTCCCGATGAGGGAGGTCTGCCAGATGACTGACTCGAAGGACACCTCTGTGGATCCTTCTATGCCGAAAGAGCGTCTTGCCGCTACGGAGTTAGCCAAAAGTTTTAAAGGCCGAAAGGTCGTCAAGGGTGTATCTCTCGAAGTGCATGCCGGAGAAATCGTGGGATTGCTGGGCCCCAACGGCGCAGGTAAGACGACAATCTTTGACATGATGGTCGGGCTATGCCAGCCGGACGAAGGTAATATTGTGTTGAACGGCGAGGTCATCACGAGTCTTCCGATGTATAAGCGAGCGAGGAAGGGTATCGGGTATCTTCCTCAGGAGTCTTCGGTCTTCCGCCGACTTTCTACGGAAGATAATATTCTTGCTGTTCTGGAAATGTTAGAGATGTCTAAGGACGATCGGGCGCTGAAAGTTGAGGCACTGCTCAAAGAGTTGGATTTGGTTCACATCCGAAAAAGTAAGGCGTATGCGTTGTCCGGCGGGGAACGGCGGCGCTTGGAGATTACGCGAGCGCTGGCGACGGACCCCTTGTTCATGCTACTGGATGAACCGTTCGCCGGTATCGATCCGATTGCCGTCGCCGATATTCAACAGATCATCATCCGACTCAAGCAAAAACAGATTGGGGTGTTGATTACCGATCATAATGTCCAAGAGACTCTGTCGATCACTGATCGGGCGTATATTATTAATGAGGGCCTCATTCTCGAATCGGGGACGCCGGACGTGATTGTGAACAGTTCGACAGCAAGAACTGTGTATTTGGGCGAGAGTTTTCATCTGTAGGTTCGTGGTGTGACGAGGTCATGAATGAAGTTGCGTCTTGACCTGCGGCTCAGTCAAAAATTGATTATGACGCCGCAGTTGCAGCAGGCGATCAAACTGCTGCAGCTCTCGCGACTGGAACTCCAGCAAAGCTTGGCGCAGCATTTGATGGAGAATCCCCTCCTCGATGAGATGCCGGCGGAAAGTGATGAAGGGGAACTTCCGAGCGAAGAGGAGCGCGAGCCGGATGGGACGAGTCTGACTCAAGCTGGCAGTGGAGAAGCGTCAGATCAAGATGTGACCGCCGAAGGATCTGAAAGTCCCGAAGAGCTGTCAGCAGCGGGGTGGGAGGACTATTTTGAGAGCGATCGGCGCGTTGGTGACACGGAGTATCCTGCCTCGGCTCAAGATGAGTTCCCTTCCTATGAACAAACGGTGGCGAAAGCAGCTTCACTTGAGGACCACCTCCTGTGGCAGCTCTCACTTTCCGGGCTTTCAGAGAGTGAGAAGGCTATTGGGCGAGCGATCATTGGAAATCTGGACGATGATGGCTATCTGCGGACGCCTCTCGCCGAAATTTCGGATAGCGTGCAAGGTTCCATTGAGCAGGCCGAATCAGTTCTGAGAGAGATCCAAACGTTTGATCCGACCGGTGTGGGGGCCCGCGATCTATCGGAATGCTTGTTACTTCAGCTTGGGTATCTAGGCCGCAGTCCGATGGGATCCGTGGGCGCGCGACCGGGAGCGCTCAAAGGGTCTGTGGTTGAAGCAGTCATTCGACATCATTTGAAGGACCTGGAAAAGAAGCAATA